>JASHPE010000059.1 GCA_030038235.1 Terriglobia bacterium
GATACCGCTGCAGATGGTCGAAGTCGAATCCGGTATGTCGACTTCTTTGTAGGTGCCTTGCGCGAAGAGAAGCGGGACGGACATGGTAATCAGTACTGCCAGCAAGCAAACTGTTCTCGTGAGTTTGAACACGGCACACCTCGCTCGGGGCTATGAATTCAGATAAGACTACCAGCCGAGGCATCGGGAATTCGCCGCAGGCGGATGCGTCCGACACCGCGTCCCTCTTCTTGAGCCGCAACTACAATCAGGGCTTTCTTATCGAATTATTCGTAACGCAGCGCGACCATCGGATCGACTCGCGAGGCGCGGCGGGCAGGCACGTATCCGGCGAATGCGGCCGCAGCGACCATCAGCAGCGCCGCTCCGGCGATGGTCAGCGGGTCGTTGGGTTTCAGTCCAAAGAGGAAAGTCGCGACCAGTCGAGAGGCCTCGAGCGCCGCCACGACGCCCAGCGTCACACCGATCGCCACTAGTGCCAGGGTCTCGCGCAATACCATGCCCACGATTTCGCCCCGATTTGCGCCCAGTGCCATGCGGATGCCGATTTCACGCGTCCGTCGCGTGACCGCGAACGCCATCACGCCGTAGACGCCGATACAGCCGAGTAGCAGTGCCAGGGCGCCGAAGAATCCGGTCAGGCGCGCGAACAGGCGCTCCTGGAACAGAGCCTCGTCCACTTGCTCTATCTGGCTGCGCACATCGTAGATGGCGAGATTGCTATCCAGGCCCTGGGCCACACGCCGGACCGCAGGGATCAAGAGGTTCGGATCGCTGGCGGTGCGCACCTCGAAGTGCAGAGATCCTAGAGTGGTGTTCTGAAGCGCTGCCGGATAGATCGTCGCTGGAATATCGTACCGCAGACCGTTATACATGGCATTTCCGACCACGCCTACGATCTCGATTTCGCCGTTGCTCTTCTTGCCTTCAAAACCGAATCGCCGGCCTACGGGGCTGCCGCCGCTCAGGAATTTCCTGGCGAATTCCTCGTTGACGACGGCGACCTCGGGCGCGCCGGCGACATCGGCTTCGTGAATGGTGCGTCCCAGGATGAGAGGAATTCCCATGGTCTCGAAGAAGTTCGGGCCGACCTCATTAACGGAGGAGATCACCCCGCCGTCTTTATCGGCGATCTTCGGCGGGTTCTGAACAAAAGTCTCGAGCGTCTCGATGTTTCCGCTGATCAACGTCGTGCCCGACATGCTAACCGAGCGCACACCTGGCTGCGCTGCCACGCGCCGCATCAGTTCCTCGTAGAACTCGGCGAGTCGCTGTCCCTTGTACCCCCCCTGCGTTGGGTTAATTCCGAACAGCAGCAGGTTGCGCTCGTTGAACCCCGTATTCACGTTCTCCAGATTAGTCAGCGTGCGCACAAACAGCCCTGCGCCTACCAGGAGCAGAAGCGAGAGCGAGACCTGCGCGACGATCAGCGCCTTGCCGATTCCCACGCGCCGGCCGTGCCGCACGGGGGTACCCGGTGCGGTTCTCAGTTCCTGCGCGTCGCTCGCTTTCAAGGCTGGCGTCAGATCGAGCCGCGTACTTCGCAGTGCAGGCGCGAGTCCAAAGAGTATTCCGGTAAGCACGGACACAGTCGCGGTGAAACCGAGCACCCAGGGGTCGGGCTTGACGGCCAACTGGAGCGTATCCTGGCCGCTCGACATAAACGCCACCAGGACGTCTGTGCTCCAGAAGGCCAGCACGAATCCGAGCGCTCCGCCCAGCGCCGCCAGCAGTATGCTCTCGGTGAGCAATTGGCGCACCAGCCGCGATCGTCGCGCGCCGATGGCGAGGCGCACGGCCATCTCTTTCTGGCGCGACGTGCCGCGAGCCAGCAGCAGATTCGCAACATTGGCGCAGGCGATCAGAAGCACGAGCCCAACCACCGCCATCAGAACGGCCAGAGGCTTGGAGAACTGTTGGCGAAGTTCGTCCAGGCCTTTGCTGCCCGCAGTCATCTCCAGATGGGGGATCGTCTCGGGCTTGGTGCCGGCTTTGACGTCGTGGGCCATACTCTGCTGCAGGATGACCTCCGCCTCGGCTTGAGCCTGCTGCTCGGTGACGCCGGGCTTGAGCCGTGCCAGCATCACAACCCACCAGCGGCGGCTTTGTTCGAAGAGCCAGTCCGGGCCGATATTCTTCCCGTTGGTATTCTCGGGCTGCGGCGCCCACCGGGGCTCGACATGCGGCTGCTGATGCAGGGGCACCCAGACGTCGACCGCCTGGCCCGGCTGAACACCGAAGAACTCCGGCGGGCAGACGCCGACCACGGTAAAGGGAACGCTGTTCAGCGTGACGCTTTTGCCGACGATTCCCGGATCGCGTCCGAAGTGCCCCTCCCAGTACTGATAGCTGATGACCGCCACGGGGCTCGATTCCAGGCGATCGTCGTCCGGAGTGAGCATCCGTCCGAGCGCCGGCTGTACACCAAGCGTCTCGAAGAACGTTCCTGAGATCAGTTCACCCTCAGCGCGCCCGGGCTCGCCGCGATATCCCAAGTTAATTTCGCTGCTGTTGCCGGCCAGCGCCAGGACGTTCGAGAAGACATGATTCCGGGTGCGGACTTGTTCGTACGTGGGATACGAAAATGACGAGCTCGTATTGCGTCCTGCAGGGTCCCGGCTCCCACCGCCGGAAAGCCCGTTGATGATGCCCTCGGGCCAGCCTTTCGAATACCACTCCATCGCCACCAGGTTTTGAGGGTCCTGGATGGGAAGCGTCTTCAGCAGCACGGCGTCGATCAGGCTGAAGATCGCCGTATTGGCGCCGATGCCGAGGGCCAGTGAGAGCACTGCCACCGCCGTGAATCCCGGGGCCTGACGCATGGCGCGCAGACCGTAACGCAGGTCCTGGACGAAGTGCTCGAGCCAGATCCAACCCCAAGTTGTGCGCGCGTCTTCGCGCTTCAGGGCTGGATTACCGAAGCACCGCAGTGCGGCGTAGTGCGCCTCGTCGGGACTCATGCCGGCCGCGACGTTCTCGTCCGTCCTCATGTCGATGTGAAAGCGCAGTTCGTCGGTGAGCTCACGCTCTTGGGCTGGGCGGCCGAACAATGTTCGCAGTCGTTTCGTGAGTCGCATCGGTTAGCCCTCCTGCGTGGGTCTAAGCGTCGAAAGTCAAAGGTCGAAAGTCGAAAGGTCAAAAAATGAACCACTCCGCGCGGCCTCGCTCTAGAACATTTGACCTTCGATTTTTAATTTTCAACTGTTTTACGCAAATTGAAGCACCTTCGCCACGGCATCGGCTACGCGGCCCCAAGCCTGCTGTTCCTGCGCCAGTTGCCTGCGCCCCGCCGGGGTGAGCTTGTAATACTTGGCACGGCGGCCCGTGCCGGTCACGCGCCACTCTGCAGTGATCCAATCGGACTGCTCCATGCGATGCAGCGCCGGATAGAGTGAACCCTCCTCCACGCGCAGCACTTCATCGGAGACCTGCTGGATGCGCTGCGCAATCGCGTAGCCGTGCATCGCCCCACGCGCCAGCGTTTTCAGGATCAGAAGGTCGAGTGCGCCCTGCAGTTGGTCCTTGGCCATAGCGAGAACCCTAGAGTGCTATGCATAGAGTGCTCTGCCTGAAGGTGGCTGTCAAGGAAAATGATTCGTGGCCAGTCGTCAGCAGTCAGCCGGAATTTCCATTATGGACCTCAGACCCGACCAGCAGCCTACCACTCGACCGACCCCTATGCAACCGGAAGTTGGGTCGAACAGTGATCGCGCCACCGAACACGTTGCTATGGCCTCCCTGAGCCTCCCAAGGGCCGAAACTGACCCTCTCCTGACCGATTCCTCCGACACTCCTCCTTCTCCCTCTTTTGTCCCCGCTGAAATCAGCCCGTTCGCTGGCTCGTCTACCCGGCAGGCAAAGGCAGCAACTCGATCCGCCGCACCATGGCTCCAAACGGTCGGCGCGTCAGGTGGCTCTCCGCTAACAGCAGGGTCGAAAAACCTCACCGAGCGAAAGATTGGACTTAAAGCCGCGGGTGCGTTTTTCATGAGCTTTCGCGGGCCGAAGGCCCTAAGTGACAGCCAGTAGTAGCGAGCGTGTTTTACTAGCCGGCCGCCCGTCTTCACCAGCCGCTGCTGTAGGCTGGTCAGCGACCAGTTCCCAATCCGCTGCGGCAGCACCAGACGCCGCCACAGGTTCCCCAGGTTGTAGGCGATCACGCTCAGCCACAGCCGCACCTCGTTCGAGCGGAACCGATGGCAGCTCAGCCGCGTCATCTTCACCGCCTGCTTGCCTTCCTTGATCCACTGCTCTGCCGTCCCTCTCTTGTTATAGAACCGGACAACCGCCCGGCTGGGCAACGTCAGGTTGGTCACAATGAA
>JASHPE010000476.1 GCA_030038235.1 Terriglobia bacterium
GGGCCCCCCATTTCAGGTGCGACGATTCTTTTCCGCGACTGCGCCCTGGCGCTCCAGCACGATCTTGAGGGTGCCCAACCGCCGGAATCTCTTTCACAGAAGTATGTGTATCAATCCTCGCGGGCCGCTTCGAAAACCGTCGTCACTCTCGTGCGTTTAGTGTATCACTCTGACCCTTCTGCGCCGCGCCTTCCGGACACTGCGTCGGCCCAACCGGTGGCGGTGAGTTGGTAATGCGCTAAATCTGGCGTGGCTGGGGAGGGGGAATGCCGAGCCGCTCAGAAGGGAGAGGCGTGGCTCCCCAAACGCCTCTCCCGGCCACGAATGCGCTGCCGCCCTGTCCCCCCGCAGCACCGCATCGGGCAAACGCGAAGAATCCGGCCTCAGTAAGTTTGAATACTGAGAACCGGTTCGATATCAGCTAATCTACTTCGTGGTGATAGTAATCCAGTCAAAGGGCTGGCGCAAGCGGAAAAAATGAAAGCGCTGCCTGGGAAAGGCGAGCCTGGGGGGACCATCCCGCCTTTCCCGTTTGGCGGCCCCGAAAGAAACCGGAGGGGAGTCATTCCCTAAGTCGCTTTCGGAACTTGGGAAAGTGTAGCAGATATTCTGTCTAACGCAGTAGTTGCCAACTTTGATGATGTTTATCGCGCGTAAGGTTAAAACACCGGTCATACGCTCGCCTCTGGTCTGTGTTTTGAGAGCGCGGGTGGCGCATTCACTGTTTCCCCTATGCGGCTTCTCGGAGCGACGATGCCCGCGCTACCCTGGTAGCCGAATATCTGAGTCGGGTCCGAAGAATTTCAGTTGACAATTGCCTCCACGACGGTTCAGTATGCGTGTGTGTAATTATCAGAGATTAAACACTGTAAGCATTGTGCACATTGTTTATGCCGGACGGATCTCCGATCCCGGCGATTGGAGGCTGTGGTGTCCCTCAACAAGAAACGCGTCAATCACCTGAGAGCCGCAAGTGACGAGCGATCCCCTGCGAGTCTTGAGCCGGGCACGCGCGTCGATGAGTCAGAGTCTCCGGTCGCGGGGCCGGAAAAGCGCGTGAGTCCGCGATTGGCGGTTGGAGCCGTCAGTGAGGCTTTGCCGGCGCCCGATAGGCATCTTGCAAAGACCGCTGTGAGAGAACAGAAGCGCGCAGTGGGTCTGATTCGAAGGCCGACAACCGAGGCCATGGTGGAAGCGAACCGCGCCAACAGCCTGAAGTGTACCGGACCGGTCACGAATCCGGGCAAAGTGAACGCGCGCCTGAACGCCATCAAGCATGGCCTTACGTCGCTCGTCGGGGCGGTGGCGGTGCCGGAGTTGGGAGAGATGCGTGGGGACCTGAGTCGCATCGAGGATAGTCTGCGAAGATGCTTCCTGCCTTGCGACCACTACGAGAAGCTCTTGTTGGACCAAATGGTGGAAAACCGCTGGCGCCGGCGCCGAGTGGTGCGGGCGGAGTCGAGCCTACTGGCTGCCCAGCGGCTGCAGTTTGAGCTCGAGTATGGGCAGAAATTAGCGGGTGAAGGCCGATCGCCGGAGGCCACGGGCGAGGCACGGCTTGCGGCCGCCTCGGGTCTGGTCGCCTTGCCGGACTCGCCGGCCAAGTTCAACCTCATCCTGCAGTGTCTGACGGCCACGCAGGAAGCGCTGGGGCGGGAGGGATTTGGCGACGAAGGCCTGAGGCGGCTTGAGACCGTCTACGGGCCGGACCCCGGTTTGGCCGGCGCCGTCCTGCTCTCGAATTACCGCCAGCGGCGGGATGATGCCGACAAAAAGCGAGCGAAGGACGCGGCGCCGGATACGTCAAGCCGGCAAATCTTCCTGGACATGCTGGCCGCCGAGATCGCGTGTTTTCAGAAGCTTCTGGAATTGCACGAAACCACCGCCGTTAGTCTGGCGCAGGCGAATGCCGGGGCTCAAAACGCTCTTTCCGACAGCGACACGCAGCGATTCACGCGCTACGAAACCTTCCTGGACCGCCAATTCGAACGTCTCGTGAAACAATTTAACGAATGGCGCCGTGTCAAGTCCCAAATATGGCCGGCGTGAGTATATCTTCTGGTTAATACCCCATAATATCTAGGAAAAAATTACAAAAATTACGAAACGAAACCGTCAGATTATGGGAAACAAAGCACTTAATTTTTTGGGACGTGCGCGCGAGCATTATCGGACGACGGTCTGGTTCGCAGTTTCTACTTTTCTTCACCTGCAGACTGTGGTAGCTTGGCTTGGGGATTGCTCGCGCACACGGCTCGAAACGCCAGGCGCTCCGTCGATGTCTCTGCATCGCCCGAGCGCATCAAAGCCCGGTGCACGAAATGCCTAGTTCAGTGACCAGCTTCAGACCTCGCGGCGCAGGTGACCCTTCCGTCGGCCGAGGCCATTTCGACTCGCGCCGCCGCGCCGAGTTCGAGGGCTTCCTGCTGTCGGTGGCAGGCCTCCTCATCCTGCTGAGCCTCGTTTCCTATCGCTCCCTCGATCCTTCGCTCGACACGGTTGCGTCGCCCGGAGCCCACAACTGGATTGGGCCCGCCGGCGCCTACGTTGCCGACGCGCTCTTGCAGGCCCTGGGCTGGACCGCGTATTTGCTGCCGCTGATGCTGCTTCTGATCGGCGTGCGGCGCATCTTCCTGCGGCCATTCCACGCGCCCGGCACGAAGGCGTTTGGCGCCGTGCTGCTCCTGGCGTCGCTTTCGGCGTTGCTCGATCTCGCGCCCATGGCGCCGCAGGTGTCTGGGTTGATCCGGGGCGGCGGACTGGCCGGCTACCTGATCGCCATGGCGCTCGTAGCCGGATTGAATCCGGTAGGCGCTGCGATCGTGGCGGGCGCACTGTTTCTGGCCTCGCTGTTCCTGGTGACCCGGTTTTCGTTCGCAACCATCGGCCACTTCTTCCAGTCCCAATTTGCGCCGCTGGCCAGCATTGGCGAAAGCTGGCGCGCCTGGCGGGACAATCGCGAGCGCGAGCGCCTGAAGAAAAAGTTAGAGACCGAGCGCAAGACGGGCAAGCCGCCCATCAACATGGATCGCGCCGGTACGGCGAACGCCAAAGCGGCCACGCAGTCTGTGCCGCCGGCCCCGCGCGAACGCGTCGAGCCGGAGATTTATCGCCGCAAGCCCGCATCGACCGGCGAAGTGGATAGCGCCGGGCAGGATGAACAATTGTTCGGCAGCGCACCGCCGCAAGAGGAGCCTCGGGTCGTTGAGGGCCAGGGACTCGGAGTGGCGGGCGCGGCTGCGTCCGTCATGCCGGGCGCCGCGGGCGGAAAGCGTGCGCCCAAGGTAGCCGCAAGATCGCGCAAATACAAGCTGCCCAGTCCGTCGCTGCTGCGTCCCGCGGAGGAAGAGCAGGGCGTCGACGAAGACGAGCTTAAGGACCGCGCGGCGCGCCTGGTGGAGAAGCTCGCCGAGTTCGGCGTGACCGGCCAGGTGACGCAGATCCACCCGGGACCTGTCGTCACCACCTTCGAATTCCTGCAGGATAAAGGCATCAAGTACAGCCGCATTACCAACCTGGTGGACGACCTTTGCCTGGCGATGAAGGCGGAGTCGATCTTGATCGAGCGCGTGCCCGGCAAATCGACGGTGGGCGTCGAGGTGCCGAACCTGCACCGCGAAGTGATCTATCTGCGCGAGTTGATCGAATCCGCGGACTTCACAACCTCGGCGTCGAAGCTGACGCTCGGCCTGGGCAAGGACATTACCGGCAAGATTCGCATGGGCGAGCTCACCCAGATGCCGCACCTGCTGATCGCGGGGTCAACCGGGTCCGGCAAGAGCGTGGCCATCAATTCCATGATCGTCTCCATCCTTTACAAGGCGACGCCGGACGAAGTGCGGATGATCATGATCGATCCGAAGCGCTTGGAGCTGAATCTCTACGAAGACATCCCGCACCTCTACACGCCGATCGTGACTGAGCCCAAAGTGGCGGCGAACGTGCTGCGGCGCGCCACCTTCGAGATGGAAGAACGGTTGAAGAAGCTGGCCGAGCACGGCGTGCGCAACATCGAGCAATACAACCGGCTGTTCGAGGCGGAGTCCACGCTGAACCTGTTCGACAACAATGGCCAGCCCGAGGGTCCGCTGCCGTATCTGGTGATCGTGATCGACGAGCTGGCCGACCTGATGATGGTGGAGCCCCAGACTGTGGAAGAGTCGATTACACGGCTAGCCCAGATGGCGCGCGCCGTGGGCATCCACCTGATTCTGGCCACGCAGCGCCCGTCGGTGGACGTGATCACCGGCCTCATCAAGGCCAACCTGCCTTCGCGCATGTCGTTCCGCGTGGCTTCGAAAGTCGACTCGCGCACGATCCTCGATGCCAACGGCGCCGAAGCGCTGCTCGGCCGCGGCGACATGCTTTTCCTGCCGCCGGGCACGGCGCGCCTGCTGCGTCTGCACGGGCCGCTGGTGACGGAGAAAGAGATTAACAAGGTCGTGGAGTGGTGGAAGGCGCAGTCAGGTCCGCAGTACAACGAGGATTTCCTGCGGCCGGTCGGCGATCGCGACGCCCCGGACCTCGAGGATGAAGAGGCCGATGCCGGCGAGCTGGACGAAGTCTATCAGCAGGCGGTGCAGCTCGTGGTGGAGTCCGGCAAGGCGTCCACATCGCTGCTGCAAAGGCGTCTCCGGCTAGGCTACGGACGCGCGGCGCGGCTGCTCGACCTGATGGAGCGCGACGGGATCATCAGCGCGCCGGACGGGGCGCGTCCGCGCGAAGTGCTGAAGCGTCCGGAGTGGCTGGCGGAAGTCGAAGAGCCGCTGCGCTGACGCCAGGGTGACGTCCTGAATTCGACGTAGGGGCGACCCTTGTGGCCGCCCAGGGAACGGCAGCACAACTCTTAGGGCGCCCACAAGGCCGCCCCTACGTCGAATTCAGGAGATGCCCCGATCGCCCGATTGCGGGCGATTGACAGACACTCACATTCACCACAAAATGTAGTTACCGTGCCGCGGTAGCTCAGGTGGTAGAGCGCAGCCCTGAAAAGGCTGGCGTCGGCGGTTCAACTCCGTCCCGCGGCACCATCGGTTTGCGCCCTTAACGTTTCTAACGAGGATTGCCGAAAAACCTCATGGGGGGCCCGCGCGCTATTCTGGCCTCGACAGCCCCAAAGGAGCATCGGCATGACACGTAAACATCCTCGAGAAGAAGCGGGAAAACGTGCGGTCTCCC
>JASHPE010000477.1 GCA_030038235.1 Terriglobia bacterium
CTGTTGAGATGACGCCGCACTGCCGCAGGGCGTCCAAAGAACTGATCAAACATTTTCGACCTCCAAAGTTGGGAATTGAACAACCATCCCAACTGTAGAGGAGGTCGAAACTTATGTTGTGATGATCAAAAAGACAGCTACGAAAATTGGGGCTCTCAGCTCCTTCGCCACATAACGGGAATCACCACAAAATACGATTTTTGTTGTCGACAACAAAAGTCGTATACCCTAATCCACTTGTTGAGAGCTCCCACAAAGACGTGATAGAAGGTTGCCGGCAGGCGTGCGTGCTCCCGTTCGAGCAGCTCGAGTGTGGGCCCCGCTACGACATACGCCGCAGCGTCGGGATCAAGCATGAGAAACAGCCGACGTCCGTTCGGGTCCTGCTCGGCTGCCTCGGCGTACTCATCCACCTGGTCACTGAGCGTCAACCGGAGATTGAAGCGGCGGCGAATGGACTTCCCGCCGTGCAAGTCGATCCATCGTTGCAGCGTCAGACGCCAGTCGCTCGAGTCGGCAATGTCCACCTCGAGTAGTGCTTGGGCCAGTCGAATCGACGCCTGCTCGCCGGCGTGAAAGCGATATTCCCCAGGAACTCCGTCAAGATGAGGCATCCCGAAATGGCCGCCGGTTGCCATCAGGTCAGCGGCGGCAGCCATCCGGGTGGTGGGGCAAGCGGCGTTGCGCTGTGGCCGCGCCGTTCGGCGTCGACCGCTCGCGCGAATGAGTGTGCTGTTTGCTGCAAGTCTCGACATCGGGCAAACCTCGCCAGGAGGGATTGATTGCGGGGATGGCGGTCCTCGTTCAGCCGCTCGAGTTCGTCGAGGACTGCCTTCCTGGCTCTTGCTTTTCGGCCTTCGGGATCGGCGCGCATCGGTGCCTAACCCTTGGTTCCTATGGCGCGCTCGAACCGAAAGACCAATTTGTCGCCGACCGCTTCCGGCCCGCTGATCGCGGCCGTAGCCAGATCCGGATATAGAGCCGAGTAAAAAGAGCGCACCTCCTCGGCTGTGAGCTTCGGATTTGGGTCGGGGAGCTTCAGTGATTGGAACGAGAAACTTCTTCTCAGAGGGCTAGCCTGGAGCATGCGTTTTCTTCTCCTCCTCCGTTGGTAGTGTGGTTCGCCCGCGATTCCGCGGCGGGCTGTGTGTCAGCGAACAGGCTCGCCGTCGCGACCGGTTGAGGTGCACCGGGCGCAGGAGCGGGAGCGGCAGAATTATCGACTGGCTTTTCAGCCGCCTTCTTTCTGCGCTCCTCAGTCTTTTTTCGAGCCTCTTCCTGAGCCGCCTTGGCAGCCGCCTCCATCTCGGCTTGCGCCGAGGCGAGCGTGCTGCCGAGCGCCTGGTGGCACTCCACGTAGCTCGTCAGCTGCCTTCCGAGTTCGGCGTCGAGTTCTTCCGGCGTCCCCGTGTAGCTCAGCGGCGTGGCGAGGGCGGGATTTTCAGCTGCGCCGGACTTGGTGGTGGGGATAACGTTCAACGTTTTGTCATCCTCCCGGGCGACCGTGATCATCACGGTGCGTCCCGCGAGTATTGGCATCAGTTCGGCAAACACAAAGTCTCCTTTCGGTGGTTCATTTTTTGGAATCGTTTAATGGGTGGGTTTTCAGCGGTCCTGTCGATTTCGCCGCTGGACTGTCGGATCGTCGCCTTCTGTACTCATTCGCGCGCTGAGAGCGCAAAATTTAGAACGGCACGTCCGGAGAACTATCGTCGTGCCCAGCCGGTCGCTGGCGCGGGATCGGTTCATCCTTGCGCTTGCCATTGCCGTTGCTGGTACCATTCCCGCCACCAAGTAGGCGCAGTTGCGAGACGACCACCTCGATCACCTTCCGAGCGTTGCCCTCCCGGTCGTCGTACTTGCGGGTTTGCAAGCGACCTTCAAGAAACAAAAGCTTTCCGGTTGTAACGCACTGCCCGACGATCTCGGCCAATTTGCCGAAGCAAACGCACCGAAACCATTCCACGCGATCATTCTTCTCACCGTCACGGGTTTTGAACGACTCATTGACCGCAAGCGAGAAACTGGCCACGGGCTTTCCTTCGGCGCTGAATTTCAGTTCTGCATTCCCGCCCGAGCGTCCCACAAGCATGACCCTATTGACGCCAAGTTCTGACATTTGGTTCACTCCTTTCTTTGCACCTTGATCTGTCCTGCAACTCGAGAGGTTCGTATGACCCTAGATCACCTGCTGCCGCAGCTTCGATGTCCCCGATGCCACAACGATCTTGTTACGGGAGTCGCCACCAGAGTGACCAAGGGGTACTCGGATTGCGTTCGAAAGTGTGAGCCGTGCGGCATAGGTTTCTCGAACGCACGGGTGAGCCTGGTTCAGCCTGAAATGGAGAGTCGCCGTTTTGAGTAAGCTAGAGTTCCGCCGCTTCGCGGCGGGAGTTTTCAAGGCATAGGGAAATCTATCGAATCCGATGGGGAAGGCGAGGACGGCGTTTGCGGCCGTCCCCGTCTCATGGGTTTCGATGAGTTTCCACCGGGTTATCCCTCGGCACGGTTGGTCTCCACCAGAGCCGGCTTCCGTTTCACCCGGCCGAATCAGTTTACCGCCGCCGCCGAGCTCTCGCCAGCGGGGAGAGGCGGGAGGCAGATCCCCTCGGAAGCCGGAGTTGGTTCCGCAGCTCGGGCCTGTTGACGACGGAGTTGGCGCTGTCGCCGCGCCTCTTCCAGCTTGCGATCGCGCTCGGCGAAGATCTGCGGCTCGCGTCCCTCCAGCTTGGCCTGGGGCGTGAAGTAGCCGATGGCGCTGTGAAGACGCACTCGGTTGTAATGGTCCACGTACTGGCTCACCAAGCGGCGGGCGTCCTCGATCGACAGCGGCACTCCCGGCCGGACGCACTCGCCTTTCAGCGATTGATGCCACCTTTCGATTTTCCCGTTCGATTGCGGATAAAACGGCGAGGTCCGCACGTGGGTCATGCCGCACAGGCGGATGAACTCCTTGAAGTCGCGCGCCAGGAACTGCGGCCCGTTGTCGGAGATGATGCGGGGCGCGGCCTCCGGGAACTCTTCCCGGGCTCGTTGCAAGATGATCTCGACTTCGGCTTCGGTCATCGACTCGCGAATTTCCCAATGCACCAGATACCGGCTGTAGCCGTCCAGCACGCTGCAGAGGTAATAGAACGTCCCCGCCAGATTGAGGTAAGAGATATCCACGTGCCAGTGCTGGTGCGGCCCCAGCGGCTGCTGAAAGCCCTGGCCCTTGCTCGAGGATTTCCCCTTCCAGCGCGTGAGGCGACCCGCCCGGTGCAGGACTCGCCAGACGCTCGCCGGACTCACCGCCACCACGTCGGCATCCAGCATCATGAAGGTCAGCCGCCGGTAGCCTTCCAAGGGGTACCGGTCGTGGAAATCGATAATC
This sequence comes from Terriglobia bacterium, assembly GCA_030038235.1. Taxonomy (GTDB): domain Bacteria; phylum Acidobacteriota; class Terriglobia; order UBA7540; family UBA7540; genus Gp13-AA77. The sequence continues at coordinate 3,374 of JASHPE010000477.1, forward strand.
GCCTGCTTCTCCCGCTCTTCCAGCCAGAAATCGCGAGGGATCCAGCGGTTGTGTTCGTTCACCTGGCCGTAGCGCCTCCGCC
>JASHPE010000478.1 GCA_030038235.1 Terriglobia bacterium
GATACCAGATCGGCTCATACAGCCAAAAGCTCAATATGGTCAGGGCTACCACCGCCGCCACGCTCGTTCGAGGAAGCGGCAAAGCGGAATCGGCCACGATCCCGGCATGCGATTGGGGCGGGCCTGATTCTTGCATCATCACTTGCAGGTCGAATCCTTCCTTGCGAATCCGCGCGTCATAGTAAAACAGCGGCAAGACGATCATCAGGATGGGATAGCTCAGCGTGGCCCCGATTCCGCCCGAAATAAGGGAGGGTGCGGCGAGCCATAGAGGGTTGTGATTGAATTTGAATCCCATCGCGAGCCCGGCCACCATGAAGGGCGCCTGAAACGTAAAGCCCACCACCATAATGATCAGGTACATGAGGACGCAGGCCAGAAAAATACGCCCAAGGCTTCCCTTTGTCAGGGAACGGCTGCGATACAGCGCGCGTATCGGTCCGAGATGTTCCAGGATCAGAGCGGGAACGGCCAGAGCGAATTGGAGAAGAAGCATGAAGACTAAAACCATTCCGCCGAGCGCGGCGACGACCGAGACCAGCGCCGCAAGCGCGGCGCCGGCGGTTCCGAGGGCCGTGCCCAGCAAGCCCACAACAGTAAACAGAATCACAATGCCCGCTACGAGTAATCCAAATGCGCCAATGGTAATCAGGATAAAGAGACCGAACAGCCCCGCGAGCCGCCCTACCGAGCCACGCAGGCTTCGATAAGCCTCCCCAATCGTGGTGCTGCCGCCCAGGTGGAACTTCGAAACCGCAGAGCTGGACGCCGCCAGCGCCACCGCATGCGCCATGGCGGCGACGAAGGCCGTGATCATGGCTACCGCGTACACCGGACCAAGAAGAGCCAGGGCCTCCATGGGATTCGGCGATCGGGGCGGGATATGCCTCGTGGTATGCGGCGCCAGCGACTGAATCACCAGGCTGACGCCGATCAGCACGACCTCAGCCGGAGCCATGATCCCCACGAAGGTCCAGAAGTGCTCGCGATAATACGTGAAGGTGCGGTCGAGTAGCTCGCCCAGGCCGAGCGGTCGCAGTTCTGTGTTCATGGATGTTCACCCCGAAGGGAACTACCGGCGTGATTCTTGCTGAGGTGGAAAGGAAATGCAAGGGAAAATTCGCGGATTACCACGCGAATTGTGGAAGCCGTGCACACAATCGCTGGGCTCACGAAGCGTTGCCGTCGCTTTATACATCTGTGCCCGGCCCTGGAAGGGCCCTCACTATGAGTCTCCAGAACGAACCGGTATTCAAATACATGGTGCCAGACCCCGAAGGGGCCTCACCATGAGTAGCCGTAGGTGAACCTACGGTGGGGCGGGCCTTGTGCCCGCCCACTTCGGAGCGGCGCAGGCAGTTGGGCGGCCACAAGGGCCGCCCCTACGTCTGGAATTCGGACACCGCAGGAGCGACCGACCGCGCTTGCGGCGCGTGGCGGCCTTCTGTTAGCATCGATCAACGCTCTTTTAAAGGAAAGTCGATGGGCAAATACCGCACTAAGGTCCAGCCTCTAGCGCTGGCCGCGCTTCTGGCTGTGGGTCCGGCGTCGTTGCCGGTTTACGCGCAGGGTTTCGGCCGCATCAAGAAAAAGATCACGCTTCAACGGAAGCTGCCCTCAGCCGTGCATCTGCATGACTCGAAAATCTCCGTCAAAGCCACAGCCGAGAATTCCAAGAACGCCGATGTCGCCAAGACTTTGCGGGACGCGCTCGAGATCGAGCTGCTGAAGAACAATCCCAAGCTGACCGTGGACGACGCGCATCCCGACGTCCGGATCGAGTGCACCATTACCGAGCTGAACGATCCGCAGCCTCAGACGGTCACGCGCAAAGTCGCGTCGGAAAAGGGGCTGACCGATCAGCAGTTCCTGGAAATCAGCGGCACGATGCGCGTATCCTACAAAGCGGTCGACGCGCACTCGGGCCGCACCGTCGATGCCTACAATGTGGCCGAGACTTACCAGCACGAACTCGAAGGCAAAGGCGGCGGGAACGTCGGCACCAAGACCGTTCACGATTTGAAAACGCAATTCGGCAAAATCAAACCGGGCAAGAAGGATGAGAGCACTACCAGCCTGGACCCGGACATGGTCCAGACTCCGGCGCAGGTGACGCAGGTTATGATCGGGCGCGAGGTGAAGGACATCTCTTCGCGCCTGGTGGACACCAGCGAGAACGTGGAGGTGCTGCTCGGGCGCGGGAAGCTTGACGATTCGGACCGGCTCGCCGAACAGGGTCTGTGGAGCCGCATGGCCGAAGATCTCGACACCATGAAGCCTTTTCCCAAGCCCGAAGACGATGCTTACCGCCTCTATAACCTGGGCGTCGCCTACGAAGCCATGGCTTACGCAGCCAAGGACCCCAAAGCCGCCAAGGATTTCCTGGAGCAGGCGGCGATCAACTATGGCAAGGCCGTGGACGACGACAAGAGCGAGAAGTATTTCCTGGAACCTCAGACTCGCATCGAGACGGCCGCCGCGCACTACAAGGTGATGGAGGAGCGAGCGGCCGAACCCGCACCGCCGCCACCGGCGGCGGCGCCGGCCTCGACCAGCACCAGCGCGAGCGCCGGCGCATCATCTCCGTCACCGCACCACACAGCTTCGGGCTCGAAGAGCGCTCACAAGGCAGCTTCGGCGTCGACCGCGGCATCCACGGACGGAGCGAAGCCGCTCACCAACCAGGATCTGATCGACATGGCCAAGGCGGGGATGGATGAGGACAACCTCATCGCCAACATTCGCGAAGCCAAGAGTGTGAAATTCGACCTGAGCACTCAGGCGCAGATCGAGCTGGTACACAACGGCATCAAGGGCAAAGTGCTTACCGAGATGCGGACGCGCGCTCACCGTTCGTCACAATAGTGAGTGCTGTAGTGAATTCAGACGTACGGGCGGCCCTTGTGGCCGCCCAACTTCGTGGCGCGCTGAAGGGCGGCCACAAGGAACGCCCGTACGTCTGAGCTTAGGCTATGGAACTGGCCCAATAATGCGTTCGAGTTGAAGTATGAATCGATTCAAGTGCGGCTTGTCGGACTCCTTCCGCAATAACGAGCGAAAGATCCCTCTCGGAACGCGAAGAAAAAGACTTCAACAAAGAGTTCACCGAGGTCTCACGGAGGCCGCAGAGGAGAGGAGGAGCGCAAGAGATGTGGCCGCAGATCAGGATTCAGCCTCCCTTCTCCGCGGTCTCTGTGAGTCCTCCGTGATCTCAGTGTTTAGTCTTTTCTTTTGGTTGCGGCCGGGCAGTACCAGGTTTAACCTACGGCGGGCTGCGCTCGCTCTCGCCTTCGTGTTTATGATTTCGCTGGCCTCGCCGACCGCTCACGCCCAAGGCGAGTGCGGCGCGGCTCAGGATTTCGAGGTGCAGGCACGCGAAAAGATCACTCCTGGTGTCAGCGTCTCCGATCTCGAAGACGGCCTCCAGCTTCTGAAGCACGCCAACGAGATGTGCCCGGAGTCGGGCGACGCCTGGTACTACCGATCGCTCTTCGAGAAGAAGCTCGGCCATACTCCGCAGGCGGATTTCGCGATGCGGCAGGCTAAGCGGCTGGGCTCGGAAACGCTGACCGAGGGCGTCGATCCTTTCGCGATCGCCGCGCCACCGCCCGCGCCCGCGGCCGCGCCCAAGGTGCTTGCGGCGCCGGTGCGCGACAAGTGGGCTTTGGTGGTGGGCATCGGGCGGTTCCAGAGTCCGAATATTCCCGTGCTTCACTACACGCTGGCCGACGCTTCCGGCGTCGCCGCTGCTCTCAAGGACCCAAACTACGGCCGCTTCCCCTCCGACCGCGTGACGCTGCTCACCGACTCGCAAGCGACCACCAAAGGAATCAAAGCGGCGCTGAACTTCATCGCGCGCAGCGCCAACCCCGATGACCTGGTGGTGATCTATGTGGCCACTCACGGTTCGCCTCGCGAGAACCAGGTGGGCGGCGTGAACTACCTCATCACCTACGATACGGATCCTTCAACCATTGACAATCTCTACGGCAGCTCACTTCCGATGACGGACCTCGATGAGGCGGTGCGCTCGCGCTTTCGCGCCAATCGCGTGGTGATCCTTCTCGACACCTGTCACAGCGGCGGAATCAGCAGGTTGTCCATGGACGGTTACGAGCACTCGGCGCCCCTGGCGATGAACGCGGGCGGCGCAAGCGCCACAATCGCGGCCGCGCTCGTGGCGCAAAACGCGCGAGGATTTAAAGTGTCCGCGCCTTCCGCCGCCAACATCGATGCCATGAAGCCCGGGCTCGGCCGCGTGATCATCACGTCGAGCGGCGAAAACCAGGAGTCTTACGAGAGCAAGGCTCTCGGCGGCGGTCACGGCTACTTCACTTATTACTTGATTCAGGATTTGAAGCTCGATCACGGTCTCGATCCTGTGACCAAGCTTTACTCCGGCTTGAAAGATCAGGTCGCGCAGCAGGCGCAACGCGACGGTCGTCCGGCGCAGACGCCGATGCTCTATCAGAGTCCGCAGGTACCGGAGATCGTGATTGGGATCGTCCCTCAGGTTGCGGATCTGCCTGGCTCCCTGCCGACTCTCGCGTCGCGGAGTTTCGGAAGGCCACATTAAAGCGGGTTGAAAACCTGTTTCTGCTGGGAAACGGTTCGGAGGGTCTGGAAAGCGAGGATAGCTGAAGACGAAGAGCGACCGTGCTTCGGCAGCAGTACCCTCAAGAGCGCTTTTCAACATTCTGATTGGTTTAATTTAGTTTAGGGTTGCTGCTTCGGAGCTCTATCCGACGCTGCCTTGTTGCTCGCTTTCTCGCCGGCCTTCGTCTTTTTGGCCGGCGTCTTGGCATTTGGCTTTGACTGAGAGCCGTCGCCGGGAAGTTGGAACCCGCGCGCGCCGCCTTCATCCTCGCTCAGTTCCTTCGCGTTGGACTTCTTCTGCGAGGGCGGCGGCGATTTCTTGCTGTTCGAGGATTGCGGCGTCTGAGCTTGTGACTGCCCAGCTCGCGCCACGCTTGGAGCGCCGATAATAACACTCGCAATCATCAGCAGCGCTATGGCAAAAACGCCCAGCTTATGTGTCATCTTCATGGCCTAATATCCTCCTTGTCGCGCATGCAGACGCAGATGCTCATAGTGCTCCGCAAAGACGTGCACCAGCAGAAGCGCGCTGATGACTGCAAAATCAAGATACCATCCCCAGAAGGACAATACGAGTGCGAGTGACGCGATCAACACCGAGCCGCCCAGCCATACCAGCAGCCATTGAGCGAATCCCCGACGCGAGTGCATCAGTACGATCAGCAGATAGCCGGCGATGAACTCGATAGTCCTCGAGCACTTGCGCGAGAGTGGCTTGGCGAGCCCGCGCAGGATGGCCTCAACGTAGTCGGCGTGCATGTAAACGCCCGGCATTGTGCCGGCGGGGCTCGAGTACGCATCCACAAGAGGGCCGTGCCGGTGTGCGAACTCGTGCCAAGTCGCGCCGATCAACACGGCGCGATCGCGCAACTCTCCGGGAAACGGCGATGCATCCCAATCCGCGGACGACTTCTGCATCGCTCCCAGCAACTCCTGCGCTCGCACGGCGTAGTTCCCGAAAGCGCGCTCGGAAAGGAACCCGGCATACGCAAAGTCGTGATCCTTGGTCAGACTCACGACCTCACCATATCCCGCGACGACCGCCGCGCTTCCGCCGCAGACGGCAGGCGAGCCCGAGAAATCATAGCGCGCCGCGCAGCCGCTCACGATCTGCAGGGCGAAAGAGTCGAATTGCTTCTGCCCGGAGCCGTCGAACTCCTGAGCCTCGAACTGCAGGGGCACCTCGCGCCGGTCGGCCGGCAGATTGATGTAGCCTACCGACACGTTGCTGAGCTTCGAAAGAATATCGCAAGCCGGCGATTCTGGGGCCGGAGGCGAGACGCCGCGCTTGAGTGGATTCGAGTCCGGCGGCGAGAAGAACAGGCCGTCCTTGTCGCGATCGTTGCAGATGTTGGTCTCCCGCCGCCATTCACCGCCCTCGAGTATGAATCCGGCAGTCAGCACCACGGGAATATGCTCCTCACCCGCGGCGGCGATCGCCTCCATCAACTTGCGATTGTCCTCCGCGCGCACAGGATCGTCAGCGGGCCGATCGCCGGGGCTCTTGAGTTGGAAGTCCAACCCGATCACGCTGGCTCCGGCCCTTGTTGCGGCCTTGACCACATCGGCCAGGTAGGCGCGATTGGTGGGCTGGATGCCGCTGAGCGGAGGGCTCCAGAACGCGTCGTCATCGATCGTGATCACGGAGACGCCTCGCGGCGCCGTGCCGCCGAGCGGCGACACTCCGGAGATCAGGCTGTGAGCGCCCATTTGCAAGCCGACCAGCCAGGGTACGTGCTTCTTGAACGCCGGGTCGTCCAGGAAAAAGCCGGAACAGACGAGGATCGCGAGCAGAATGAGATCCCACCAGGTCGGGAGCCAGGGACTTCGGTGGCGATGCGGCATCGAGCGTTCCGGCCTTCCACGAGCGGTAGGGGCACCAAACTACTGGGTGGTCCGCACCTCAAGCGCGGAGTAGGGTGTGCTCAGGCTCAGGAGCACCGTTTCTCCACTCGCGCTCACGGTCAGGTCGTCAAAGGGATTCGGCGTGTTGGGAAACTGACGTTGCCAGGCGACTTTTTGAAAGAGCCGCAGCTCGTCGAATCCCTGGCGCAGATTGCTCGCCGCGTCGCCGGAGGTGCACGCCAATTCCACGGCGAGGTGAACCTTGTCCGTCGGCTGAACGTTGTAAGCCAGGGACTGCACGTTGGCGAACACCGTCGCCATGTCGATGGGCAGGTTCTTCTGCACCGGCATCCAACCCTTAAAGGCGTCCTCGATGGCCGATCCCAGGGCTACGCCCCAGATCGGGGTATCCTTGCGGTCCCGTTCCACGAGACCGGAAAATGTTGGCGAGGAGTTGATCGCAGGGGCTTGGCCGCTGCGAACGTCGAGCATGGATTTGAGCACGTCGCGCCGGCCGAAAGCTCCAAGCGAACGCGCCAGCGCCGCAACACACATGGAGTTGTCGGCGGTCCCAAAGCAGTAGGCCGAGGCGGACCCCATGGGCGTGGCAGCCACGCCCTGGGCCGCGGCCTCGCGAGCCATGGTTTGCGGATCGATCTGTCCAGAAGCCAGGCCGCCCATTTCCAGACTGCCACCGACTGTCGCCCAGCCGAGTACAATCTCATTGATCTCATTCTCGCGGACGCCCAGCGTGGCGAGCTGCGTTTCCAAGGTTCGCAGGCTGGGTCCGAGGTAGCGCTCGTGGAGCGTGTTATAGTCCGGCAGCGTGCGCAGCTTGGCGGTGCTGGAATACTCGAGGCGCTCGGTGCCCACCGGAAAAGTGGCCATCGCCTCCTTGACAATGTCCTGGGCTTGGGCGCAAGCGCTGGCCGTGGCCAGCAGCACTGCTCCCAGCGTAAATTTGTGAAGCCAGTTCTTGCTCATGAAAGCCTCCTGAAGCTCAGCTTACAACGATGGCGAGTACTTCGCTCAGGTTGTAAGACGCTCAAAGACAGAAACAGAAAGCCCGGTCCGAAACCGGACCGGGCTTTTTTTCAGCGGCAACGGCGCTATTGAACGCTGAGCGTTGCGCCTACGCTGTGCGTCAATGAACCCGCGGTCCCTGTGACGGTGAGCGGATAATTGCCCGGCAAGGTTCGCGTGGGCTGCGGATTGGAGACGCCGCAGCCGAACCAGACGGCAACGAGCAAGGCAAATCCGAGCGCGGTCACGAGACCGGGCCAGACATGCCCGCGACGCGCCCGCCGCGTCCAGGCCGCAACTCCCAGCAGGCCGCAGCCCACCAGGGTAAGCAGCCAGAAGAAGGGAGGCTTGAGGTTCCCCAGGCCGCCCGGAGGGGCCATCGACGGGGCTACAGTGGTAGCCGTAAGTGTAGCCGTCGAGCTGCTGCCGCCCGTCGGCGTAATCGAAGTGGGTGAGATGGAGCAGGCGCCCGGCGAGGGATCCCCGTTGCAGCTTAAAGACACGGTATCGGTGAACTTGGCAGATGCCTGCAAGGTCACCGTGTAGGTTGCCGTCTGGCCCGCGCTCACCGAGACGCTGCCCGGCGTAACCGACAGGCTGAAGTCGGTTCCGGTGCCCGACAGTGGGACCGTCTGCGTGGCTCCGGTCACCCCGGCGGCATTGTCGGTAATGGTGATGGAACCGCCCAGATTTCCCGCCGAGGTCGGGCTGAAAGTCACGCTGATGGTGCAGTTCGCGCCCGCGTTCACCGAGCTGCCGCACGTGCTGGTTTCCCCATAGACACCGCTCGGCGCGATGCTGGTGATGTCCAGCGTGGCGTCGCCGTCATTCGTCAATGTCACCGTCATGGGCTCGCTGGTGGTTGTCGACATCTCCGCCGCAAAATTCAGCGAGGCGGGAGACAGGCAGACGGTCGGCGCGGTGCCGGCGCCCACCTCGGCGATGAAGGCATCGTTGTTGCCTCCTGTCATCGCCTGAAAAGGCTTCTGGGTCGGAAAGTCATTGGACAGGGTCGATCCTGCCAGGAAGGAGTCGCCCGCGGAATCAACCGCTACGCCGTTCGCCAAGTCTGTCGAGTGACCGCCGAGAAACGTGGAAAAAATCAACCCACAACCCGTCGGGCTCATGCGGCTGAGAAATCCGTCCTGATTGCCGGCATAGGCCGACTGCACCGGATCGGCGGTCGGAAAGTTCGAGGAAGAGGTGTAGCCGGCTACGTGAGCATGGCCCGTTGAGTCCACGGCGATCGCCTTGCCTGCATCCGAAGAGTTTCCGCCAAGATACGTCGAATAGGTCAGCGTGGTGCCGCTGCTGCTCAGCTTGCTGACGAAAGCGTTGGACGTCCCGCCCAACGCGCCTTGGAAAGCACTGGCGGTCGGAAAATTTCCGGAGCTCGTCAGGCCGGTCACATACGCGTTGTTGGAACTGTCGAGCGCTATCCCAAAACCCTGGTCTGTATTCGTGCCTCCCAGGTACGTGGAGTAGCCGAGGGCAAGTTTTGAGCCCGAGAAGGTCAGCTTCGTCACAAATGCGTCCGCGCCGCCGCCGTAAGCCGCCTGGTAGGCGTTCAAGGTGGGGAAGTTGTTCGAAAGCGTCTGGCCCGTGATGTAAGCGTTGCCGCTCGTGTCGACAGCGATCGCATAGCCGTCATCCTCAGCCGCACCTCCAAGGTACGTCGAGTAGACGAGGGAGCTCCCGGTGCTTGCGACCTTGGTCACGAAAACGTCGAAACCGCCGTTATTCTGCGCCTGATAAGCGTCCTTCAGGGGGAAGTCGGTGGACTCGGTGTGGCCCACCACGTAGGCCTCGCCCATGCTGTCGAAGGCGATGCCGAAGGCGTCATCCTCGGCCGAGCCGCCGAGATAAGACGAATAGCCGAGAGAGCCGGAAGGATTCAGCAGCAGCACAAACGCGTCTCCGGGTTGTCCGGGGACGGTCGGGCCGCCTGCGGTGGGCTGGAAGGCGTTCAGTACGGGGAAATTGGACGAACTGGTGTCGCCCGCCACGTAGATGTAACCCGCACTGCCGACCGCGATGGCCGTTCCAGCATCTTCGTAATTCCCACCGATGTAGGTGGAGAATACCAGCGCGGAGCCCGAAGAATTCACCTTGGTGACAAACGCATCCGGCTCCTCGGACGTGGTGCAACTTGCGCACTGGTTCTGGTACGGATTAAGGGTCGGGAAATTCGTGGATAGCGTCTGGCCAGTCAGGTAGGCGTTGCCAGAGGAATCCACGGCTACCGCGTTGCCAAAGTCGTCCATGCTTCCGCCCAGGTAGCTCGAGTAGCTCAAGCTGGGATCGATGACGAGTTGCCGGCTCCGATCGTAGGCGCCGACCTGAAAACGAACTTCCTGAGTGCCTCCGGCGAGCCGGCGGCCCAGTCGATATCCGCCCGGAATTTCTTGCCGTTGGCCGCCATTCGTCTGGTAGATCACAGGCCGGTGGAACACCACCTGGCCGCCTTCGGTGTCGAGCACCAGGTCGCCGAGCGAGCTGACGCTGGCGCGGTTCGCGCCGCCAATCCGCAGAGCGATGTCGTGCGGGTCAGCGCCCGGGTCGAGAACGAAATCGTATTCCAATTGCCGCTGGTTGCCGTAATAGACCAGGTCGATGCCGGGATAGACCTTCTGGTAGCTCACGCGCGCGTAGTTGGCCACTCCGGTTCGCCACTGGGCGGGATCATTGCCCACGAAGTAGTTGCTCTTGCCCGGAAGCGGATCGACGCCCGAAACGGTGGCCCGCGGGTTTGCCCCAGCGAGGCTCATCCGCAGAACGGAGCGCCTCACCTGAGGAGCAGAGATTGCGGGCTGCCAGCCCTTGCTCCCCGATGCCTTTCTTAGGGCAAGGACTGCTTCCTGACGGGTCAGGAACAGGGCATAACCTTCGCCGCGCGACAGGAACCGCACTCGTGAATCGGCTTGTCCCTGATTGGCTTCGAAGCTGAGGGGCAACTGGGCGTAGACGTCGCGCCAGCGGGAGTTTTCCGAAACCTTTGATCCCACCGCCAGCGGAACCGTCGCCGCGATACGACTCGCGCTCCGGTGCGCAGTGAGAGCGCGCATCCAGGAGCCGCCCCCCAAAGCCGTGATTCCGACCGCGGCTGAGAACAATAATGAAATCGCCACCGCCCGCGCCATTCGGCGCACACGGCGAGCGTTATGACCAGTCATGAAGCCTCCAAAGTCTCTTCCGGTTAGCGTGGCATCACCGGGGAAAGAATGACAAACGGCGCCAAAATAGCCTATCAGCAGCGTGGCGGCGTGTCAACGAGGGCGGGGTTCCAAACTGTGCAATTTACAG
>JASHPE010000479.1 GCA_030038235.1 Terriglobia bacterium
GAGCGGATGCTAGCCTGGCGGCACTTTAAGTGCTGTATTTACAGCCTTCAGGAGGCACAGCCCAAATCGCCCGCCGTTCATCGCGGACAACCCCTCCAATGGCTCCCTAGAGCGGGGCCCCGAACACCGCCGGCCTCGGACGCGTGCCACGTATTTCCGGTGCTGTCGGTTGCGATGGAGAATCGCCCTTTCGAAACACGTCATTCCCCATCCCAAATGACACTTACGACCCAGCGGCGGCGAGGCCGCTGCTCTGCGCCTATTGCGGCCCGCCGTAGATAAACACGCCGCCCATGCGTACCTGAACCGCCACTTCCTGCTTCCCCTGCGGATTCCACCAGGCGATCTTCTGCTTGATTCCGACGCCATCCTGTGGCGTACCGTGCAGGTCGCTCTGGACGTAACCGAGCAAGGTGTGGGCGTAGAGGTAGCGCAGGCCCAGGACCGACGGAACATCGATCTCCACATCGCCGTAATTCACGCGCAGATGCTCGTTGGCGGAGACGCCCTCCACCCGCACGTCGCCGTCCACACAGCGCAGCACCAGAGCCGCGTCATAAGGCATCTTGATGTCGAAGTTGACCGTGAGCCTTGACTCACCCCGGAACGGACGCCAGGGCTTTCGGGAAGGATAGATCGTAGAGAGACGCACCGACTTGTCGCGCCCCTCGAGCGCCACCTTGATGCGCTCGAACATGGGATTGGCGCCGGCCTGGTTGCCGGCACGCACCAGTTTTTCGGCGTCGACCTCGACGTGCGGCTCGTCCCAGCCGGTCACGTGAATATCGCCCACTCGGGTATCAATAATCAGCGTCCCGCCGGAAAAGAGCCGGGCGGAGTAGTGCGACTTCTGTGTGAATTCGTCGGCTTCGAGCGGCGACGCCGGCATCAGCAGTGACAGCAAAGCGGTCCAAGCCGCAAGTGCCGCGCCCCGGAAGACGACGCCTCGATGACGCCAGGCTGCCCGAATGTTCCAGCGGCGCATGTCTCACCGCAGTACAGCGGCTGAATCGGCTCGACCCTGCCCCCGGACGGGCTCGCCGTGCTCAGTATACAACGAGCGGCAGGTCAAGGCGTCAACGGGACCTGCGCCGCTTCACGGCCGATGCACCGCGGGCGTCAGCTCGCCGTTCTCCGCGACTTAAGATCGGCCAACAGTTGGTTGATCCGATCCTCGCGATCGAGGCCCTGCAGGCGCTCTTCCAGATTGTCCTCCGCCATCTCGGCGTGGGCCTCGCTTACCGCCTCGCTCTGCATCACGCGATGTTGCAAGCGGTCGAAGGCGGCCGTCTTCGAAGTGTTGCCCATCGACATCCGCGCCTGGCTGGCCCTTAAGGAAGCGCGCGACCGTCGATGCTGCGCGATCAGCAGATCGCCCTTGGCACGCGCCTCGGTAAGCTTCTGCTCCAGTTTGCCCAAGGCTGACTTCAGGTTTTCCACCTGCACCTTCTGATCGGCCACCTGCTCCTGGAAGTTCTCCGCCAGTTGGACGTAACCCTGGTGGCGCTCCAGCGCGGCCCGCGCCAGGTCGTCCTGCTTCTTGTCCACGGCGAGCTCGGCCTTGTGCATCCACTCCACCGCTTTCTCCGCGTTCTCCTGGTGCTTTTTCTCCAGCATGTGCTGGTCGGCGATCGACACGGCCACCTGCGTCTTGACCTGAAGAAGCTGATTCTCCATATCGAGAATCAGCTGCTTCAGCATCTTTTCAGGGTCCTCTGCCTTGTCGATCAGATCGTTGAGATTGGCCCGGATCAGAGTCCGGACACGTTCGAGTAGTGCCATTTTCGTGCTCCTTTCCTCTAAACTTCGATCACATCCAGTCCGTCAAGCGCCTCAAATCCCGTAGCAACCGCGTCTGGCAGTTTGTTGAAAGGAGCTCCCGACCTGTCACGCTGAGCGAAGCGAAGAATCTGCTTTTGATCTTGAGTTTCGCTTCGCTCCGAATGACAGGGCGGCCTTTTCGACAAACTGCCAGCTTCAAAGCGGCACCGTCTCGATCGTCATCGCGCCGTTGGCATCCCAAACCGCATAAAACAGCTCCACGGCCGTATCAGGACTGATCTGACCGAGGGCGCGCCCGGCAGCTCTCAAGTCGTTCTCCTGGGTGCTGCGGACTGGATTTCCCGACGGCCGATAGTCCTCCAGCCATCGATACCATCCGCACTCGTGGTGGGCGATGAGGATCATGCGCTTCAAAGAGTGCAACCGGATGAGAGCCCGCGACCATTTGCGGCCTACCCAGGCGAACTTGGGCAGAGCTTCAAATTCAACAAGGCACTGGGGCCCTCCGGGCACAACCAAAGAGTCATAGTTGGCCCGGAGGTCCAGGTTCACATCCAGGAACTCCCGCACTGCCGCCTGAATGCGATGGTCGCTGCAATAGACCGCCAGCACGTCGGTTTCACTGAGCTGCACTTGCGACTTGCATAGGTACGCCATGTGCGCCTCTAGGTACGAGTCAAACTATCCGGCTTGTCATCCGGCTTTGCGGCCTTGTCTCCAATCACGCGCACCTTCGACAGCAGATCCGAGAGCTGCACGCCCGAAAGGGCCTCGAAGAGCGCCGGCACCTGCGCCGCCATCTTGGTCATGTCGCCGGTGATCTTGTTCATCCCCGACGCATCGCCGTTACCGGTGGAGACGATGGTGATCTTGTCGACGTTGGCAAGCGGCGTGGCCATGGCCTTTACCACTTCCGGCAGGCTGGTGATCAGCTTGTCGTACACGGCTGCCTGGTTGTACTGCTGGTAGGCCTCAGCCTTCACGTTCATCGCCCTGGCTTCGGCGTCACCCTTCTTGAAGATGATTTCCGCTTCGGCTTCGCCCTGGGCGCGAATGGATGACGCACGGCCTTCGGCCTCAACGGCCAGACGCATCTTCTCGGCGTTGGCGAGCGTCTCGATTTTTTGCCGCTCGATCTCCGCCTGCTTCAGCACGGTGGCGATCAGCTCCTTCTCGCGGCGCTGAATCTCCGCTTCCTGCACTTTGATCTGCGCTTCCTTCTCGGCCTGCTGTACCTTCACACCTTCCGACACCACCTGCTGCTGCATGACGTTGGTCTCGATCTCGTAGGCTTTGTCCGCCATCGCCTGCTGTTTCTTCGTGACTTCGAGATACTGCGCTTTCTTCACGTCGAGATCGCGCTGCGACTCCGCCTGTTTGGCTAGCGACAGCGTCTCCGCCAGCACCCGCTCCTGGTCCGCCTGTGCTTTCGCGGTGGCGGCATCGCGCTGCGCCTGGGCGCGCCGGATGAGGGTGTCGCGATCCGCTTCAGCCGCGGCTACGTCGGCGTCGCGCTTGATGCGGGCCACGTCGGGCTTGCCCATGTTGGTGATGTATTCGTTCTTGTCGCGGACTTCCTTGATGGTGAAGGAAATCACTTCCAGTCCCATCTTGTTCATGTCGTCGGCGCAGGTGGACCGCATGCGGTCGGAGACCATCTCCGGCTGCTTCACGATCTCCTCGACGGTCAATTGGCCGATGATGCCGCGCAGGTGGCCTTCCATCACCAAACGGATCAGCCCTTCCCTTTCCTGCGGACTTTTGGTCAGGAACTGTTCGGCCGCCGTCTGAATCGACTCCGGATCAGACTTGACCTTGATCTGCGCCACCGCCTCCACCGTCACCGCCACGCCCTGCTTCGTGTACAAATCCTGCTGCGGCGCCACGTCAAAAGACATCAGTTCCAGCGAAAGATCGCGGCAGCTCTGCACCATGGGGAAAATGAAGGCGCCTCCGCCCTTGACGATCTTCGTGCCGCCGAACCCGTAGACCACCAGCGCCTGGTGCGGTCCGACCTTGCGATAAAGACTGGCGAGATACATCATCACGATGATGACCGCCAGAATCCCGAGTCCCGTTACCACCCACAGCGTTTGCGTGTTCATCAAACCCCTCCTTGTTCCCTTTGCCTTCCGTGTCAGCCCAAGGCAGCGCGCAAGCACAACTCGCCGCCCACCATGATCAACATACCCAGCCCGAACATCACCAGGCCCATCCAAAACCAGGCGTCCCTCAGCATCTTTCCTCCTTGCCCGACTTCGCCATTACGGCGCCATTTCATCCCACGGCCTGACGTAAGCGATCCCGCGCTCATAACGCGTAATCGCGACTTCGATTCCCTTGGCGATCGCTTTGCCGTCCTCGCTGCGCGCGCCGGAGACTTTGCGCGTTCCCGCCTGCGAAAAAACGATCTCGCCGGTGCCTCCTTCGCGAATGCCGCTCGACACGCGCGCGATTGTGCCCACGAGGTCGAAATCGGCCGGGTCAAGATACGTCTCGTGCGCGATCAGCACCTTGGCCAAAAACCAAAAAACGATGGCTGCGCCCACGAGCCCGCCGGCCGTGGCCAGCAGCAGTCCAAGGGCAAACCATACATGCGAGTACTCGGTAATCAGATAGCCGGTCCCGCCGAACCAGGCCAGAAAAGCCACCAGCGAGAAGAAGTTCAGAAACGACACCTGCCCCGCACCGCCACGTCCGGCGTGCCCTGTGCCCCCATGAGGGCCGCCCGCATGCCCTCCATGCGGTAAGTGCACATGAGCGTGCAGGTGCAGCTTGCCGACGCCGCCGAGCAGCAACAGAAAGCTGAAAGCAAGCCCAACAACAAAGCAGATCAGGTAAAAGGTGGCCCATGTCATAGCTGTGACCTCCTCGCCGGTTGCTGGCCTCTACCATGCGCGTCAGACTTGCCGCCAGATGCGCTCGACGAAGGCGCCAACACTTCGAGCAGACGGTCCACCAGCCCCGGCGTGCCGAGAATCGCATTCATGAGCACCAGACACCGCCGCGTGTCGTGGCGCAAGGACAGCTTCAGCAGCGCCTGACTCACTTCAGCGTCGCGGCGGAAGCGCTCCGAGCCGTCGATCAGCCAAAGGTCCAGGCGGTCTTCGCTGGCCGCCAGGTGAGACATGAGTTCTGTCTGGTAGCCCTCGGGATCATCGACCAGATAGCCGGGGTGAACCTTGAAGAATCGCGCCAGCAGCAGGCGCGTGGAATTCGTCAGATGCGGCCGCACGCCGTTCTCGATCTGCGAGAGATAGGACTGGCTGATCGTCTTGTTCAAGTCTTTCTGAATGGCGCGCACCACCTCCTGCTGCGTCATCTCGCGCCCGAGACCGCGCACCGTTCCCTCGACGGAGCGCAAGTAACGGATTTTCTCGCCCAATTTCATGGATTCCGTGATCCCTATCGCAAATTGCAATCAAAATATAGCAATCTGCAATTGACGGTGTCAAGCGAAATCTTCGTCGTGTTTTCAATGACTTAGGCGGGCCGGCGGGTCAGCGGCGGAGGCGCAGCTTGCGGTGAACGTCGGGCCAGAATTCCTTCAACTCCTGCCAGATAATGTCAGAGGCTAGGGCTGTAGAGCCACGCCACAGGGCGTCGTGGACGTTGGAGAACTGCGCGGGATACCAGGTGTTGGAAACGAAACCGGCGGCATAATCGCCGATGATCCGCGAATAGGCAGGCATCAGTTCTCCGGTCCCGGCGTTGCGCGAGACTACGACCTCGCGTGCAGCGTAGAGTCCGCGCTTCCAGAAGCCCTGCTGGCCTGTACGATAGTGCCGCGGATCCTCATGATCGGCAAACCCCACGCCCAGGATGATCGTGTTGGAGATAAGCTGCCGCGTATAGCCGGAGAGCACCCGCCGGCCGAGGCCAGGAACACCTTGCCCCCATTCCGGCGGATTCCGTGTGGTCCACTCGGTGAAGGCGGCGCCCAGGACCGGACCTGTGAGGGCTAAAGGCGAGAACGTCGTTTTCTCGTAGTAGCGAAGGCGATCTTGAGCGGTGAAGGGCGGACTTTTCTTGGGCTTCTGGGCGGCAAGAGGTTTCACTGGATTGAAATGACCCTGCTGAGCCTGCGATTGTGGCGCCAACCCGATTGATCCGAGCATCGCCAGAAACAGAGCGGCTATCCTGCATCTCCAGCCGCAGTTGTTCTGGCAACCGGCGCTTGCACTCTTCAGGCAAACCCGGATCACGCAGGGGAAGCGGAAAGGTACGACCACGCAAAGGCCTCCGCCCCCCAAAATCCTCAAGAAGCTTAGATGATCTTTAGCTCCCTGGCGACCGTATTCATGATGTCAAGCGCCTTTGCAAGCTCGGCTTCGGTGTGCGTGGCTGTGACGATGGTGCGGATCCGGGCTTTGCCCTTGGGCACGGTCGGGAAGCCGATGCCCATGGCGAAGACGCCGTTCTGAAATAGCTGCCGCGAGAACTCGTGCGCCAGCGCTGCGTCTCCCACCATGACGGGAGTGATGGGTGTCTCGCTGAGGCCCGTGTCGAACCCGAGCGTCTGCAGACCCGACTTGAAAAATCGAGTGTTCGACCACAGCTTCTCGATCAATTGCGGTTCCTCGTCCAGCACCTCAAAGGCGGCGATGCAGCTCGCCGCGACTGACGGCGGGTGCGAGGTGGAGAACAGGAAGGGCCGGGCGCGGTGATACAGGTAGTCGATGGTGTCGCGCGCGGCGCACACGTATCCGCCGAGCGCGCCGATAGCCTTGGAGAGCGTGCCCACCTGGATGTCGACGCGCCCGTGAAGCCCGAAGTGATCCACGGTGCCGCGGCCGTTTCGGCCAAGCACCCCGGAAGAGTGGGCGTCATCGATCATCATGATGCAGCCGTACTTTTCCGCGAGTTCCACCAGCGCCGGCAGCGGCGCGATGTCGCCATCCATCGAGAAGACGCCGTCGGTGATCAGCAGCTTGTGACCCTTGTGATGCTCGAGGCTCTTGAGCGCGTCCTCGCACGCATTCATGTCCTTGTGCGGGAAAACCTTGATTTCCGCGCGCGACAGACGGCAGCCGTCGATGATCGAGGCGTGATTCAGGGCGTCGGAAATGATCACGTCCTCCTTGCCCAAAATCGCGGAGACGGTCCCGGCGTTGGCGGTGAATCCGGACTGGAAAACCACTGACGCTTCCACGTGTTTGAACTTCGCAATCTTCTCCTCGAGCTCCATGTGGATGCTCATGGTGCCGGC
>JASHPE010000480.1 GCA_030038235.1 Terriglobia bacterium
ATTGTCTTCGCTACATCGCTGGTATTCTTTCAGGACCGGACTCTTCTTGGGCGCGCTTACCGATGGATGTTTCGCAGTTTCGGCGAGGACCTGCAGCCGATTGCCGAGTCGCTGGTTGACGAAAGCACGGCCGTTCGAAGCGCGGAGGGGCTCTGACCTGCGAGGCCACGCTCTCCGCCGCAACGGGTTACGGAATCACACATGTTTGACAGTCCCATGACAATCATGCGCTAAGGGAGGCCATACCGAGGTCGTAGGCGGCGCCATTATTGTTCGGCCCCCAACTTTCGCTTGCATTTGGGCCGGTCAAACGGTACAGTTGCAGCCGGGCCGGAGGTCGATAACGCAAATTCCGGTTAGAGAAGAGAGAAGAGGCACGGCTCAGGGGCCAAAGTTGGCATTGCCCAAGCACTGGTTGCGTTTCGGGCGGCCCCGTGTGTCCCTTCTGCTCAACCCTTCACTCGCTTAACTCGCCTGCGAATTAATGCCTCGTTTCGAGGAGGGTATGATGAAGCAGTCTCCCCGACGAAGGAAGCCCGCTGAGGTTTCCGAATCAGTGAACGCACGCCTCAACATGTATGCTCTCGCTGCCGGAGCTGCGGGAGTCGGTGTCCTGGCTTTGGCGCGACCAGCTCAGGCCAAGATCGTGTATACACCGGCCCACGAAGTGATTGGGGCAAACGGTGTTTACAACCTCGACCTCACCCATGACGGAACCGTCGACTTTCTCCTTCAACAGTGGAACTACGGATTTTGGTCGTCCGATAATCAGTTGCTTGCAGACGCAGCCGTAGGCAACGGCGTTCAAGGCCGTAGGTATCTCGCCGCAGCACTGCTGTCAGGCGCATCCATCGGACCGAGTCAGAACTTCATCGCTGGCGACGCCAACGGCGAAGTGATGCTCTCCGTTACTCACACCACCACCGGTGGGCCAAGCTTTCTTCATGGTTCCTGGGCGAACGTCCGTAACCGCTATCTCGGACTGAAGTTCGAGATTAATGGAGAAACCCACTACGGCTGGGCGCGACTCACCGTCGAGCGGCACGAATTTCACTTTACAGCTGCGCTCACCGGGTACGCGTACGAAACGACGCCCAACATGGCAATCCAAGCTGGCGAGACCTCCGGCGACGCCGCCGATTTCTCCGCTAAAGCCCTCGATACCACTTGGTCCAGCGTCAACTCCTCGGACACTCCGCGATCCGGATCCCTGGGCAGCCTGGCGCTCGGCGCGCTAAACGTCGCAGTGAGGAGGCAACCATGATTGCGAGCAAAGCGCAACTCCGGAATTGGCTTCCAAGGATAGACTTTGCGGGATGGCAGCGCGCAGCCTCGTTACCGGCGATCCTGCTTGCACTCGGAGTCGTAGTCGGAGCAATGCCATCGGCCGAGGCCCAGACTTTCACGGTGCTCCACGAATTTACCGGCCTCCGCGATGGAGCTGAGCCGACATCGGGCGTCATCGTCGGCACAGCAGGGGATCTTTTTGGCGTCACCGCGGACGGGGGTTCTTTCGACTACGGAACGGTGTTCGAACTCGACGCTGCCGGCACGGAAACCCAACTGCACAGCTACCTCGGCGGCGAGGGCTTGGAGCCTGAGGGAGGATTGATCCTGGATTCCGCGGGGAATCTGTATGGGACGACCGTCAACGGCGGTACTCCCGAAGGCGGAGGATGCGCCCATGGCTGCGGAACTGTATTCGAACGGGACGCCGCCGGCAACCAGACCGTGCTCTACGCTTTCACGGGCAAAACGGACGGCGGTAGCCCCAACGCCGCGCTGATTCGGGACGCGGCCGGCAATCTCTACGGCACAACCACGGACGGAGGAATACGGAACTGCTATGTTTCTTACGGTTGCGGAGTGATTTTTAAAGTCAACACCTCCAACCAGGAAACCGTCTTGTACCGCTTTACGGACGAGACGGACGGCAAAATGCCCGAGGGCCTGATCGCCGATGCGGCCGGCAACCTATACGGCACGACGTATGACGGCGGCATTTACGGTATCGGATGCGTGTTTGAGCTGGATACGGCCGGCACGCTCACCGTGCTCTACAGTTTTCCGGGCGGCGCCGACAGTAGCGATCCCGTAGGTCACCCCATCATGGACAGCGCCGGAAACCTCTACGGAACAACCTATTCGGCTTTCGACAGCTCAGGCTTCGGGATCGTGTACAAGCTCGACACGGCCGGCAGCCTGACCGTACTCCACAACTTCACGAGTTCTGCGGACGGCGAGTATCCAAATTCACTGGTCATGGACGCGGCAGGCAATCTTTATGGTGTCACGCTCGGCGGCGGCACAGGCTCCGGTTGCTACTATGGCGGCTGCGGTACGGTGTTCGAGCTGGATACGAGTGGCCATAAGACGGTGCTTCACAATTTCTCGGGAAACGATGGCCAATTGCCCGACGGCCTGACCATGGATACGTCCGGAAACCTCTACGGCACAACTCTGGGCGGCGGCAAGGGCAGCCAATGTTCGTACTACCACGGTTGTGGCGTAGTGTTTAAGCTGACTCCCTGACTCTTGACAGGTAGGGGATGTAGCTTCGTGGTTGTCTTGCAGTACGATTTGCTTACGTCACGAAGTTTGACTCGCATCAGTTGTCGAGTCACCCCATCACACCTTTAGCCCGAGCCGCTGCCAGATCTCGTTGACCCTCTTCTTCGTCGCCTCGTCCATCCTGATTTCGTCCGGCCAGGGCCGCGCGAATCCTTCGCTCGCCCACTTGTGGGTGGCATCGACGCCCATCTTGGATCCGAAATTGGGCAGACGCGAAGCGTGTTCGAGCTGGTCCACGGGTCCGAGCGTGAACTGGATGTCGCGCTCCGGATCGATATGGTTGAATGCCTTCCAGGCCACTTCGCGCAGGTTGTGGACGTCCACATCGTCGTCCACCACCACGATGCATTTGGTAAACATGGCGCCGGGCAGGCCCCAGATAGCGTGCATCACTTTGCGGGCGTGACCCGGGTATCGCTTGCGGATCGAGACGATCATCAGGTTGTGGAACACGCCTTCGGCGGGCATGTGCATGTCCACCACTTCTGGCATCTGGCGGCGCATCAGCGGCAGGAACAGGCGCTCGACAGCATGACCCATCCAGTAGTCCTCCATCGGAGGTGGTCCGACGATGGTCGAGACGTAGATCGGGTCGCGGCGCCGGGTGATACAGGTCAGGTGAAAAGCAGGGAACACGTCAGGGAGCGTGTAGTATCCGGTATGGTCCCCGAAGGGACCCTCGGTGCGCATGTCGTCGAGATCAACGTAGCCTTCGAGCACGATCTCAGCCTCGGCGGGAACTTCGAGATCGACGGTCTGGCACTTGACCAGTTCCACTGCCTCGCGGCGCAGGAAGCCGGCGAACAGGAATTCGTCAAGATCCTCCGGCAAGGGCAGGATGCCGGACAGCATGGTGATGGGATCGGCGCCGATCGCCACGGCCACGTCCAGACGCCGTGCCTTCGCTGTAGCGCCGCTGTCTCCAGCGGCGATCGCCGGTGAGGACGCCGGCGCTGCAGCGCCGCCAGCCGCGCGAGCCAACGCCCGGAAGTGCTCGGCGCCGCCCTTGTGGATCTGCCAGTGCATGGCCGTGGTGCGATCGTCGAACACCTGCATCCGGTAGCAACCCACGTTCCTGCGGCCAGTCTTCGGGCTGCGCGTGATGACCATGGGCCACGTAATGAACCGCCCGCCATCCTGCGGCCAGCACTTCATGATGGGGAACTGCGCAAGCGAGAGCGTCTCCCGCTCGATCACCTCCTGCACGGGACCGCTGCTGACGGTCTTGGGGAAAATCGACCCCAGCTCGGCCAGCTTGGGCAGCATTCTCACTTTGTCGAGCAGTCCCGAGGGCGGTTTCATGTCCAGCAGCTCGTCGATGCGCCCCGCGGCATCCTCGATTGACCCTGTTTCAAGCGCCAGTTCGAGGCGCCGCTTGGACCCGAGCGTGTTGATGAGCAACGGGACACCGTAGTTCTTGCCGTCGCGAGCCGAGCGCGGCTTCTCGAACAGCAGGGCAGGCCCGCCGGCTTTGGAGACGCGATCCGTGATTTCGGTGATCTCCAGGTCTACATCCACTGGCTCGGCGATGCGCTTCAGTTCGCCTTCGCCGTCAAGTCGGGCGATAAATTCACGCAGGTTTCGGTACGCCATAGGGATTTCAGTCTTGCACAAGTCCAGCAATCAAAGCGACCGATTCGTTGCGCGCGCTGCGGGCCCGCAGTCGTGAGACGGAGCCCTTGGGTTCTGAGCGCCCGCCGGAATCACAGGAATGAGGGGTTTTCAATTCAGGCGGCCCGGGGATGCGTGGCTGCAGACGGCATCGGTCGCAATGCCGAAGCGTTCGACAAGCCCGGACTGTGGCCCGGGAGATTCCAGAGTGCGCTGGACGCGCTCGATGAGAACCGGAAGATCCACGGGCCGGGCCACGTGGTCTTCAGCTCCCAACTCCAGGGCTAGAGCCGCCTCACGCCCCATCGAGGCGGAGGAGAGCACGATGGCGCGGCTATGTTCCAGCGCGCCTTCAGCGGCCAGCCGACGGAAGAGGGTCAGGCCATCGATGAAAGGCAGTTCGAGATCGATCAGCATCACGCGTGGCCGCAGCGTCTTGTGAAGGCCGCAGAGGGTACGCGCCGCCGCCAGGCCGTGCCGCAGTGCGCGGACGCTATATCCGTTGCGTTCGAAAGCGTCCTCGAGCACCGAAGCCGTGGCCTCATCGCCCGTCACCACGGCGAGATCGATCAGGCAGATGCCGTCCCATGTTTGAGGCGCCGAGCAAGCGACCAGCAGCCGGTCGCCGCCCGCTTCGCAGGCGCGAAGGCGAGCGTGACCGGCCGCCCGCAGCAAGCCATCCAGACCGCTCCCGTCGTCGGGGTAGGCGGCCACGCCGCCGCTCAGCGTGACGCGGAATTCCTCTGCCGACGCGCCGATAAAGAATCGTTGACCGAAAGTCCGAAGAACCTCGCCGATCCGCTGCACGCTGCCCGCACGGTCCAGGCCGTAAAGTCCAACCGTGAAATCGTTCCCGCCCCAGCGGGCGGGGATTTCCTCGCTGCGAAACTCATGACGAAGATGGCTGCCGAGCTGGCGCACCACCTCATCGCCCGCCGCCAATCCGTGCGTTTCGTTGATGCGGTCAAGCCGGTCCACATTCAATAGCGCCAGTCCCATCGGCTGGCCGTGCCGGTCGGCGAGGGCCAAAAAATCGCTGAACGCGCGCCGGAACCTCAGGCGATTGGCGAGGCCCGAGAGCTGATCTTTTTCCGCCGCATTCCGCAGCAATCGCGTGCGCTCCAATCGATTCGTAATGCGCGTCACCAGCTCCGGTCCTGCTATGGGCTTGGCGATGAAGTCATCGGCGCCGGATGCGAAGGCTCGTTCGACCGTGCTTCGGTCCGTGACGGAGGTCAGGAAGATCACGGGAGTGGCGGCCCAGCGCGGGTCGTTGCGCATTACCCGGCAAAGCTCGATGCCGCTCACCGATGGCATCTGGATGTCGAGGAGCAGAAGATCGGGAGGCGAGCCTTCGAGTGCGTCCCAGAAGCGCAGCGGGTCGCTGAGGCCGTTGAGCCGTATAGCTGACGAGCCCAGCAGGCTTGCCAGAACGTCGAGGACGGCCGGGTCGTCGTCGACCGCCAGTACCCGCGCCGGAGGGGACGTTACCCGTTCGAGCGTGGCCAGCGCCGCTTCCACAATTTCGTCGGGCGGCAGGCCGCGAGGAAAGAACCCGCACCCCCCGAGCCGCACCACCTCAACGCGGTCCATCAGGTTGCCGCCCGACGTCAGGACCAGCACCGGCAACGGCGGCCGGCGACCTGACAACTCGGAGAGAAACGCGAGCATTTCGTCGTGGCCGGTCGCATCCATGTCCACCAGCACCGCCGACGGGCAGTGGCACAGCCACTCTTGGCTGTGCCTTGTCACTGCTTGAGCCTTTTCCTTAGCACAGCCAAGAGTGGCTGTGCTACTGCCCGCCAAGGGATTCAGGTTAAGAGCGGCGCGCGCCGCAGCCAGATCGGCCGCCGCCTCCCAGCTTGAGCCGCGCGCGGCCGCTTGCTCGATCAGCCGCGCCGCCAGGTCCGCATCGTTTTCCACCAACAGGAGGTAGCGCGGGCGTCCCGCCCGCTCTTCACTAAAAGCGGGCAGGACGCCCGCGCTACCCGACCTCTCGATTTCGGCGCGCAGCGCGGCGGCCAGCTCTTGGAAGCGCCGGGCGTGCGCCGGACTTCTCATGCTGTCACTGCCGAGCGCGTGCTCCATTTCGCGCGCAAATCGGCTCCCCGCATCCAACCCGAAGGTTCCGAGCGACCCCGCCATCCTGTGGGCGTCCATTTCCGCCTGTTTGCGCAGCCCGGGTTCCAACCTCCCCTCCAGCAAAGCCGCGCTCGCCGAGTCGAGCAGCTCGAGCCGTTCCAGCATTCTCGACCTCGAGCGCTTCCAGGCGTCAGCCAACCGGGCGTTCAGACCCGATCGGGAGCCTGCGGCGTAGCCTATATCGATGGCCGTTTCGGACTCAAAGCGGAGACCGAGAAGGGAAGCGATCTTCCGGGCCAGCTCGTCGGCGTCCACAGGGTGAAAGAGAATCTCATTGACTTTGAACTCCAGGATGAGCTGGCGCACGAATTTGCCTTCAGCCTCCGGTTCGAGACAGTAGATGACGGGGAGCTCCGGAGAAGTTCGGCGCAGCCGGACGAGAAGCTCCGGGGTTTGGCCGGGAAGCGCGGGCGTCCCGCCCGCATGAGGAGCCGCGAAAGCGTGGTCGATGATCAGCAGGTCAGACGGCTTTTCCAACGCTTCCTGGAGCCCCAAGTCCCCAGCAGCCAGCTCGACGATGGAATTTCCGGGTAATTGCTGTCCAAGGTGGGAAGCTAATCTGGAGTCGAGACCCGCCACGATAATCTCAGCCATGATGAGCCAGCAAGGAAGTATGAAATATGAAGTATGAAGTGCGAAGCGCGAGTCTTCGCTTAATACTTCAGACTTCAGACTTCATAGCCCCATCCCAGAATCCCGGCCACCTCAGACGCCAGTTGCAACGGATCAAAAGGCTTCACGATCACGCCGGCCGCGCCCGTCCCCGATGGTTGCCGCGCCGCTTGAATCTTGGCCGTCAGCAGGATCACCGGAATCGCTGCGGTCCGTTCATCCGCCTTGAGCCGGGCCATCACCGCCATGCCGTCCAGGTCCGGCATCATCAAATCGAGCAGGATAGCCTCGGGACGCTCAACCTGCGCCAGAGCGATGCCCTGGACCCCCGAAGCCGCGGCCAAAATCTGCCAATCGGAGGTTTCCTCCAGGGCGATCTGGGCCACCTCTCGAATGTCGTCCTCGTCGTCGATAATCAGGACGCGTCGGCGCATGCTGCCTCCTTGGGGGAGGGGCTAGGGTTAGGGGTTGCGGGCTAGTGACTAGCCTTCAAAGGCCGTCAGTGACTCCCTAGCCCCTAACCCCTGGGCCCCAATCCCTGCCTTCAAGCGGCAACGTGAACACGAACGTGCTGCCGTGCCCCGGCTCACTTTCCGCCCTAACCTGACCGCCGTGCCGCTGCGCGATTGCGCGGCAGATCGAGAGGCCGAGGCCTGTCCCGCCGCGCCGTCTGGAATCCGACGCGTCTACGGGCTGGAAGCGCCCGAAAATGCTCTCCAGCTTGTCAGGGGGAATCCCAGGGCCCTGATCGGTGACGCGAAATTCTGCTTTACTGTCTTCCTGCCGGCATTCGAGCCGCACCATTCCGCCCGCCGGTGAGAACTTGATGGCGTTGCTCAGCAGATTGGTCAGCGCCTGCAGAATGGCGTCGGGATCGACGTTGAGAGTGACGTCCTGGGGCTGGATCTCAAGGCTGACGCCGTCCGTCTCCGCCAGCGACCGCATCAGGTCGCCTGCCTGCAGCATCAACGCGGACGCCGTGGTGGACTTGCGGGTAAGGGCAGGTTCCTGGCTTTCCAGCCGCTCGGAATCGAGAACGTCGTTTACCAGGCGCACCAGACGGTCGGTGTTGTTGATGGCGATCTCCACCATGCGCCGGTCCCGGTCCGACAGCCCGCCTGAGCTGCGCGCGCCAATCAATCCCAAAGCTCCGCGAATCGCGGTGAGAGGCGTGCGCAGCTCGTGGCTCACCATGGAAACAAACCCGTCTTTCATCTTCGCGATGGCGTGCCGCTCGCTGACGTCGTGCGCCATCACTACCACGCCGACAATCTCGCCCGCTTCGGTTATGGGAGCGGTCACGATGTCCGTCCAGATCGAGCTTCCGTCTTTCCGCGTGAGGATTTGGTTCTCGTCCGACTGCACGGTCGCGTCCCGGAAGGTCCTGAACACCTGGCACTGTTCCGGCGGGCAGGGACTCCCATCCGCCAGACGGTGCTGGCAGAGCTGGTGCAGGTTCCGGCCCATGATTTCCTCGCGGCTGTACCCAAGAAGACGCTCCGCGGCGGGATTGGCGAAGGTGCATGTTCGGTCGGACCCGACGCGGAAGATCGCTTCGCCCGCCGAATTGATGAGCAGTTCTGTTTCACGCTGCAGCTTGTCGAGAGCTTCCTTGGCCTCCTTGCGCTCGGCGATTTCAGCCGCCAGTTCTTCATTCAGCGCCGCCAGTTCTTGAGTACGCGTAGCCACGCGCTCTTCGAGCAGATCGTTCGCGGCCTTGGCATCGCGTTCAGCCCGGCGCCGGACCGTAATATCGCGGAGGGTACACTGAACCACCGTCCTGTCGCCAAGCTGATAGCTGACCGCCCCGAGTTCAACCTCCATCGGCTGGCCGGACTTGGGCAGCAGCGGCACCTCCGCCCCGGGCATGTCACGAATACTTATCCGCGGCGAACCCCCGTGGATGAAAGCAGGGAGTTGCCACGGTGACTTGCCCACAATATGGCCGGGGGTCTCCTCCAGCATCCGCAGCGCGGCTGGGTTATAGTCGACGATTCTCGCCGACACGGAGTCCAACAGCAGTATGCCGGTTTCCGAGGTTTCAAAGAGCCTGCGGTAGCGGAATTCGGAGGCTTTCAGTGCCTCCTCGGCACGTTTGCGCTCGCCGATGTCCTGTTTGATGGCAATGAAATTGGTGATGGCTCCGGCACGATCGCGGACCGGCGTAATCGTCATTTCTTCGGTGTAGAGACTGCCGTCCTTCCGCCGGTTGACGATTTCTCCGTGCCAGACGCTGCCGAACAGAACGGTCGCCCAGAGATCCTTATAGAAGTCGGCGCCGTGCACTCCCGATTTAAGAATGTTCGACTTCCGGCCCAGCACCTTGTCCGCCGGGTACCCTGTCATCCTGGTGAACGCGGGATTGACGTATTGAATCTTGCCGGCGCCATTGGTGATGACCACGGCTTCCGCCGCCTGCTCGATGGCGGTGGCTAGAACCAGGTGCTCAGCTTCGGCCCGCCTTTGCTCGGTGACGTCCATCTGGTTGGAGATGTAGTGGGTGATGTTGCCTTCGGCGTCGCGCACCGGCGCCACGTGGAGCTGATCGATGTAAATTTCGCCGTTTTTGCGCCGGTTGACAAATTCTCCGTGCCAGGTCCCGCCGCTGGAAATGGTCTTCCAGAACTCCTCGTAAAAGCTGTCCGGGTGATGGCCCGACTTCAGGATGCGCGGATTCCGTCCTATCGCCTCCAGGCGGGTGTAGCCCGTGACCTTGGAGAACCTGGGGTTGACATACTCGATCGTGCCCTTGGCGTTGGTAATGAGGACGGCTTCGGCGCATTGCTCGATGGCCATCGCCAGCCGCGTCCGATCCTCGTCAGCGCGCTTGGCCTGCTCGCGCAGCTTCTTTTCTTCGATCGCCATGCGAATAGCTTGCGGCAATCGCACCAGTCTGTTCTTGAGAATGTAGTCGGCCACGCCACGCCGGAGGCAATCGACCGCGATCTCCTCGCCCACCGCGCCGGTCACCAGGATAACGGGAATCGACACCTCCGCCTTCTTCATCAGCTCCAGGACCTCGATTCCCGTCCACCCGGGAAGCTGATAGTCCGCGAGGACCACGTCGTAATGGTCCGACCGCAGTCGTCTGAACGTTTCTTCCCGGCCGTCCACTACGTCTGCGGTCACCTCGAGTCCGTCCCTCCGAATCTGCCGGATGGCAAGCTCGGCGTCGGGCCGATAGTCTTCAATGATCAGTACCTTCAACGTTTGAGCAGAGTGGTTATCCATGCACATCTTCCTCTGCGAAAGGAGTCGACAGTTCACAGTTGACAGTCAACAGTCCCAAACCCGTCTTGCTGTCGACTGCCGACTGTTAACTGTCGACTTTCATCCCACCACCGGCGGCGGCTGGTTCACCACCAACCAGTAGAGTCCCAACTGTTTTACAGTCTCCCGGAACTGCTCGAAGTCCACGGGCTTCCGAATATAGCTGTTGCACCCGTTACCATAAGCGTTCAGCAGGTCCTGCTCTTCCTTGGAAGAGGTCATGATCACCACCGGCAGCAGCCTGGTGGGCTCATGGGAGCGCAGCCGCTTCAGTACTTCCAGGCCATTGACCCTCGGTAGTTTCAAGTCGAGCAAGACGATCGCCGGCAGCGCCTCCCGATCGCGGCTGGCCCAAGTTCCTTCACAGAAGAGGTAATCCAACGCCTCAACCCCGTCATGAGCTACGGCGACGGGATTCAGAATATGGTTGGCCTTCAAGGCCCGAACGGTGAGCAATTCGTCGTCTGGATTATCTTCCACTAATAGTATAACTCGTTTATCCATGGGGCGCCTCCTTTAAAATAGTTGACAGTCTACGGTCGACAGTCAGGAGTTAACAGTAACTAGACTGGAAAGTCTTTATTGTTGACTGTTAACTATTCGCTGTCGTCTGTTTATTACCGTGGATTGCTAGCTGCAAACTATTGATTTCTCCAGCGTGAAGTACAACGTCGCTCCTTTATCGACTTCACCCTCCGCCCAGATCTTGCCTCCGTGCTTGCGGACAATGCGCGCGACGGTTACCAGTCCGATGCCGGTGCCCGGAAACTCCGAGGCGGCGTGCAGGCGCTGGAAGGGAGCGAAGAGCTTGCCGACGTACTTCATATCGAAACCCGCGCCGTTGTCGCGCACGAAGTACACGTGGCGGCCGTTCTGTTCTTCGGTCCCAACCTCGATTCGAGCTGGAATTCTCTTAGCGCTGAACTTCCAGGCGTTGCCGAGCAGGTTATCGAGGACGATTCGCAGCAGATTGGGGTCGCCATCCACCTCGAGTGAGGGTGGAATTACAAAATCCAGCGCGCGTTCCGGCGCTGACTTCTGCAGCTCGGCCATCCCGGCCAGCGCCAGAGCGCTCAAATCCACTTTTTCCCTGCGTACCTCCGCTCGCGAGATTCGCGACAGGTGCAGCAGGTCGTCGATGAGACGGCCCATGCGCGAGACGCCTGTCCGGATGCGCCCAAGATAGCCTTGCGCCTCCGGGTCCAGTTTGGGTTCGAAATCTTCAAGGAGAGCCAGGCTGAAGCCATCGATTCCGCGCAAGGGCGCCCGCAGATCGTGCGCCACAGAGTAGGTGAAGGCCTCAAGCTCCTGATTGGCTGTGGCCAGTTCGGCGACCCGGCTCTCCAGGCTGGCGTTCAAGGCGTTGATCTCATGCTGCGCCCGCACGCGCTCCTCAATTTGTGCCTGAAGTTCGCGGTTGGTTACCTCAACCGTTGACCTTTCGGAGTCAAGGTCCTCCAGGATGTTGACTACGGCGCGTTGTGCGCTTTGGAGGCTCACATTCTCGGCTTCTGAATCCTCCAGGATGTTCACCACAGCCCTTTGTGCTCCTTGCAGGTTCGTCTTCTCGACTTCGGAGTCGTGCAGGATGTTAAGCACGGCGCGCTGCGCCCGCTCGAGGTTCACCTTCTCAGCTTCGGCATCATCCAGGATGTTGAGCACAGCCCGTTGTCCGGCCTCAAAACCGCTTTGCTCAGCCGTCAGATCCTCCAGGATATTGAGCAAGGCCCGCTGAGTCTCGTCGATTGCATCCCGACCGTGCTCACGCTCCAAGACAGACATACGATTGACCCGCGCAGTCCCCCGCGAAGGCGGGTGTCGGTCCTCGCGCCTCCTTACGCTGCCGAATGCGATCCAGCGCTCTGGCGCTTGAGCGCCTCGATCTCCTTCTTGAGCTCGATCATTTTCAGCTCGCGGCCCACCGTGAGCTTCTGGAACCGCTCGAGCTCCGCCAACCGCTCCAGCTCCCGGGCGCGTTGCTCAGTCAATTCAGCTTCGGTTTTCTTCAGGGCGGCAACGTCGCGGGCAGCGGCAAACACACCGAGAACGTTGCCCAGGGTATCCTTGTACAGGGAGGCGTTATAAAGTACGTCGGTCAGCCGTCCGTCCACGTGGCGGATGGTCAGCGGGTAATCCGTAACGAAGCCTTTGGAGAAGACGCGCTGATACCCCTCCCGGGCTTTCTCCGGCTCGGTGAAGTAATTGGCGAAGTCCGTCCCGATCAACTGGTCGCGCGGGACGCCCGTAACCTTGACCGTGGCATCGTTGACGTCGGTAATCTTCCCTTCGGGACTGATGGTCACGAGTGGATCGAGACTGGCCTCGATCAGACTGCGCGCGTACTGGGAGGCGGAACGTAATTGCTCCTCCGCCCGCTTCTTCTCCGAGATGTCATTGCTCATCAGCAGGTAGCCGATGGGATGGCCGGAAGAGTCGTCGCGCCGTGTCACCACCACGCTGGCCGCGAAGCGGGAACCGTCCTTTCGAACGCGCTGGAACTCGCCTTCCGCCAGTCCCTGTTCATGGGCGATCTTCAGCAACGCGTCGACCTTGCCGGACTGGATGTCCTCGGGCGTGTGAAGAATGCTCGAGTCGGTGCCGATAATCTGCTCCGCCAGATAGCCATAGTTCCGCCGCGCTCCCTCGTTCCACGACAGGATGCGGTGGTTCAGATCTTTGCCGATGATGGAGTATTTGGTTGAGCTCTGAAGGATGTTATCCAGGAAGTTCTTGGTTTCGGCGAAGTCGCGCGTCACCCGCTTCGATTCGGTTACATCCCGGGCTGCCGCGAAAACGCCCAAAACATGGCTCTCGGCGTCCCTGTAAACCGAAGCGTTGTACAAGACATCGATGAGCTTCCCAGACTCATGCCGGATGGTCAGAGGGTAGTCTGTGACGAAGCCTTTCTCGAAGGCCTCGCGGTAGCCGGTGCGGGCCTGTTCGGGCTCGGTGAAGTAAATGGAGAAGTCAGTTCCAATCAACTTCTCACGAGGCAGGCCGGTGACTTTGACGGTAGCCTCATTCACATCGGTGATGATGCCTTCCGGGCTGATGGTTACCAGTGGATCCAGGCTGGCCTCGATCAGGCTGCGAGCGTACTGCGACGCCTGCTTCTGGGCCGTGATGTCGCGGGCGGCGGCGAACACGCCCAGCACGCCGCCCTTCACGTCCCGGTAGAGTGAAGCGTTGTACAGCACGTGAGTCAGTCTCCCGGAGGCATGCCGGATGGTTAGCGGGTAGTCGGTGACGGAGCCTTTTTCAAAAACCTGGCGGTATCCGGCGCGCGCTTGCTCCGGCTCGGTGAAGTAGTTGGAGAAGTCTGTCCCAATCAGTTGCTCCCGCGGCATCCCCGTGACTCGGACCGTCGCCTCGTTCACATCGGTGATCTTGCCGTCGGGGCTGATGGTGACGAGGGGATCGAGCGAGGCCTCGATGAGACTGCGGGCATACTGTGACGCCTGCTTCTGGGCCGTAATGTCGCGGGCGGCGGCGAAGACGCCCAGCACCTTGCCCGCGGGGTCTTTGTACTCCGAGGCGTTATAGAGCACATCGGTCAGGCGTCCATCTTCATGACGGATGGTCAGGGGGTAGTCTGTCACAAAGCCCTTGTCAAAAACCTGACGATATCCGGCGCGGGCCCGTCCCGGCTCGGTGAAGTAGTTGGAGAAGTCGGTCCCGATCAGCTTCTCCCGAGGCACGCCCGTCACCTCCACCGTGGCCTCGTTCACGTCGGTGATCTTGCCATCGGCACTGATGGTGACGAGCGGATCAAGGCTGGCCTCAATCAGACTGCGGGCGTATTGAGAGGCCTGTTTCTGGGCCGCCACGTCGCGCGCCGCCGCAAACACACCCAGAACGGCGCCGCTGGCGTCCTTATAAACGGAGGCGTTATAGAGCACGTCGGTCAGCCGCCCGTCCACGTGGTGGATGGTCAGCGGATAATCGGTGACAAAACCTTTTTCGAAAACTTCGCGGTAGCCGGCGCGAGCCTGCTCGGGTTCGGTGAAGTAGTTGGAAAAGTCGGTGCCGATCAGCTTCTCGCGAGATACGCCCGTGACTTTAACCGTGGCCTCGTTCACGTCGGTGATCTTGCCCTCGGGGCTGATGGTGACCAACGGATCGAGCGAGGCCTCAATCAGGCTGCGGGCGTACTGGGTGAGTCGGATTTCACCGGTGATGTCCTTCGACATCAGCAGGAAACCGATCGGGTTCCCTGACGCGTCGTAGCGAGGCGTAATTACCAGTCGCGCGGCAAATTGCTCGCCATTCTTCCGCCGGCGGGCCAGCGTTCCCTCCCATTTGTGCTGCTCGAGAGCCGCTCGCATGATCTGCTGAGGCACGCCGGCGCGAACGTCTTCGGGACTGTGAAGGATTGAAGAGTTCTCCTTGCCGACCACTTCGTCAGGTTCATAACCGTAGAGCCGCCGCGCGCCTTCGTTCCAAAGCAGGATCTTACCGTTCAGGTCCTTCGCGATCACGGAGTACTCGGTGGACGACTCCAGAATGTT
The DNA here is from genome assembly GCA_030038235.1 of Terriglobia bacterium. Lineage (GTDB taxonomy): Bacteria > Acidobacteriota > Terriglobia > UBA7540 > UBA7540 > Gp13-AA77. The sequence goes on from JASHPE010000480.1 coordinate 14,715, forward strand.
GCTAATAAAGTCGACGGCTCCCTGGCCCGTCCCCACAATGGAGTCATCGAAGAGCCTCGGCCTCCGCGCCTCGGGGGACACGCGTCCGCGGCCGCTCCACGAATCCGTCCCCGACTCAGTCGAGGCTGCAGAGATTGGCTCGTAGGTACTTTTCAGTTGTCGACCCTTGCGGTTCATCATGGTTCCTCCCTATTTGATCTCCCCGTAACAGCGTCACTCGGTGTGGCAGAGGCACGGTAAAGAAGGAGGGTGCGCCGTTCTCCGGTCTTAACCAGCGCTTGGATGCTGCGGTGCTGCACGACGCCGACGGCGATCAGGACGGCAAATGCCAGCCCGAAGCCGGCCAACATGGTGGTTTCCCGCGCCAGTCTCCGATGATGTGTCCGCGCGCTCATATCAAAACTCGAAGCGAAATCCGAAACTTAAGACCCGACATCCGCACTTCCACGGGGCTCAGGACTCAGGACTCGGGACTCGGGATTTTGGACTGGGCTCCGGTGCTGCGCGTGTTGCTGCCGCCCGCGACTGTGGGCGAGCGAATCGCTGTTCCGCGTCCCGAAGCCGAGCCCTGAAGCCCGAGTCCCGTCCTTTACTGGTGGGGCTTGTTAATCTAAATTGTCCGTAGCTTCCTCCTTTCCGCTCCGATGGAGCCGAGCTTTCAGCTATTAGTTTTCAGCGCCGGTTTCGGACTTCAGAATTAGGCCGTCGGCAGTAGGCTGTCGGCGGAATTCCGAAGTCCGAAACCGGCGAGTAAATCGATAGCCAACAATACTTTACCGCTACCTACCGGTCCGCAAGGCTGCGTTGGCCCAGGTTGCGGCAGCCCGCCACAAGTGATGTCGTCGAGCCCCCCGATTGCAACTGTGCGTTCTCCAGATTGCTGGGTGGGCTTAGTCGAGTCCTTGTGCTTGTCACTCATCGGGATACTCCGCGACTTGCTTTAGGGAGTACGCAGCTCGAACCATACGCCCTAACGGTGGGACAGTGGGTAAAGGTAAGAAAAGTGAGAATAAATATTTTTCATGAACAGAATCAATAGATTATCCTGTTGAAAAGTCGAGGACCCCGCCCGTCGCCGGCGCGAGTCAGCTACTTGGGAGGACTAAGGGGAACTTTTTGGGGGTCGCCATCCAGACTAACTTTAGTTATTTGATTAGGATACGGGCAAGATGGGCCGGGCCGCTCGCAAACGCGGGGATGAACGAGCGGGGCATCTGGGAGGAGTTAGGCCTCAGATAGCGGGTCATTCTGAGTTTCGACCACCAGAGCCCGGGGGCGACTGTTGCCGAACGGACGACTTGTTCGATTCCGATCACGCTTAGAACCAAGTACTTAGAGGGTCAGCAGGGCGGCGCGAGTTGTTCGCCAGCACTCCCAACTTGGCCCTCAGTCTACGAGCTGCCCCCTTCGCCAGAGCTTTCAACAGGGTAACTTACTGAAAACAAGGCACGAAAATAATCTCTCAGTATTCTCAGTTTTCCCCACTGTCCCAAACGTGGAATGTACCCTTAAATTGGATCAATGCCGGAGCGGGCGAAGGCACGAGTAGCAAGGAGCAAGCGAGCGAACCCGAGCGAACCCGACAGGCTTAAACTCATTAGAATGAAGGCAATAGCCCATAATCGGCAGGGAGCGAACCCGACGTGGCTATCTGGCTTGTTTTCAAAAGGTTACACGCCAAAAACGGCCTGTTTTTGGCAAATCGTATGTCTACGCGCTCGCTTCCAATTGCAGATTGCGGTGGCCTGCGGCCGGACGGGCTGGAATCCCCAAAGAGAGACCCTGGATTTGCAGCAAACGAAGCCGAGGCGGGCCTTGCCGAGTGGCACCGAGGCGGGTGTATACTGCGGGGCGCGGGCAAACCGCTACAAGCCGGGATCGTCCTCGTGCCGCGGACTCTGTTCTCGGAGGTGTTGATGGCGTTCGAAGAGATTTGGAGCAACATCAGCAAGATCATCACCTCGCGCCGGGAAATGCCGAGCCCCGTCAAGATCCTGCGAGACCACATCGATGAAAATCAGACCGGGAAGCTGGACGTCAAGTTCGCCAAAGATCAGAACTACTTTCAGGTGTTGATCAATGAGATGTATCTGGGAACCCAACGGGAATGGCTCACTAAGGTTGATCCCGTCGTCTATGCTTACGCGGAGTTTATCTACGGCGGGCAATCCCACGGCGTGCCGTTTCTCGTCGGCCCGAATATCCTCAAGCAGCGCGGCGTGAGCGACCAGTTCCTGGGCGGCCTGATCCTGCGCAATACGGACGTGACCGGCGTCAACCCGTACCGGGGCGGAGCGCTGGTGCTGTCGGTGGTTCTTTGCGAGGCCAAGGGCGACAATCTTCTTCGTCCCCTGCTTAAGGTGATCGAGAATACTGCCGGGGCGCTGGATTTTTCGCCCGCGACTGGCGTATACATCAAAGTCGCCAAGCTTGTGATGGACGGCTTCGACCAACTATTTGGCACGGGCATGCTTACACCGCTGGTCGGTCTTCGCGACATGTTCGGGCCCACCCTGAACATGTCATTTCAGCCGGGCTACTTCGCTTTGATCGCCGCGCCGGGCGTGGCGCCCGAGAAGCTCTGGGTGCGCGACCGGCAGCTCGTCACCGGCCCGAGCCTGAAGGACGCCAAACCCTTTCGTGACGCCGACTTCGTGCTGTACAGCATTAACTCTCTTCCCGGCGACATGCGCGACGACTACGACACGCTGCCCTTTAACGCTCTATGGGAGCGGGTCAAGACCGATGCCTCCAGCGGCAAAGACGACCCGAACTTCGCCAGCGCTCGCCAGCAGATGTCAACGCTCTATCAAAGCATTATGGTCAGCCCGGACCTGACCGACCCCCAGAGGATGAGCCTCGCCGACCAGTACTTTACGCAGATGAATAAGATCCACGAGAATGCGAAGAAGTTCGGTTTGCAGGCCGGGCCCGACGAGCAGGAGGCCGAACTCGACGCCATTCGAATTCGGGCCTTGGAGATCGCGAAAGGTGGGCAGTGATCCGATGCCGTACGTTGATTTTACCATCACCGTGAAGGACGAAGAAAGCGTCTCCATGGAGTACGTCGACTCCCGGGGTTCGCGGCGCAGGCCGGGAAAGCTGGTCCCCGATCCCATCGCCTACTTTACGATCAGACGAATGAACGAGTGGGTCAATTTTGGCTTGTTGATGAGTCAGAATCTTAAAGGGGATGGGCTTGATCCTGAGGACCTGAAGGCGATCGGGCTCAACCTTTACCGGATACTGTTCAGCGATCCCGAAGTGGAAATGCGCTTTCGCGACCTCTACGACGACCTTTACGACGACAGTACGCAGGGGCAGCGCTCCGCCGACCGCCGAATGCGATTGCGGCTGGTGTTTGAATCGGCGGCAGGTTCTCTCGGCAATCTGCCTTGGGAACTGCTCTTTATACCCAAGAGCAGAATGTGCGAAAAGTCAGTCGGCAAGGATCTGCCGGAAGGGTCATTTTTCGGACAGAAGGACTTCCTCCTTCTCACGCGCTTTTCTCCACCGGCCAGCGGCGTAGGGCAAACCTTCAAGGCCGGCGATGAACCGTTAAGGATTCTGCTGGCGATTTACACCGGTTTTCCCGGTCTCAATACAATTCGCTCCGTGGAGATCGGTATCGTCAGGTCGGCGATGGAGACGATTCCAGGGGTCAGAATTCTGGACGATGCGCTCAACCTCTCCTACAAGAAATTGAAGGATCGAATCTCATCCGATCAACCGCACATCGTCCATTTGATCGGCCACGGGGAATCCGGCAAAATCACGCTCGCGTATGACAGTGACGACAAGGAATTCGACCAGAGACATCCAAATGACCCGCAGGTTCGTTGGCTTCCCGCCACCCAGCTCCCGTTGCTATTCGAATACCACCAGCCGAGGCTGGTATTCTTGCAGGCGTGCAACGGGTCCGCCAGCCCGGCCAACGGCCTCAGTTGCGCGCAGGGCTTGATTCAATACGGTATTCCGGCCGTGATCGCAATGCAATACAGCATCCAGGCCGAGGACGCGGCTAACTTTGCAAAGGTGTTCTATCAGAATATCGCGAAGGGCGTGGATGTTGATGAGGCCGTGCGCGTCGGACGGCACGAACTGGGCGATCCTGACTACGATCACCCCCGCTTCGGCACACCCGTGATCTACCTGCGGACCGAAGAACGGTTGTTCCAGAAGTTCTCCCCCAAAGAAGAAGTTCCGCGCCGGGCGGAGACGACCGCCGCACCTTTGCCGCAGCCTGCTTCCGGAACCGCCGTCCCGGTCCCGGCTGCCATGACCACGACCCCTGCGGCTGAAAGAGCCTCGGAGCCCGGTTCGCAATTTCAGCGCACCGCATGAGGACGCCTATGCTTGTCCCCTCGCCCAGCGATCTCTCAACTCAGTTCGCGACGGCGTATTTTGACGCTGCCCAAGCCGGCGCCGAGATGCGCAACGTGGCCAACGTGCTGGAGACGCTGCGCGGACAACTGGCGACAGCCACCGAGCCACACGGTGTCTGGGCCGCCCTCTACGATCAGATTGGGATTGCCGATCTCGAGCGCTTCATGCCCGTTCTCGTGAAGCTGGCGGACGCACTCGAATCCGCTCTGATCTCCGCACACGTAGACGAGCTTCGCAAAGCCTTCGCTGAGGACGGTGAGAAAGGCTGGACCCAGTGGCTGGACGCCTACGCGAGGTCGTTTGGCGACGCAGTCTGGCTCAGCGCCTATGGCGCTGCCATTGCCCAACAGGCCCTGTCCTATTGCCCGGACCCGCGCTGGGCCGTGGAGAGAATCCAAAAGGCTGCCCAGGCCGTAGTTGACGAGCGCTGGCCCGAGACGTACGACTGGTTTCTGTTCCTGGCGGAACGCGACCTGCCCGCCGAGAATAGAGCCCGATTCCTGGCCATGGTGGCTGAAATTCAGATCTTCCATTTCCTTCAGCCCACGAAGGCCAGGATCTACCTTGAGAAGTCGGGCGCGCTCAAGCCCGATCTGCTGCTGACCCGCAACGCCTGGGGCGAATACTGGACGGCCCTCGGCCAATGGGATAAGGCCCGCGAGGTTTTTGCCGAAATCATCAAGGCGTATCCCAAGCGCCGCGAAGGCTACGTGGGCATGGGCGATTGCGATGAGAAAACCGGTCAGCTCGCCTCCGCCGAGACCTGGTATTATCAGGCGATTTTGAATGCGCCCGGTCAAGCGACGGGATACCGTTGCCTGGTGTCCCTGTGGCTGCGGCCCGATCAGCCGAAAGAAAAGGCGGACGCGTCGAAGCTCCAGCCGCTCGTGCGGCGATGGAAAGCGCTGCTGGAAAGGCCCGCCACCGCGCCCCTGAGTCTCGGCGTCAGCTACAAGAATCGCGGGCAGTTTGAGCAGGCGCGGGGGTATTTCGACGAGTCGATTCACTCCGATCCATCCTTGGCCATTCCCCACGTCTGGCTTGGATACACCGAAATGGACGAGGCCGCACAAAACCGTGCGGCCGATGCCGGCTCCCTATACGCTTCGGCGCGCGACGAATTCGATACCGCGATTCGATTGGCGCCTGGCGCGCTTGACGGCTACTGGGGGATTTCCGGCCTCTATATGCAGCAGCAGAATTGGCCCGCCGCGGAAGAGTGGACGAACCGCTGTCTGCCGCTCGGTCCCGAATGGGAAAGCTTCGTCCTGGTCCGGCGAGCCGAGCTGTTGCGGCAGCAGGGTCGATTGGGCGAAGCGGAAGCGGACCTCTCGCGAAGCCTGGCGATCGAACCTGCAAATCAGGCGGCGCTCGACGTCATGAGTTCTCTCGTCGACAGTTACCGGGCGGAAGATAAGCCGGCGGCGCGCCGGTTGTTGGACGAGTGGAAGCAGAGGAGCGACCCGGGCCAGGCCTACCTCTATTACAACAGGCTGGCTAACTGGAGTTACGAAGCCGGCGATTACGCGACTGCGGTTGATTTATACCGCCAGGCTCTCCAAAGCAAGGAAGCGGATGCGGTCCTGCACTCCAATCTCGCCGGTGCGCTCCTGAAGCTCCGGACAACAGGCAAGCGTCGCGAAGAACTGCGGGAAGCCATTGCCGAGTTCGAACGGTCGAATGAACTCGCGCCTCAGAAGGAAATGACCTCCAGAATTGCCGATCTTCGTACCGAGCAAACATTCCTGGAGTATTACGGTGAAGCCGCTGCCGCCTTTGACCCGGTCGCCGATCCTATTCAGGTTTGCATCGATTGGGCGGTGATGCCTGAGATTCTCACCGGCTCGAGTCTGACGCCGGAAACCACCGCCGCCGTGGCCGCGATGAGGGCTCGCCTGAAAGATAAGTTTGGATTCGTTCTGCCGGGCGTCAATTTTCGCGACCTGCAGCCTCCGGGTTCCGGCGAGTACCGCGTCATCTTCAACGAATCGACCGGCTATGTGGGGCAAGTGACGGCCGGATCGGTGCTCAGCGTGATCTTGGGTCGCCTCGAGGAAGTAGTGCAGGACCACATGGCCGAATTCCTGGGGCATGACGCCGTGGCGCGGATGCTGAAACAGCTCGCGTCGCCGCCGGCCCAGGCGATCGCTGAGGACGCCGCCCGCTTGACTGCTCTGGTTGGCTTTTTGCGGTGGATGCTGGCGCGTCGCCAACCCATCGAACCGCTGGCCGCGATCGTCGAGCAGTTCGACCGGAATGCGGGCGGAGAAAAGCAGCCCGCCGCAGCGGTAACGGCGGACGCTTCGAAAGCGGCGCCGAGCGCCACGGGCGAGGGCTTTCCCAGTCTTGAAATAAGAATCGGCGCGACCGATCCCGCGCTTCTGGCGGCGCTCGTAAGTGATTCCGCGAAGCTTCAGAAGGCCATGTTCGATGAATTGGGAGTACCTGTGCCTCCTGTCAACTACGTGCAGGATACGGGTGTCGCGGAGCATATGGCCGTCCTGCGCCTGAATGGACAAGTCGCGTTCAGCATCGATAGCGTGGGTCCGGAAACGATTCGCGATGCCATCCGCGCTTGTGCGGCTCAGTTGCTGGTTCCGGAAGTCACGAATTACTTTCTGGCCAAAATCGGCGACCGCTATCCCGTCCTGATCCGGGCCGTGCGCGCCAGGTTCGATCTTCAGGCGATCACGGCTTTCTTGAAGCAGAAATTGGTCAAGGGCGTATCGATCAAGGACCTGCCCGGGACGCTGGAGAACGAGCTTCAAGAAAGTCTGGCGTCGCAGTGGACATACGAGGTCAAACCCGAACTCTTTTTGATGGAGGCGGGTTCGGCTGGGCAGTTCCCGTACGTCCAGCCCGGCATCACGCGCTAAGGACCGGAGCTTCGCATTCTGAGGCTTCCTCGTGGGTAGTGACTCAGAGTCACTACCTCCTCGTGCGTTCGTAGCGTCCTGCAACACTGGGTTACTTCTTCATCTCCGCAGCAGCGTTGAGCACGACCGTGAGCGGCTCGACATGGTCCGGCTTGACGTAGCGGTTGACGAGGAACCGGTTCCCGTCGTTGGAGACGTCGTAGGTATAGAGGTCGGTATTGGAAATCGGCGCTCGTCCATGAAGCTGGAAAAGCGGCGATGCCGCACCGGCGGAGAATGTTCCGCTGGCGTTCACCGGAACGGCTGTCAACGTTCCTTTGGGG
>JASHPE010000481.1 GCA_030038235.1 Terriglobia bacterium
GCGATTGATCAGACGCAGCATGAAAATCAGGACGAAAGGCAGCAGGATGCCGTTGATCACCTGCGAGAGCAGGATGATGGGCACCTGTTTCTCCGAGCTCAGCAGAAGCACTGCCAGAGCGCCGATCACGATGATTGCGGTGTAAAGGGCGTAAAAGGCCGGCGCTTCCCGCAGGCGTTTGTTGACGCCCGATTCCACCCCGAGTCCCTCGCAGACGTAGTAGGCGGTGGCCAGGGGCAGGATGGAAGCCGAAAAAATCGAGGCATTCACCAGCCCGAAGGCGAACAAGTAGCTGGCCGCCCGCCCCGCCAGTGGACGGAGGGCCAAGGCCGCGTCGCCGGCGTCATGGATCGTGCGATGGCCGGAGACATAGATGGTCGCGGCGCAGGCGGCGATGATGAAGAACGCCACCACATCCGTCATAATGCAGCCCACGATCACGTCCCAGCGCGAGAGCCGGTAGTCCTTGATCTTGACGCCCTTCTCGACCACAGCGGACTGCAAATAGAACTGCATCCACGGCGCGATCGTGGTGCCGACCAGACCGATGATCATATAGAGATACGCGGAGCCGGATTGCACGTAAGGCACGACGGTGCCTTTCAAGGCGTTCGTCCATTGCGGATGCGCCAGAAAGCACGAAATGGGGTAGGCGATATAGAAGAGACACGCCACCAGGAAGATTTTCTCCACCGACTGATAGGTCCCCTGCACCACCAACACCCATACCAGGATCGCTCCCAGCGGGACGGCGATGTAGCGCGCGACGCCAATCACCGACATCCCGGAGGCGAGACCCGCGAACTCGGAGATGGTGTTTCCCAGGTCGGCGACCAGCAGCATGAGCATGAGGAAAAACGTGGTGCGGAAACCGTACTCCTCGCGGATGAGGTCCGCAAGGCCCTTGCCGGTCACCACCCCCATGCGCGCCACCATCTCCTGGACCACGATCAGGGCGACCGTCACGGGCAGCAGCGTCCAGAGCAGCGAGTAGCCGAAGCTCGCGCCGGCCACCGAATAGGTGTAGATCCCACCGGCGTCGTTATCGACGTTGGCCGTGATGATTCCCGGGCCGACGACGGCCAGGAAGATGAGCATGCGGGTGCGAAAATGGCGAAAGGGCTTGTTCATATCGCGGACTTGAGATCCTTCGCTTCGCTCAGGATGACAGCGAAGGCTCAGTCGTGGTTCACCACGACTTCCAGCACATCGTCGGCCGTGACAACGCCAAGCAGGTGCAACTTCTCGTCGACCACCGGCAGAGCTACGAGATTGTACTTATGAAAAAGGTCCACTACTCTCTTCTCACTGGTGTGAGCCTCGACGGAAATCAGCGGGTCCATGGAGAGATTCTTCAGCGGCGTGCTGCTCTCTGCCAGCAGGATCTGCGCGAGCGGCACGACCCCGGTCAGCTTCGCTTCGGAGTCGAGAAGGTAGATCATGTGCACCGATTCGAGCTTGCCCTCGAAGCTGCGCAGCGCTGCGATGACACCCTCCAGCGTCGAATCTTCGCCAACCACGACGAACTCAGTGGTCATTAGCGCGCCGGCGGTGCGTTCTTCAAAACCGAGCAAGGCGCGCACTTCCGTGGCCTCCTCCTTCTCCATGTCGGCCAGGACTTCGGCGGAGGTCTCAGGCGGCATCTCCTGCAACACGTCCGCGGCCTCGTCGGGAGGCATCTCTTCCACGATGTCGGCGGCCTTTTCCGCGGGCAGGCTTTCGAGCAGCGCCGCCTGCATTTCCGTGGGAATCTCGGAAATCACCTCGGCGGCGGTCTCGTCATCCAGTCCCTCGACCAGAGCTTTCTGCTCGTCGCGGCTCAATTCTTCGAGGATGTCGGCGATGTCCGCGGGGTGCAGTTCCGACAGCCGCTCGTAGGAAATGCGCAGCTTCACGCGCCGCGCGGAATCGGGCTCGATCAGATTGACGAATTCCCAGGGAATGTTCTTGGAGGGGAACAGGGCGGTCAGAGAACGGATGCGATGCTTGGGCATTGTCCCCTGCAGCAGCCGCCGCACGGCGCCCGCAAATCCGACATTGGCGGACATGATGCGCAATTCGGCGTGTCCGTCCGTGGGATGGATATCGAAATCGACGTCGTTGACGCGGACCACCTTGCGATGATTCACGTCGATGATCTGCTGATCGAGAACGTCTTTCTTGATGCGCAGCAGACCCTCGTCCGGAGCATGGACCATCAGGCTGGCGGCCGTAGCCGTGGTCTGGGCCGCGAGCATGGAAATCGATTGAACCTGATCGTGCGGTATGCGGAGGATCTTCTTGTTGGACGACTGCACAAGGTACAGGGCCACGCGCAAGGCGTTCTGGCTTGGATCCACGCACAGCTCCACGAGCCGTCCCAGATATTCCCCTTTAACATCGTAAACCGGCAGGTGTTCGAGCTCGGTGAAGTAAATCATGGGCCGCTCCCTGGCAACGAACAGGCACGAGAACCAGGGAGGGACCTGATGCGGGCTGAATAAAAACGCCCCGCGAGAGCCTGCTACAGCGTCTCGCGGGGCCGGTTCTGCTCCAACGGGCTGTTGAAAAACCTTCGGACGCTGTCATTCTTTGCTTCGCTAGATTCTTCGCTTCGCTCAGAATGACAGGTCGGCCGAGTCTTTCAACAACCCGCTAAACCCCGTAAGCCGCTACGGACCCTCCGCCTTCATTTTTCGCTCCGCTTCCATCGGTGTCTCGCTGCGCCTTTCGCGCCGCAGTCCCCTTATGAAGGATGCGGGTGCGAGTTGTCAACAGAAAAGAGGGAAACCGGCGTCCTGGCCGGAGAGAAGCCTCTGCATTAGCCATCTGCACGAGGGGCCGACATGTTCAAAGAGGACGAACTCCGCGACCTCGCCGCTGAAGAGGGCAGCCGAGGACGGAAGCAGCCGCAAAGGGCGGTATCTTCTGATGCCAGGGATGATCGTTGAAGTATACGCCCATGAGCTGCAGGTATTCCGGCCACATATAGAACGTGTCGGTGGCGCTATGGACGCCCACGAATCCGTGGCCGGAGCGCACGAAGTCGAGGAACGCCTCCTTCTGCTGAGCGTTCACGGGCAGCTCGCCGGTGGTGTAGAACATCACCGCATCGTACTTCTGCAGATTGTCAGCGGTAAAGGCGTTGACGTCTTCGGTCACGGTCACGTCAAATGCCCCCGACTTGCGGCCGATCTCGGCGACGATATCGCGCGACGGGGCCACGGTGTCATGCTTGAATCCTGCCGACAGCGTCATCAGCGGGACGCCGCGCGCGCCGCCTGGGTGACCAGCGCCTTCTTGATCTCCCGGCAGAAGGCCGGCAGATCGGTCGGCATGCGCGACGTGATCAGGTTGCCGTCTGCCACGACCTGCTCGTCCACGTAATCGCCCCCCGCGCAGATGACGTCATCCTTGATGGCGCGATAGCAGGTTACGCGACGCCCGCGCGCGATGCCGGTGGAGACCAACATCCAGCCGGCGTGGCAGATCGCCCCGACCACTTTGCCCGCGGCGTGCATGTCGCGGACGAAGCGCACCATGTTCGGATCCTGGCGCAGCGCTTCGGGAGCCCATCCGCCCGGAATCACCACGGCGTCGAAGTCAGTTACATTTGCGTCAGCGATGGCCTCGTCCGATACCACGGGATAACCTTTCTTGCTCAGGTAGGTCTGCGCGACTTCAGCGCCAACGGTCACGGTCTCGGCGCCATCCTCGCGGAAGCGGAGCAGCGGGTACCAGACCTCAAGCTCCTGGTACTGGTCTGCGACGAGGATGGCGATTTTGCGTCCTTCCAGGTCCATACTCCCTCCTGTTAACCCAAATCGCCATATTAGCGCCGGATTGAGTCTATGTGCTCGTTAATCTGACTTCCTGGGCAGCCAGTCCCGGTATGTGGAGGAGCTTCGCATCGTTGGTCATGAGTCGCGCTCCGAGAGCTGTCCCAGCGATGATTGCGTCCGGGAGTTTGAGGCCATGCTGCCGACGCAGGCGGATGGCGGCGGCCTTTACGCGCTCGGTTAAGGGAACAATCTTGACATCAGCGAGGAAGTTTTCGATCCTTTGCGAGTCCGAGGGATGAAGCAGAGGATAAGAAAGCAGTTCCATCTCCGAGATGACCGAGAGGCCCTCTGGCAGGGCCTTTGCCAGCCGGCCTCCGAGAAGATAAGGAATGGCTTTGTCTCGAGGACTCTCTTCAAGACCACTCTTGACGGATTCGGGTCTGTCTGATACAGCAAGGGTTCCTCGGGCACCTCTATTACTCCCCGATGGCTGGAGAGGTCCGTCGCTCGAGGCGCTTCGGGCTGGGAGTTCAGCGAGCGCTCAATCGCAAGCCAATCGGAATATCGGATCTGGACGCTGACCGGCCGTGCAGCGCGATCCCGCAGAATCTTCTTGCGAACCCTCTTCCATCAAGTGCTCCCGCTAAGTTGACCTTGACGGCGCGCGTTCCGCCGTCCGCTCAAAGCCGATTATAACGCCTCGCCAGAGCACAGGGCTGCAAGAGGCAAACGCCGGCTCATCGCGCCCGGCCAAGACGCTCAGGCCTTAGGTGCAGACGGCGCATCATAACCGATACGCTGCTTGAACCGCCAGAGCAACTTGAGCGTGAACAGGTTCAGCGCGCTGAGGATGATCGCGACTTCGTAGCGTCCCATCGCGACCGCGGCGCCTACCACGCCGGTGCTCCAGATGCTGGCGGCGGTCGCCGTCCCTTTGACCGTCGCCCCTTCTTTGAGGATCGCTCCGCCACCCACAAATCCGATGCCCGCGATCATCCCTTGCAGCACGCGCGACTGATTGGCGGGATCGCCTCCCGAGACCAGCAGCAGGTATCCGCAACTGGCCATAGCCACGATCGGGAACGTCCGCACGCCCACGCTGTGGGCTTCGCGCTCACGCTCCCAACCCACCGGTAGGGTGAGCAGATAGGCTGCAAGGATCTTCATCAGCGAGATCCAGGCTTGGGACAGGTCAAGCGTAAGAAGGGCGGGCGGTAGTAGGGGCGACGACATGGATTCTCCTCAGTGCACTCTGCGGTCCAGCAGGAATCAAATACAGAGAACACCGAGAAGCTCCGTGCTCTCTGTGTTGAGGCACTGTACCACAGAGAGCACCGAGATCAAATGTTTCGGTTGTAGAGGTCGACCCGTGGTGTAGCGTTCGGTGCGGGCGCGGGGACCTGCCCCCTACTCCATTTCCACCAATTGCGCGCTGCGGATGGCCGGAATGGATCGCAATTCGGCCAGCGTCTCCGGCGGCACGCTCTGGTCGACATTGACCAGTCCGATCGCCTCCCGCGAATCGGCGTTGCGGCCGAGCGCGAAGCTGCCGATATTGATTTTACGCTCGCCGAGCAGCGTCCCAACTCGTCCGATCACGCCCGGCACGTCCTGATTCTGGATGACCAGGATCGATCCCTTGAGCGGCGCTTCCACGTCCACTTCGTTGATTCCCAGAATGCGCATAGAGTCGTGCAAACCCACCACGCCCAGCACTGAGACGGTACCGGAGGCGCCTTTCAGGGCGACACCCAGCGAATTGGACGCGGTCTCGCGACGCGCGCTGCGCACTTCCATCACTTCCAGGCCGCGGCTTTGCGCGAGACTCCCTGCGTTCACCATGTTGACCTCTTCGTCGGACAGGGACCGTCGCAGCACGCCGGTGAGCACCGCGCTCTTTACCAGGTGTGTGTTCAGATTGGCGAGTCCGCCGTCGTAGCTGATTCGGATTTGCTCGAGCGGCCCGCCCGCGATCTGAACGAGGAATGTTCCCAGCTTTTCGCCCAATTCCAGATAAGGGCGGAGCCGCCGGTACTCCTCCGCCGACACCGGCGGCAGATTGACCGCGTTGCGCACCACGCCCTCCACAAGGTAGTCGCGCACCTGCTCGGCGATGCGGATACCGACGATCTCCTGGGCCTCCTCGGTCGAGCCGGCGATGTGAGGCGTAGCAATCACGTTGGGATGCGCGACGAGCGCCGAGTCCTTGGGCGGCTCGGTCTCGAACACGTCCAGGCCCGCGCCGGCGACGCGTCCGCTTTTTAGCGCTTCGAGAAGCGCCGCTTCATCCACCAATTCGCCGCGCGCGCAGTTGACGATGCGCGCGCTGGGTCGCGCCGCCGCGAGGGTTTTGGCGTTCACCAGGTGCCTGCTCTCGGCCGTGGCGGAAGCGTGCAGGCTGATGAAATCGCTCGACCCGAACAGCTCTTCAAGCGACGCCACCAGTCTTACGTTCTGTTCCGCAGCCAAGCGCGGCGCGATCAGGGGATCGTAGGCCGAAATCTGCATCTCCAGGGCCTGCGCCAGTCGCGCGACCTCCGCGCCTATGCGTCCGAATCCCACAAGACCCAGGCTCTTGCCGCGAAGCTCCTGCCCGAGAAACGCCTTCTTTTCCCACTTGCCCTGTTTGAGAGACGCATCGGCCTGAGGAATCCGGCGGGCGAGCGCCAGCATCAGCGCCAGGGTGTGCTCGGCGACGCTTTCGGCGTTGCCGCCCGGCGTGTTCATCACCACCACGCCCTTGCGCGTGGCCGCCTCCAGGTCAACATTGTCCACGCCAACGCCGGCGCGTCCGATCACGCGGAGCCGCGTGGCATGTTCCAGCAATTGGGCCGTGGCCTTGGTGGCGCTCCGCACGATCAAAGCCTCGGCGGTCGGGATTTCGTCCAGCAGGCGCTGCTTGCGCGCCGCGGCCTCGCCCTTCTCATGGCCGAGGTCGACCACCTGCCACGAAGAGTTCACGGCCCGCAACATCTCAATGCCTTTTTCCGAAACGTCATCAGCAATCACGATCTTCACGGCGTTCTTTCAACCTCCAATCTTTCGAGTTTCCTGGAGGGCGGCGCAACTGAGAACTCCTGGACTCTGTGGACTCCGTCGTTTCAGAGCTTCAACACAGAGAACGCAGAGCTTCTCAGTGCTTTCTGTGTTTCATCTTGCCACGCAGGTCGCGGCCGCCCTATTCACTTCAATGGATTTCTCACAGACCCTCATCCGGGCTGTCGGTCACCTCAACCCAGCTGGTGCAAGTAGACCTGTTCGGCCGCGCGCACGCCAATGCCCAATTGCACGCTGTGTCCAAGCTGGGTGAGGGCGATTTCGAGCGCGGTGACGACCGAGACCAAGTCGAGAAAATCGTAGTAGCCGAGGTGCGCCAGGCGGAAGATCTTGCCCTTCATCGACCCTTGGCCGTTGGTGATGATGGCGCCGAAACGGTTGCGGATCTCCTTGACGATCAGGCCGGAGTCCATGCCGGGCGGCGCATAGATCGCCGTGACGGCGTTCGCGGGATTGGATTCGGCGAAGAGTTTCAAACCCAGCGCCGTGCCCGCCGCGCGCGCCGCCTCGGCCAGCAGCGCCGCGTTCGCGATCAAATTCTCGCGGCCCACCTCGCGGATGTATTGCAAGGTGGCGTGCAGTGCCACGATCAGGGTGGTTGCGGGCGTGAAGCTCGACTCGCCCGCCGCCAGATTCTTGCGTTCCTTGGCGTAATCAAAGTAGTAGCGCGGCAGGTTCGACTGAGCGATCTGTTTCCAGGCCTTTTCGCTGACGCTGGCGAACGCCAGGCCCGGCGGGACCATGGTGGCCTTTTGCGAGCCGCCGATCACCACGTCGAGACCCCACTCGTCGGGCCGCAGATCGGTGGTGCCGAGACCAGTAATCGCGTCGACCACCAGACACGTCTCGGGGTGCTGCTTCACCTCCGCTGCCAGCGCCTCCACGTCGTGGCGGACGCCGGTGGAACTTTCGGTTGCTTGGATGAACACGGCGCGAAATGGGCCATCGGATTTCAGCTTCGTCGTCATTTCGTCGATCGGCAACGTCTGGCCGTACGGGACCTCGACGGTTACGGCGTCGATGCTGTAGGCCTTGGCCAATTGGCCCCAACGCTCGCCGAATTTGCCGGCAGTACCGATCAGGACGCGATCGCCGGGCGAAAGCAAGTTCGAGACCGCGCCTTCCATGGCGCCGGTGCCCGAGCTCGAGAAAATCAGAATGTCATTCTTGGTGTTGTAGTAGTACCGCAGGTTCTCCAGCGTCTCCTTCAGCAGACGCCGGAAGCCTTCGGTGCGATGATGTAGCGTGGCGGTGAGGGTGCGCGCCTGCCCTTCCATCAGCAGGGGCGTAGGCCCGGGAGTGTAGAGTCGTTCCTTGATGATTCCAGCCATGTCGTCTTTCACCTCGATGGGATCTGGTTACTGCGATTCGCGCACCCGGTTGGGCTGCGGCCGTCCCGCTAATCTGCTGCTCCAACTGGTCGCGCACCGCCTTTTGCAGATCGCGGCTTTCTGAAACTCTGTCTGCGCCCGCTCGCGCTGTCCAAGACGCTCAAGAGCCTGAACGCAGAGGTAATGGACGCTGGCGCTGCCGGGATCGAGCGCGCCGTCCCGATTGGGTGCTCCCAGCGCCCCGAATACTTAACCCTGCTGCGGCTCGACCTTCGCCAGGCCGTAGTCGGAACTCGCCAGGCGCGGCTCGAGCCTCAACGCCCGAAACGTTGCATGGGATAGCGAAACCGCCAGGGGAAGTCAGATAAGAAGCCTCGCCCCACTGTCCAGCATAGCGGTTGCGGGCGTCTGGCGCTACTGCCTGCCAGCTTTGCCATTAGACTTTTGTTCCGGGTTTCAATAGAATCGGCCGGAAGCCCCCGGTGGGCCCGAGGTGGGATTGACGAGGAGGACCCGATGAGCGCCAGGACGATGGACCGGCTGTGGTCCGATTACCAGGATCACCACCGGACCAAAGGAAATCGCACTTGCCACATGATCGGCATTCCGATGATCGTCTTCGGATTGCTCAGCCTGCTGTCGATTCCGATTGCGACCGTCGGCGGGTGGCCGATCGAGATCTCGCTGATCATTCTGGTCGCGGTGGGCGCCATCGACATCGCGCTCGACGCCAGACTGGGCGCGCTCATGCTGGTGATCTCGTTTCTCTTGTACCTGGTGGCCAGGGACTTAAAAGCGTGGCCCATCGCGGCGGGGCTGTTTGTGATCGGCTGGGTATGCCAGTTCGTCGGTCACGGCGTCTACGAAAGGCGCCAGCCAGCCTTTTACAAGAACCTGGCACACTTGCTCATCGGTCCGCTCTGGGTGCTGAACCACGTATTTCACGTGCGGCGCGAAGCCGCGGTGGCAGCGGCATCGGCGCGGAGCTGATTTGCCTCGAGTTGCGGCTAGCCGCCGAGCGGCTTGTCCTTATCGGTCGCCGTCTGCTGAGGGTTCTGGCGTATGATCCCGGTCTGATCCACGAAATAGTGGACGGCTCCGGTGCTGGAGTTGGTCGGGTCCGCGGTCACTGCGTAGGACTGGATCCTGCCGTTCTCATCGGCCGGACCCGCGGTGTAGGTGAAGGTGTAACCTTCCTTGGTACCGGAAACCAATTCGCTGTCCAGAAATCCGGCCAGCGAAGCAGTCGGCTGGGCGTCTGCCGGCGGACCCAAGTTTGCCAGCGTTTGCGAAAAGCCCGTGTCGTAAGACGTGACGTAATTGTTCTCGGCGGTTACGATCATCCGCAGCGAGCGCATTGCCGAGCCTTCGTTAATCTCGGACTTGGACTTCCACAGATTCGGCACCACGATGCCGGCAACCAGCACCACGACGACAATAAGAACGATGACTTCCAGCCATGAAATGCCCTGCGATTCCTTGCGCATACTCCTCCTGAATTTCTTGACTCCTGGACTGCTCTTGCTGAATATCCGTTGCGAGCCGCCTCGTTGGCCTGCCGGCAAGACCGCCCTATGATGAATCCGCTTCTCCAGCGCCGGCCTGGGACGCTCCTCGCCCGGCGAGTCCGCGCGGAAAGCTCTCCCTGAGGTGGAGAGCTATTCTACGACAGTTCTTGGGCTGCGCCAAGTGATTTTACTCTTAGGTACTACCCTCGTATGGAACGCCGAATTTAACCGCGCAGTAAACGGCGGGTGTGCCTTCGGCGCCTTGCGCCTTCGATCCAGGGACAGGCCTTGTGCTTGCCCGATTCAAGGACCGCCGACCTCAACCCGAGAATCTGCTCGACCCCGCCTCCACGCTGTGCGACGCTCGAACAGGGAGGATCAACATGGAAGTAAAGAAGGCTTTCAAGACCTTTCGCTATTCGGCTGACCTGGCTTGGACCGGTGCGCGCAACGGACGCGCCTCAGCCGCCGGCAAAGCCGACATCGCAGTGGGCAGCCCGCCGGACTTTCGCGGCGAGGAAGGCGTCTGGTCTCCGGAGCATCTGTTCGTGAGCTCGCTCAGCACCTGCCTGATGCTCACTTTTCTAGCGATGGCTGAACGCCGCGCGATCGAAGTGGCTGCTTACGCGAGCACCGCCGAGGCGTTGCTGGAAAACGTGGACGGCAAATATCAAATCACCGCCGTCACGGTGCGTCCTCGGATCACGCTTAAGTCCGCCGACGCTCTGGAACCCGCGCGCGAGATCATGGGCAGGGTCGAAGCGAATTGCTTCATCTCGAATTCCATCAAGTCGAGGATTGACCTGCAGCCGGAATTTCAAATCGCGCCGGCGTAGGGCCTGGTTTCCGCGGCGGCTCAAGCGACAACACGATGTACACTGCCCAATCGAGGTAAACTGAAAGCTAAGGATTGTGCTGGACTCCGGAGTTTGTTCATTCGGTGACCGAGAGGCTCGACCAATGCCGCAAGTGATGCGTAGTGCCAAGGTTTATGACGCCGTGATCGTGGGGTCGGGCGCCGGCGGTGGCATGGCGGCGTACGTCCTCACCCAGGCGGGCGCCAAGTGCCTGCTGCTCGAGGCCGGAAGCTGGTATGACACGGCCAAAGAGTCCACCATGCTGAAGTGGAACTATGATCTGCCGCGTCGCGGCGCCCCCACCCCTGACAAACCTTTTGGCGAGACGGACGCTTGCGTAGGTGGCTGGCAACTGCCGGGCGAGCCTTACACGCAGGCCAGCGGCACGGACTGGAAGTGGTGGCGTGGTCGGATGCTCGGAGGACGCACCAATCACTGGGGCCGGATCTCGCTCCGCATGGGCCCGTACGATTTCAAGCCTTACAGCCGCGACGGTAAAGGCTTCGACTGGCCCATCTCTTATGACGATCTCGCGCCCTATTACGACAAGACCGAGGAATTGATCGGCGTCTTTGGATCGGCCGAAGGTCTCGAGAATACGCCGGACGGTAAGTTCCTGCCGCCGCCCAAGCCGCGCTGTTACGAGCTGGTGATCCAGCGCGCATCGCGCAAGTTGGGCATCCCCTGCGTCTCGTCGCGGCTTTCCATCCTCACGCGTCCCCTGAACGGCCGGCCCGCCTGCCACTATTGCGGCCAGTGCGGACGCAGTTGCGCTACCAGCTCCAACTTCTCATCGCCCACGGTGCTGATTCCGCCCGCCACGGCCACCGGCAACTTGGAAGTGCGCTGTGACGCCATGGCCCGCGAAATTCTTGTCGATCGCGAGGGACTCGCCACCGGCGTCTCGTACATCGACAAGAAGACGCGCAAGGAATTGCAGGTCCGCGGCAAGATCGTGGTGCTGGCCGCCAGCGCCTGCGAAAGCGCCCGTCTGCTGCTCAATTCCTCGAGCCCGCAGCATCCGAACGGTCTTTGCAATTCGAGCGGACTGGTGGGCAAGTACCTGATGGACACGGTTGGCTCCGACGGCGGCGGATTCGTACCGTCGCTCGAGGATCTGCCGGCGCACGACTGCGACGGCGTCGGCGGCATGCACGTCTATATGCCCTGGTGGAATTACGAGAAGCAGCTTCGGAATCAGTTGCCCTTCGCGCGCGGCTACCACATCGAGCTGGGAGGGGGACGCGGCATGCCCGGGCCCAGCGACTTCGACGGCAGTGAGACCTTCACCGGCGGCGGATACGGGGTGGAACTCAAGCGGAACATCCGCAAGATCTACGGATCGTTCCTCGGCTTTGCCTGCCGCGGCGAGATGATTCCCAACAGCGACAGCTACTGCGAAATCGACCACGATACCGTGGATGAGTGGGGCATTCCCGTGCTCAAGTTCCACTTCAAATGGAGCCAGGACGAGATCCTGATGGCGCGCCACGCGCAGGAGACTTTCCGCGAGCTGATTCTGACCATGGGCGGCGAGGTCCTGGAATCGTCAAGCGCTGAAAACAACTGGGGCATTTCCAAGGGCGGCGAGATCATCCATGAAGTGGGCACCACCCAGATGGGTGACGACCGCCGCAAGTCCGTGCTGAATCCCTATTGCCAGGGATGGGATTGCAAAAACCTCTTCGTCACCGATGGGGCCCCGTTTGTCTCCAACGCTGACAAGAATCCCACGCTGAGCATCATGGCGCTGGCCTGGAGGACGTCGGAACACGCGGCGGAGGAAGTGCAGAAGCTGAATGTCTAGGCCGCTCGTCTCTCGGCACTTGTCACTCGCCACTTGTCACTTGCCACTGTTCTTCAGGTCCCGCAGCAATCTCTCAATCGCCTTCTCGAAGCGTCGTGATCCTTCAATTGCGGAAGTCGCCGATGTGCCTAGCTGAGTCGAGCGTCGCCATCATATGTATCGGATTTGGTTTTCGATCTCGTCCGCCGTCACATGGTTCAGGAGCGTCAGCACTCGACGCAATAGTTCCATGGGATGCCGGCGGACCGCGATGATGATTCCGGCGTGCGTTCGTCCCGCTTCGAAATAGTTTCGGGCCAGCACCTCAAAGTCCCGATTGTGGGTGAGAATGGCCCGCCCACGGGTGGTCGCGAAGGCCAGTTGATCTTCATCGGTCTTGCCAATCTGCCCCGCTTCCTGTGTGGTCGTGACGAAAAAACCACGCCCCCGGAGCAGGTCCGACAGAAGCACGTTCACATCTTCGTCAAGGTAGAGGCGAATAAAGAGCGGTTTCAAAGATTTGCTGCCAGGGGATCGATGGCGCTGTCGGGGACGCGGTTCCGCTCAATGTAGGCGTTAATCTCGTCCTGGTGATCGCTGTAGTAACTCAGGGCGTCAAACACCTGGGCCAGGGTTAGGTGGGGCAGGGAGCGAGGAATTTCCTCTGCGGGAACGCCGAGCCGCCAAGTCTCTACAATGGCCCGCACCGGTGTTCGCGTGCCACGGATAATCGGCTCGCCGCCAAGAATTCCGTCGTCGGTCAAGATGTGGTAGTGCCCGGTCGCAGTCGTCATGTTGCACCTAAAACTAAGTATAACCCTATCCTGCCTGCTGGCCACTAACCACTGTTCCTGAGGTCCCGCAGCAGTCTCTCAAACCTACGTATATCTCCTGTCTTGTCTCTGCTCTCTCGTCACTCGCCACTTGTCACTTGTCACTGTTTTAATCGGCGCAGGCTCGCAGCCCAGGCCTGTCAGTCAAGCTGCCCTCCTCGTTGAGGAGGGCTTCGGGGGGGTCACGGCCCCGTCCAGGCGAAGCCGAAACAGCATCAAGAACAGGCGTAGCGCGGACCTGATTTGTAGGTCCGCGGCCTTCTCCCTCACACGCAGAGAAGCCGCAGACCTTGAGAACCAGGTCTGCGCTACTGGCTCATGCTTCTCGTCTCTGTTCCTGTCGCCTCTGGCAGGCGGCATCAGGGCCGGCAAGAATCGCGCTATAATCCGAGGCATGGCAAACCTCGCTGCTACCTTACCGCCTCCGCTCAAGTCCTGGGAAGATGGGACGATCCGGGTCGGGTCTTCGCGGCTGCTGCTTGATTTGGTGGTGCACCAATTCAAACAAGGGGCCACCGCGGAGCAGATCCAGCACAGCTTTCCGTCTGTCTCCCTCCACGACATTTACGGCGCCATTTTCTACTATCTCGAACACACCGAAGAAGTCGAAGCGTATCTGGCACAGCGGGAGACGGCTGCGGACGAGACCGAGCGAATCATCCGCAACGCGCAGGGACCCTCCTCACTTCATAAGAGACTGGAAGAGCGGCGCGCTCACACGCTGAAGTGACCTCTTCGCCCGTATGTTGAAGCTCCTGACTGATGAGAACCTCGACCAGCGCATTCTGCGCGGGGTGCAACTGCGGCACTTCTCGAATGGGCGGCAACGAACCCGCATGTGCTTGTAACCCATGATCGGAACACGATGCTCAAGGCCGCTACGATCGAATCCGTTCCGGGCAGAGGACGGCGGGATCGGTGATCGTGAAGAAGGAACTGCCTTTGACCAGGCTGATTGAGGATCTGGTCTTGCTAGTGGAGTGCTGTACCGAGGCAGATTTCGAGGATCAGATTGTATTTGTTCCGTTATGAGCGGTCCGCGAACTGAATTGATCTTTCCGATTTGGGGCGCACGGCCAGCCTGCGCCTGCATCCTCCAGTGCCGTCATTCCCGCACAAGCGGGAATTCATTCGTCACTTGTCACTGCTTTTGAGATCCCGCAGCAATCTATCAAACGCTTGTCTCTCGCCACTTGTCACTCGCCACTCGTCACTGCTTTTTTCGCCGATGTGGCGCGTGCGGTGCAGACTCGCGGCCCAGGTCTGATCGGTCTCCATCACGGCGTCGTCCAGGCGAATGGGAAACAGGACTGTCTTGCCGGATTTGTGCTCCTTTCGAGCGCCGCCTCTACTTCGTCCTCCACGCACGAGCTGCAGCTGCCATGCTCCGCGTGGAATGTGATACGATATTGCATATACAATGGTTTTCGCCTGGGATCCGGAGAAGGATCGGATTAACCGACGAAAGCATGGCGTTTCGTTCGAGGTCGCCGCGCGCGTCTTTAACGATCGCCATGCTGTTTCATACGTTGAGCGGGTGGTTGCGGGCGAGGAGCGCTGGCACACGATCGGGTTCGCCGGAGGCGCGATTCTTCTGCTCGTCGTGCACACGGTGGAGGAGGAAAATGGGGAAGAAACGATCCGGATCATCTCGGCAAGAAAAGCGGATTCCCGCGAACAGTCTCTTTACCCGTCCCCTCACTAAGCGCGAGCGGACGGAACTGGAGGCGCTCGCCCGGCTCCCGGAGTCCGCCATCGATTACTCTGACGCTCCCGCGATGGGTCGTGTTCCCACCGGGATCCATGTGGGGAGATTTTACCGGCCCGTGAAGCAGCAGATCAGCCTGCGCGTGGATGCTGACGTCCTGGCCTGGTTCCGGTCGCAGGGCGGGAAATACCAGACGTACATGAACCAGGTCCTCAGGCGCGAGATGCACAGCCGCGCCCGGGCGCGATAGGCCGCCGTTCTTCTTCTTGTCACTTGCCACTAACCACTAGCCGCTGCTCGTCACTCGCCACTCGTTACTTGTCACTGCTCTTCGGGTTCCGCAGCAGTCTCTCGAACGCGCCTGTCACTCGCCACTTGCCACTTGCCTCTTGTCACCCGCCACTCGTTACTTGTTGTGACTTGTCACTACCCTTGAGGTCCCGCAGCAATCTCTCAAACGCCTTCTTGAACGCGTCGTGATCCTTCCAATTGCGGAAGTCGCCGATGTGGCGCGTGCGGCGCAGGCTCGCGGCCCAGGCCTGATCGGTCTCCATCACGGCATCGTCCAGGCGAATGGGAAACAGGACCGTCTTGCCCGACTTGCGCTCCTTTTCAATCGCCGCCTCCACTTCTTCCTCCACCCACAGGCTTGCGATGGAGTGCTCCGTCAGGATCACCATTAGCTTGTCGTAAAGGCGAACTGACTCGTCGATGCGGGTACGGAACTTGTCGCCGATCTTCAAGTCTTCGGGTGCAAACCAGCAGCGGACGTTGGACTGTTGCAAGTCGGCGTGCAAGCGGCGGGCGAAATCGTCGTCTTTGCTCGAATAGCTGATGAAGCAGGAATAGAACTCGATGGGATGAGCGGCCAGTGACCACATGTAGACAATGAAGTCGTCCGGCACCCCTGCCCCTCGAAGGAAGGCTTCGGGGATGTCGCCCTTGGAAAGATAGATCGTATCGATGCCGATGATCGATGGCCCCGCGTCCCTGATCGTCTCAAGGTGCTTTGCTTGGCTGAGGTCGATGTTTCCGAATTTGGCATATCCGACTCCAGCCCGTTGAAAGCTGGCGCCGCCGACTCGCGCGTTGCTGAAGTCAACTCGGCTAAGCCACGCCCCGCTGAGGTTCGCTCGGGCGAGATTCGCGAACGTGAAGTTTGCCAAGGTGAGGTGCGCTTCGCTGAGATCCGCGTCAGTGAGATTCGTTCCACTCAACTCTGCCACACTCATGTGGCATTGCCTAAGTATGGCGGCCGTGAGGTCTACCCGGTTGAAGTGCGCACCGCCGAGGTAGACCTGGGTAAGGTTCGCCCCACTGAGGTCGGGTACGGTCGTAGGGTTTCCTTCCCTCCACCGGTTCCATGCGTCGACGCCCTGCTTGAGGATTTCGAGGTGTTCGGGCTTGGCCATACTCGGGCTCTCCTGAATCGCAACGGAACGGTCCTGAGGTCACCGCAGAGTGGCGCACACATCGCCTATCATGTGTGCGCCGACAACTTGCCCGGGGAACCGGGGTGACGACATAAGATGCATGTCGCCGCCACCCGCGCAAGTCTCAAGAATTTCCAATGGCCGCGTAGATTCGCATGATCTTCATGACGTTAGCGCACGCTAGTAGGGGATGCAGAATCCGGTGTGTCTTTTGGACGAATCGCACGTAGGGCAGTGGAGGCCTACGGTCCCGTTGGATAAGTCCGCTGGATAGTTGGTGTCGTGCGGAAGCATGCCCGATGTCATTACGAAGCTGCCTATCGAACACGCTGTCCCAGCACCCATGCCACGTCGGAAAAAATATAAGCCATTCGCGTTTGCTGGCACTTGCGGATTTTGTAAAGGCATTTAGACTCTTAGGAGGCTGCTTCGCCACCTCCGGCCTCATGCCCGGTGCCGGCACAAACCTGTTGGGATCGCCGTGGGAGTCTGCGTTAACCGTACCCAAAACCCAACGTAGAACCTTGTGGGACGTCTCAAAAGTCTGGATGTACAAGTCCCTTAGCACCTCGTACTCGTCCCTGAACAGGCGCAGCTGATCCACTTGAGGCTGATGGGCATCCGGAAGTAAGTCGCATAGAAGACCGGGAAACATTGCACCGATCAAATCTACGTATCGGCCGGTTTGCTCAAACAGGTCCTTGTGCGTATTCGTGAAGTCTGAGGTGCCGATCTCACTCTGTGCGAAGGAGACCACTTGTTTGAAGTTCCGTCGGTCTGGGGACCACAAAGCATTCCACGCGAGCTTCATTTCCATAAAGTACTTCTGCGGGTGTAACGCC
Organism: Terriglobia bacterium; assembly: GCA_030038235.1. Taxonomy (GTDB): domain Bacteria; phylum Acidobacteriota; class Terriglobia; order UBA7540; family UBA7540; genus Gp13-AA77. The sequence continues at coordinate 17,117 of JASHPE010000481.1, forward strand.
CACATCGGGGCGAAGAACACTGTGTAGAGCTGATGGATGGCATCATCACGCTGCCAGTCCCCTCTGGGGCCGCGCTTCCCTTTGGGCAGGAATGACTTTATGGCCTTATCGAAATGCTGTGCGTCACGGTTCAGGTAGTATGTTGCAAGGCGAGAGAGCGCTTTCCAGTCCCTGTCGATCAGGTGCTGCATTTGGTAGAAGGCCCGCTGGTACCCCTGGATGCCTTCGGCACCAAGCCACTGGAAGAACGTTATAAATGCTGATCCCCCAGGTTCTCCCATGCTCTTCGCGCCTGCAAACGCGGGGATCTCCGGGTTGATTGACAGTACTTCCGTGCATCCCTGCTCCGAAGGCAATTCTCGCCCGTCGGCGAGTTCAAGCCGAGTAGCTCCGCCGCCATCCCAGATCAATGCACCCCTCGTCGCGGCTTGGCAGTTCGGGCACACATAGAAGAAGCCCTGTCGTCTTTCATGTCCGACGCCGAGCCTCAGGATAATGCCGACTTTGCACCCAGGGCACTCAACCGGATATCTTGTGATTCCCATTTGAGGCTAGTTTACCACTCGGGTCTGCCGTGGTCTTGCAGCCCCGAAACTCTGAGGCTTTCTTGTCGGATGTGTGCGCACCGGGCTGCTGGCGGGCGGTCAATGCTCAGAATCAGACGGATGGCTGCGGGGCCGGGCTTGCCGTGCACAGGGTTCTTCCGAACGAGCCTATGGCAACTGGACGCCAAGTGACGAGGGTATGCCGGACTGCTGGAGCAGCTGGGCGGCGGCGAGTACGTTCGCCCGTACATCGGCCGGCCGATTGTGGATCGGGGTAAGCACCTGCCAGATGGCATTCGTGTGATCGCCCAGTACTCGTCTGTAGAGGACAACCCTGAAAATATCCAAGTCCAGTTCAGCCCTGGCTAACAGCTGACCGGTGTTAAAAATCTTGTCAAGCCCAAAAGTGGTCATCCGAACCGAGATGGGATTACCATGCGTAAGCGCGTGCAAACAATGCAGAAACGGCTCGTTGATGCCGGGCAGCTTGTCCATCAGGTGTGAGACCTTGCCTGCGCCGAGGGCCTCATTAATCATGGCATCCATTGTTTTGAGGTCTGGGCTACCGGCCTCTCTAAACGTGAGATCCTCTGCCTTCCTTAGCCTTTTCTCACTCGCCCAAGCTAGAAACCATATGCCGCGCCGGGTGTATTCGATAAAGCTCCTCAGTGTGACCAAGAAGTGGAAATCGTTGACGCCGCGCTGGCGCTGCAAGCCCTTGAAAATGGCTTCACTTGCATTCAGATAGCGCATAGCAACCACGAGGCGATACTGGTCCACTTTCAATTGCACGACCTTGCTCATCCCATCGTCCGTCGCGGGTGGCGAGGACACTGTTGTTTATGTTGTCGCCACGGTAGCCCGCTGGTCGTGTACACAGAGTATGCACCCGACCGCAAGGTGGTCCTCCCAAAGCCTCCGTGACCAGGACACAAACCCTGCCAGAACTCTTCATAGCGCATCACGCCCTCATGCCCGGAACGCCAGTACGCGTCGATACCGTCCCATCCGTTTCCTTTGAAGACGTGGCCGCACTCAGGGCACTGGCGCGGGGAGTCCCTTCGGAAAGCCACGCTCGCAACACCGGCACGGAGTTTCGGCGCTCACTCGCGTACCCACATTGAATCGAGGTGCACTTACGACCCGGCGGCAAACATATCGCCGCGCGGAGGCGATGTCAAGACAATGGTGATTGGCCTTGCCGATTTTTCGATTGTCGATTGACGATTGCCGATTGGATCGCGGCACAGACTGCTCTGGGCTGATTCGAGCTGGTTGGGCTTCCACGTCAGGCGGTAATGAGGTAACTCAAATCCATGCAGACGGTCAATGTGGAAATCCCAGCGGAGCTGGCCTCGGCTGCAGGATTTGATCCGCGTAATCTCTCAGCGGAAGCAACCCGGCTTCTGGCGTTGGAGCTCTATCGCGAGGACAAGGTGTCATTAGGGCGGGCTGCCGAACTCAGTCAGATGCCGGTGGAGCAGTTTTGGCCCAGCGCGACGTTCCGCTTCATTACGGCGCCAACGAACTGGATGAAGATCGCCGGACTTTGGAACGGCTTGGCTTGTGAACGTTGTTTCCAACTCCTCGCCGCTGATTGTCCTCGCCCGAATTGGTCAGCTCAGGCTTCGCGCTGCCTTCTAAATTAGAAGCGCATTGTAATCCCCGTGGAGGTCCATCATGAGGTGACGGTGGCGGGCCGAGCCCTCGCCGGGTGATTATCCGTCTCGGCCCCAATCACGTGCCACAGATTCGAGCCTCATTCTTGTGAAATGTAGGCTACAACATAGGGCTTAAAATTGGCTTGACAAAGCTGCGGCTGTGCGCTAGGGTATTATTCTCCTTGGAGAAATCGAGCGCGTCATGCTCGTGCGCCGCACTTCGCCGCTGCTTCCCGATCTACGATTCGCAGGCAGGATGCCTGCACCACAAGTGCCGGCTAATCGGCACCGCAGCATTCTATGTAAAACTTGCACAAAGCCACCAAACCCATTCGGTCTAACTCTTTGTTTTTCAATGCGATATCCCCGAAACAACCCTCTCCAAACCCATTGTGTTTATCTTGCTTGTTTTCAGCGGCTTAGCTTCGAAAAAGGGCTTGTTTTTCAGTTAGAATCAATGGCACCAATGCATCGGCGCGTCGGCCCGCTCTGCAATTGTGATTGGCGGTGGAGGGTTGGGGCTGAAGGCAGAGGACAGTGCGATCGAAAGTCAGGCGTGGCGGCGGCCGGGAAGAAAAACATGCCCACCAACCAAGCCGGAATGTGCCCTGAAATCAGCAACTTGCCTGGCAGCTTTAGATCGCCCCAGGGAAACAAAAGAGCTAAACCAGTCCGATATCACCCGCGCGGGCATAAATGCCGTCGCACCGGCGGCAACTCTCGGCTAAGATGCAAAGGTCACCAGTCTGTAATCGAACTGACGGGGAGATAGCAATGCCTACCGACGTGAAGTCCGAAAACGCGAAGCCTGAGAAAGACCAGCAGACTCGGTTCGATCGGCGCGACCTGCTGAGAGTATTGTCCGCGGTGCCGGCGGCGCTTATCCCCTCTGGAGCGGCCAAGGCCGCCGAGAAATCGATGCCCGGCATGGCCATGCCGACTGCAGCCGAGCCTACGGCGGCTCCCGGGCCTTATCAGCCCAAGACCTTCGACGCGCACCAGTACAAGACCATCGAAGTGCTGAGCGACATCATTGTTCCGGCCGACGAGCGTAGCGGCAGCGCCACCCAGGCGGGTGTGCCCGAATTCGTCGACGAATTCCTGGGATTCTCGGGCGGAAACCAGCTCGACGCCATTCGCGGCGGGATCACCTGGCTCGACCTCGAATCCAATCGGGCGTTCGGCCACGATTTCATCGACGCTTCGGAAGGTGAGAAGAAGCAGCTGCTCGATCGCATCGCTTATCCCAAGACCGCCGCCCCCGAGGACGCCGCCGGCGTGGTGTTCTTCAATGCCATGCGCAACGCTGTGCTGGGTGCTTTCTACAGCAGCAAAATGGGCGTCGAGGACCTGCCGTATCTCGGCAACAAGGTGTTGGCCGAATGGGACGGATGTCCTGCGAACGTGCTGGCGAAACTTCGCGAAAACGGTGCCCTGTAGGCAGGTGCCACGTGGAAGTTGACAGTCAACAGTTAACAGTCGACAGTAAAGGGCTTGCTTTACATAGCTCAAGCACGACAGATCGCTTCAACTGTTCACTGTCGACTTTCAGCTCCCACTTCCCACGCGACCGGAGGGGAAAATGACCAATCCTGTACTCGCGCCAGCGGCAGATAAGCCGGGAGTACGCGAGAAGTCGCAGCTCATGTCAGCGGCGGAGATCGAGCGCTCGCTCACCCGTCTCGCCTACGAGATCATCGAACGCAACGGCGGCGCCGGCGCGCTGATCTTCGTGGGGATTCGCCGTCGAGGCGCTCCTTTGGCGGAGCGCCTGGCGCACAAAGTGAATACCTTCGAGCGGCTGCAGGTTCCCGTGGCTGCGCTCGACATCACCTTCTATCGCGACGACCTCTCCACCATCGACGATCAGCCGGTGGTGCGCCAACACCTTCTTCCCTTCTCGGTGGAAGGCAAGACCGTGATCCTGGTGGACGATGTCCTTTATACCGGGCGTACGACGCGCGCGGCGCTCGACGCCCTTGTCGACGAGGGCCGGCCTGGGCGGGTGGAGCTTTGCGTCCTGATCGACCGCGGCCATCGCGAGCTGCCCATCCAGGCCGATTACGTCGGACGGCACGTCCAGACCTCCAACATCGAGGTGATCGAAGTCCGACTGAAGGAGATCGATCAGGAAGAACGGGTGATGCTCTGCGAACGCACGAGCTAAGAGGGCGTTGAAAAACCTCCCATATCTGTCATTCCGAGCGAAGCGAGGAATCTCGTGTTGTCCCTTCTTGCAGAGCGAGATTCCTTGCTTCGCTCGGAATGACCGGAGTCGGGAGTGTTCCTCAACGTGCAGACCATCAAGTGTACCTGAATGCGTTCGACTGGGGGTGTCATGAAACTGGAAGGCCGCGCGGCTCTGATTACCGGCGCGGGCTCGGGCATTGGACGCGCCATTGCTTTGCGATTTGCCGCGGAGGGCGCCTCCGTCGCTGTAAACGACATCGTGTCTGAGACGGCCGCGAAGACGGTAGAAGCCATGGGCGCGACTCGGGAACGCGCTTTCGCGGTTCAAGCCGACGTCTCATCGAGCGCCGAGGTCAAGGCGATGTTCGCGCAGGTCAGCGAGCGCTTCGGCGGCCTCGAAATTCTGGTAAATAACGCGGGCGTGGCTGAGTTTGGACCGGACCAGACCGCAGAGGTGAACCGCAAGGCGGAAGCCCGCATCGGCGAGATGATGGCCGGCGGTCCGTTGCGGACGCACTGGGACATGACGCAGGAGTTGAGCGACGCAGACTGGCACCGGATGATCGGCGTGCACCTGAACGGCACATTCTTCTGCACGCGCGAGGCGCTGAAGCTGATGAGCGCCCGGAATCGCGGCGTGATCATCAACATATCGAGCGTGGCGGCGCTGCGCGGCATTGAAATCGCGGCCCACTACGGCGCGGCGAAGGGCGGCATCCTGGCCTTTACGCGCTCGCTTGCGCACGAAGTCGCCTCACGCAACATCCGCGTGAACGCCATCTGTCCGGGTTGGGTGGAAACGGCCATGACGGGAGGGTTCTCGTTCATGCTCCGCGCCTTCACCACGTCGCAGATTCCCATGCGCCGTTGGGCTGAACCCGACGAAATCGCAGGCACGGCGCTGTTCCTTGCGTCCGACGACAGCTCTTACTTCACCGGCCAGTGGCTCTCACCGAACGGCGGTCTGTTTACGGGGTAGGGCAGATGCGAGGTGCCAGAGTGCCAACTGTTGAGCGCCAGGTGTTAGAACACGTCGATCTCGATGAGCTTCTTCAACCCAGGACAGTCCCCTGTTGGTTGTTGGCTTCAAGATGGTAGAAGCGCGCGAACACAGCTGAGAATGAATACCGGGTGAGGCTTCGCTTATGAAGATCAGCAATGTCAGCTATTGGGTTGCCACGGCCGTCATCGGGGTCGAGACTTTGGCAGGCGGATTCGTGGACTTAACGCACGGCCGGGAAGCCATTGTCGTCGGCCGGCCCGTGGTGGATGTGGTGACCAGTCTAGGCTACCCCGTATATCTCCTCGCGATTTTAGGCATCTGGAAAATACCGGGAGCCATCATCCTGGTCATTCCGGGTTTCCTACGGGTCAAAGAATGGGCGTACGCAGGGATGGTCTTTGAACTTTCGGGCGCGGCTGTATTACACGCCACACGCCACCAGGTGAGCGATGTAGCCGGCCCTCTGGTCCTGCTTGGCTTCGCGCTCGCTTCGTGGGCGCTTCGACCATCCTGGCGAACCCTTGGCGCGCACTCGCATTCGGCCTGAGATGAGCTTATTTCTTAAGCAACCACACCTCGGCAACCTGGCAGCCGCTACTAACTCGAATTGGCGCATGTTTCCGAGTAGCGCGTCATCCATTCCGAATCTGACTTGCGCCAACACCAGTGAAGTACAATTGACTCCGTGCCTCAAAGTCCGGCCACGAGGGTGCGGTTTCAAACGCGGTAACGACAGCGTAGAATTTTGTGCCAATTCCACGGAGAGCGAAAAACAATGCGCCGGTACCATCACATCGGAATTCCCACGTTAGCGTAGGTGCTAGGTGTTAGTGGCTGTTCGCGAGCACAAACACTTCATGCTGCTCGGGCATTTCCCCGGAAGATCGCGCGGGCAGGCTCAGCGCCTCGACTGATTCTACCGCCGCTTCACTCGCTGGATCCGAAGGCCGCAGCGCGTGCGCTTCAACGATTTCGCCTCCTGACGTGAGAAGGCCAAGAACGATCGTCGGCTGACGCATCGAGCCAGTTGCTACGGCGCCAGATTCAATCGGCGCCTGCAACTTGATCGCTCCTGCAATTTCGGTCGCGGGCCCGTTGGCCAACATCGGCCCGGTTGGCACGAACAGGGCTGGATCGGGTTCTGAAAGGTCTTCCAGGCTATCGACATGGAGATCGACAACCGGCGCGCCGGCCTCAGTAATTATCAATCTTCGGGGAAGAAGGTGACCGTGAAAGTCCACGGCATTCGTGTAGTCGTAGACAGCATAACGCCCGCGGACCAGAGAGTGCACCCGCAGCAGCCCGGAGGCCGGATCGATGCACTCGTCAGTTTCGTTCCAACCACGCTCAGCCGCCGGTGCGGGCGCTTTCTCTGAGTCAGAAAGCAAAACACAAGTCAGCCGGGCACCTTGAAACGCCATCGTCGAAGCTCTGATTTGTTCGCGCCCCGCGTTCGCCACCGATTCCATTGCGCCCAGCAAAGCACCATGTGCCTGGTGGAGACTAAGCGGGATGGTGTCTGCAGTTCCGGCTTCGTATGAGAGCCCGTTAGCCCGAATCCGCGTCGTTGTGTACCCGGCTGCCGCAGTTGCGGTCCAGCGGGTGCCGAGCCCGGGCGCGAAAATCTCCTCCATCGTCCATGCGCCGTCGTATTTTGTGCGGCCACCGGAGTTCACCGTGAACGAGGTCTTGAGGTCGTACCCGCGACCCGCGTCTCGCAAGCGGTAATTCTCTCTCGCGCGATTCAGTAGCTCGATCATTTCCGCACGGTCCTGTGGCGCCTCCAGCACCCGGATCGAACCTGCGGTGGGCTCGAGCCCATCGCTCGGTACGGGAACGGTTCGGTGTTCGCCTTGGCAAAAAGCAGCTAGGGGAAGAAGTATCGCGAGGGCGATTAACGACAATGTCCGAGTGGAATACATCGTCTGCTCCTTTCAGCGCGACTAACCATTTTCAGCACGAATTTCCATTATGCAGCGCCACCCACGCTGGCAACGTACCACCAGACCGAACCGAAATTCAACTCGCAGCCGGTCGGAGCTTCAACTTTAGGGGGCAGGTGGTAAGCGGGGATCAGAAGCTACTGCTTACTTCTCGATTGGCAGAAGGCGATGGACCCGTTACTGGAAAACTACAAAGCAGGGACGCTGCTCCCGAGAGCCGAGCTGTATGGACCAAAGTCCCGCCAGTGATCGATCACGAAGAACGCACGATGCTCTGCGAGTGTAAGACGGCGACGCGTAGAAGCACCCCGCGCGCCCGCAGTGCCAGGGAAGCGGGCTCAGAAGGGAATATCTTCGTCCGTGATTTCTCCGGACGTGGGCGGCGCGTCAGCCGGCCCGCCCTCGGGCTCGCCGCCCGCAGGCTCTGCGGGCGGCCGGCTGGAGGTTCCCGAGAATCCACCGCCGGCGCTGGCGCCTGCCGCCGCACGCTCGCTATCGGCGCGCGATCCGAGCATGGTCATGGAGCGCGCCACGATGTCGTACGCCGTGCGCTTGGCGCCGCTCTGGTCCTCGTATTGCCGGCTGCGGATGCTGCCCTCGATGTAGACCTGCTTGCCCTTGGTGAGATACTCGCCGCAGATCTCGGCCAGCTTGCTCCAGGCCACGATGTTATGCCATTCGGTGCGCCGCTGCTGCTCGCCGTTGCGGTCCTTGAACGTCTCGTCGGTGGCGAGCGAGAACTTGGCCACCGGCGTGCCGCTGGGCGTGTACTTCACCTCGGGATCCTTACCGAGGCGTCCGATCAGGATCACCTTGTTGACGGAACCACTCATGGAACCCTCCCTCTAATGCTTTCGGTTGGAGAAAGCAGACTCTTCAGATTCTTCGCATCGGTCCGCTGTGCTCGGAACAACCGTTCGGCGATAAAGCGTCTCGGCATTTACGTCAGCCTGCGGAGCCGTTGCCGCGCCAAATCTGCCTCATGCGAGTGCGGGTAGCGGCTGATGAGCGAGCGCAGCTCGCGCGCGCCGGCCTGATTCTTGCCCTCGGCGATCAGGGCGTAAGCCTTCTTCAATTGCGCGGCGGCCAGCTTGTTGCCGTTGGGATAGCGCTCCAGACATGTATTGTATGCGCCGATCGCCTGGTCGTACTTCTTCTCGTTATAGTACGAATCGCCGATGTAGAACTGCGCGTTCGACGCGAGATCCGTGTCGCCGTAGTACTGGATGTACTGCTGGAACTCCTGCACGGCGAGATCGTAGTGGCCCGCAGTGTAGTCGCGCAAGGCCGATTGATACAGGGTGTCGGGATCGGGCACAGGCGCGCGCGCCGGAGTTGCGGGGGGATAGTAGGCCGCGTTTCCCGGAGGCGCACCATTGGGAGCGTTGACGACGGGCGCGCCGCCGGGTCCGTTCGGCGCCGTACCGGTGGCCCCGGGCGCTGCTCCGCCGGGCGCTGCGTTGGGCTGCACGGCCGGGGTGCTCAGCGTCTGGATAATGTTCTGCGTCTGCGCCATCTGGTCGCTCAACTTCGAGAGACGCGCCTTCGCTTCCTCCAGGCTCTCACTGAGCGCCTGGATCTGGTTCGTCATGGTGTCGAAGCGGCTGTTGCTGGTGGCCAGATTCTGCGAATTGGTGCGCTGGAGATCGGCAATGGTCGCTTTCATCGAGTTGACGTTGTCATTCGCCTGCTCCACCAGCGTCTTGATGATGGCCGACTGCGTGTCGACCGTCTTTTGCATGTTTGCCACCGACTGCTGGAGCGTATCCAGTTGTTGCTGCATCTGGATGATCTCCTTGCTGACGGGGAATCCGGGCACCGCCGCGCCCGCGGCGAATATCAACAGCAGCAAAGCTCGTGAGATTGATGATTTCAAGGCTGTTCCATGCACCTCATTTCGGCCAAAATCCAGTCTGGCGCCAGTTTACCGCAAATTGCGCCCCAGGTGCCACATGACATAATCGAGGAAGAGAGTTTCAGTGCGTCAGTTCGTCAGAGCTTCGCTATCTCAATAGGTCGGTCCTTCAGTTCGCTGACCAGGCGAAATACTGAGGCACTGACAACCTGACGTGTTGACACAACCAGAATATGGACGCCGACGAGCCAATCCGCATCCCGATCACCGACACGTTCGACCTGCACACCATCCACCCGCGTGAGGTCGCCGCGGTTGTGGACGCCTATCTCGAAGAGGCGCATGCCCTAAGGTTCACGACTGTGCGAATTGTCCACGGCCGCGGCGTCGGCGTCCAGCGGGGAATCGTGCGAAAGCTACTGGCCCGTTCGCCTCTGGTCGTCTCGTATCACGACGCGCCGCCGGAATCCGGCGGCTGGGGAGCGACAATCGTGAGGCTGCGATGATGATGCGCCGCTCAAATATTCCCGCGCTTCATCTCGCCGAGCAAGTAATCGCAGGAGCGCACGGCCAGGGTCATGATGCTGAGTGTCGGATTCTGGCAGGCGCTGGACGTGAAGCCGGCGCCGTCCATCACGAACAGGTTGTTGACGTCGTGCGACTGCTGGAATTGATTGAGCACGGACTTCTTGGGATCGGCGCCCATGCGGGCAATGCCCAGCTCGTGGATGGCATAGCCGGGCACGCGGTCGGGAAAGGCAAAGGTCTTGACGTTCTTCGCGCCCGACGCCTCCATCATCTCGCCGGCGGCGTCGCGCATGTCCTGAATCATCGCCTTCTCGTTCTCGCCATAGCTCATGTGAATGTGAAGCACGGGGATGCCGAAGACGTCGGTCACGTCGGGATCGATGGCGACGTAGTTTTCCCATCGCGCCAGGCACTCGCCGAAACCGCCGATTCCGACCGTGGTGATCGGTTCTTTGAGGGCGTTCTTGTAAGCGTCGCCAAAGCCCGCCGCCCCCCAGTTGAAGTTGGTGTCGCCTTCGCCTTCGTAGCCGTAGCCGCGAATAAAATTCTTCGATCGCTCGCCGCCGGGTAGATTCCGGAATCGCGCCACGTAGATTCCGCAGGGACGATTGGGTCCGTCGGCCGAAAGATTCCCCGGCACGTCGGGGAATTCGCCCTCGGCGCCACCGCCCACCCAGACGTGGTCCATCAGGTAGTGGCCGAGCACGCCGCTCGAGTTGGCGAGTCCGTTCGGATACTGCCGATTGGCGGAGTTGAGCAGAATCCGCACCGATTCGAGCGATTGCGCGCACAGCACTACAACGCGCGCCTGCACCTCGCGCGGCTGGCGCGTGATCCGGTCGATATAGAGCACGCCGCGGACACGATTGCGGTCGGCGTCCATGAGCACCTGGTAGCCCATGGCGTTCGGGATCAGCGTGCAGCGTCCGGTGGCGCGCGCGTCGGCCACGGTGGTGAAAAGCGAGTTGAAGTAGGAATGCGTGATGCAGCCGCGATCGCAAGGTCCGCAATAGTGGCAAGGCGCGCGGCCGTTGACCGGACGCGTGATGTTGGCGGTGCGCGTCGGCGTCACAGTCCAGCCAAGCTTGTCTTTCACGCGCGTGCGAAAGCGCGTCTCGCCGCAGGTCAGGCCCATGTCAGGCTGGAATTTGCCGTCGGGAATCTGCGGGACACCCTCGGCGCGTCCGGCCACGCCCACATACTCTTCCACCAAGTCGTAGTAAGGCGCCAAGTCCTTGTAACTGAGCGGCCAGTCTTCGCCGTAGCCGTCGTGGGAGGCGGCTTTCAGGTCGTAATCGCTCAAGCGCAAGGCCACACGGCCCCAAACGTTGGTGCGTCCGCCGACCACGCGCAGGCGTCCTTGCCAACTGAACGGCATGCCGGGCGGCGTTGTGTACGGCTCTTCGAGATCATTCGCGAACCAGTCTACGGTGTACTCGTTGCAGGAATCGAGCTGGGACTGGATAGGCCGCGTCCGGCGGATGTACTCCGCCGAGAGGTTTCGATACTTGAGGTCGAAGGGCCGCTTGTGCTCGCGAAAGTCGTCGTCGCCGTGGTCGCGTCCGCAGTCGATGAGCGCCACTTTCAGGCCGCCCTCGGAAAGACGCTTGGCGGCCCATCCGCCCGAAGCGCCTGAGCCCACTACGATCGCGTCATAAAGGCTGTCCGAAGCCTTCGCCATACGCCACCTCACAAGCAGCCTACACCAAAGAGCGAAGTGATGCGACTTGCGTCCCGAGCCGGGGCCTTTGTGCGGTGCACGGGCAGTGATCTGCGCCGTTCACAGAGAGTCCAGCAAGTCTTCGATTGTGACGCCGGCTTGGTGCACGATACTTTGCAGTGTGCCAACTAACTGCCAGCGAGCGATGCGGGGGCACGGTTACGCGCCTGGCGGCTTTGACCAGCCGCACATGAGAGCCGGTTTGACGGGCAATCGTGAAGCCCAGCCGCTCGAGAGCGTTAACGACGCTAGAGCCGGAAAGATCGCGAGGAAGCTTCACGCCGGGACCAAAATTGGATCGTTGACAAAGTGGAGACGAATCCGGTGGGGAATCTCGCCTCCATCGTAGTGGCAAGCCACCGCATCGACGACTTGCGTTTGTAAATCGCGCAGATCTTCATCCTGGGTGGTGATGCCCCCCGAGCCGTCCGGAGCGTCCCAACTAGCGATCAGCCAGCCTGATTCTTCGTCATGGCCCACGTGAAAAGTGATCTCGTCCATTTGCGTTGAAGTCTAAGCCCTACGACCCACTTCGTCAAGTCGGCCTTAGCTACGGTCTTTGTTAGCATGGTTGTATGGATGGACTCAGCCGGCGCCTGTTCTGGATCGTGTCGCGAGTCGCATTCGCTGTTTACCAGCACGCACCGATCTTCGGGCCGTTGCGCTCGGCGGTGGGAGTGATTCGCCGCGGCCCGGATTATCTCGCGATCGATCGCGCCGACGGACGCGGCTTTGGACTGCCGGGCGGATTGGCCCGGCGCCGCGAATCGGACGAGACGGCAGTGAAGCGAGAGATTGCCGAAGAGACCGGGCTCTCGGTCACGAGCGCGGAGTTGGTGTTTCGATGTCTTATCTCCGAGCCCATTCCTGCCAGCATCGCGGTCTTCCGTGTGACGGCCGAAGGAAATCTGCGAGGCTCATGGGAAGGCGAGCCGCGATGGGTCAGCCTTGCCGAGTTGCGCTCGCGGATCACAAGAAGTCAGCGGGCGATCGTCGAGCAGTTCGAGCAATGGAGCCTTTAACGGCCCGCATCCAGCACGCGCTCGCGGCTGCCAGTCGGCTCCGGACGGCGGTCCGCGCGCTCGGAGGGCGGCGCGCGCTTGAGCAGCTCCGGTAGGCGCGGGAACAGCCCCACCGCGCCCTGAACCTGAGGATCGCCTTTGGTGGCCACCTCATCCCCGGCGGCCACGCCATAGACGATATTCATCAACTCGGTGCGGATGCGGAGCTCAAGATAATCGTGGTCCTGCTCCCAGTAGTTTTCCGGTGTGCGCACGCCGCTCTGGTGCAGGAAGTCCTGAAAATCGCCCAGCACCAGGTCGTCCGGCTCGAAGCTGCGCGGGACCTGCGGGTGGGCGCTGCGATACTGGTCCGCGAATTCCGTAAAGGCGCCGCGCTGGTCGAGAAACTGCACCCACGGATCGAGGTCGCGCGCCGACAGAACAACGTCCGGCGTGACGCCGCCACCCGCAGCGAGCGTGCGTCCGTCGTCGGTGACGAAACCGGAGGTCTCGCCGGTGCGGCTGGGCGGCATGGCCTCAAGCGAGGTGCCGGGGATGGGACGCTGGATCGATCGGCCGCTGGGCGTGAAGTATTGCGCTACGGTGAGCGCCAGGCCCATATTGTCGCTGAGCGGCAGCACGTTCTGCACCACCCCTTTGCCGAAAGTCGGCTCGCCCGCGATCACGGCGCGGTCGTGCTCCTCGAGGGCTGCCGCCACCACTTCTGCCGCGCTGGCGGTTTCGCCGTTCACCAGCACGACCAGCGGACCCTGCCAGGTCTGAAAATCCGAAGGCAATCCGACCGTACGCAGAGTCTGCGGCGGTTGGGCGCGGCCGCGGACCGTGAGCACGGAAAGACCATCGGGCAGGAAAATGCTCGCCACGCCCAGCGCTGCTTGCACCTGGCCGCCATGATTGTCGCGCAGGTCGAGGACAACTCCGCCGAGCGCCGGACCGGCGGCGTGAGCCGGGTCTGGTCCCGCCTTCTTGCGGGCTGCTCGCGGCGCCTGGGCGCCGGAAGATGCACTCGGGCTGCCGGAACCAGAGTCGAGAGCGGCCTTCTGCAACTGGGCGAGCGCCTGAGACACTTCCTCGGGAGTGTTCGATTCAAAGCTCGTGACGTGCAGATACCCGAGGCCGGGCCGCAGCAGGAAGCTCTTGTCGACCGTAGGCATGTTGACTTCCGCCGGCTTGAGCTCGTAGTCCTGCGCCACGATTTTGCCGGGATGAATCACGCCCAGCCGCACGGGTTTTTCGCGCGCCTGCTCCAGCAGCTCAATCATCGACTGAAAATCGAGCCCGGCAATGCGGGTTCCGTTGACCTCCACAATCTCGTCGCCCGGCCCGAGACCGGCGCGCCCGGAGGGCGAGTCCGGAGCGACGGATATCACCAGGATTTTGCCGACCTGCACATAAAGGATGGAGCCGAATCCCATAGCTTCGCCGCGCTGCTGCTGCTGGAGCTGGCGGAATTGATCGGTGTCGAAGAAGGACGAAAACGGGTCCAGCGTAGCGAGGCCCTGGCGGATGGCGCCATCCAGAAGCATGTGGTCCGGGTCCACGGGATCGGCCGAGTTCGCTTCGAGAGCGGCATAAATGCGCGCAATCTCGGCCGACGACTGCGCCACCGGATCGTCAGGCGCGCCCAGGGCCGGCGCTGCCGCGGGAGCAGATTGAGGAGCTTTTGGGGCCGGCGCCTGGCCACCCTCCCAGGCAGCCATCGAGCGGACGCCGGCGCCGGACGCCGCCAAAGCCAAGAAAGTTATGACGGCTAACTCACGGCGCCGAAAAAAACTCGTCCAACAGCTTGGGCTGGTACGCCCAAGGCGGTGCAATTGCATTCATCCCTCCTCCACTATCTTAACCGCGAAAGCAACTCCGTCGAGGCGAGCCTGCCGGATCGTAATGGTCAGGATGCGTGGCGGATGCGGGCGGGTTGGCCGCTCCGGTTCGCGGTGGGGGACGCAAGGTCACCGCAATGAATGTTATAGTGCTGTAACGAGCCGGAACTCCGGAGGGAGCGCATCGTCCGCGCGACTGCCGGCGACTTCAAGGGAGTGAACATAGTGATGGGTGCAACCATTCTGGTGCTCTTGGTGCTGGGTCTGATCGTGGTGGGGCTGCTGCTGTATTTTATTACCCTTTACAACAGCCTGGTGCGGCTGAAGAACGACATCGACAAGGCGTGGTCCAACATCGACGTGCTGCTGAAGCAGCGCCATGATGAGCTGCCCAAGCTCATCGAGACGTGCAAGGGCTATATGCAGTACGAGCAGAAGACGTTTCAGTTGATCACCGAGGCTCGCAGCGCTTATCAGCGCGCGACCACTTTCGAGGGCAAGGCCCAGGCCGATAATATGTTGACCGGCGCCCTCAAGACCCTGTTCGCGGTGGCGGAGAATTATCCAGACCTCAAGGCCAACACGAACTTCATGCAACTGCAGGGCCGAATCACCGATATCGAGGAGAAGGTGGCGGACCGGCGCGAGTTCTTCAACGACGAAGTGAACACTTACAACATCCGCATCCAGCAGTTTCCCGACATGTTCGTGGCCAACATGATGAAGCTTCAGCAGCGCACGCTCTTCAAGGTCCCGGAAAGCGACCGCGCCGACGTGGAAGTGAAGTTCGCCTAGGGCATGCGATTCATCGGACTGCTGGCTGCCGCCTTCTGTCTCGGCCTCTACTGCTTCTTCCGGGGTTTTGGATTCCTGCGCCGTTACCGGGTGCTCGCCGACACGCCGCTTGCTCCCATCCGCGGCGCGGCCATGGGTTTCGTCGAAGTCTCGGGCACGGCGCGCGGTGACGAGACGGTGGCGAGTCCCGTGACGCGCACGCCCTGCTATTTCTACAAGGTCAAGATCGACCGATGGGACCATGGCTCGCGCGGCGGCGGAAAGTGGGTGGCGTTCGCCGCCGACGGCGATGGCGTGCGCTTCTATCTTGAGGACGAGACCGGACGCATTCTGGTGGACGCGCAGGACGCCGAGATCGATCTCGAAGATCCCTGCCAAACCGAAGTCAGGCACGAGTTCCTTCCGAGTTTTGGGGGCGACGCGCCGCATCCGTCCTTCATGCCGCCGACCGGGGAGGCGCTCCTCGAGTACATCACGCTGGTGAGCTCGGGATCGCGCACGGCTGCGTTTCAGGGAAGCGACCCATCGCTCGAATATCGCGTCAATCCGCCGCGCAAGAAGCCCCAACCACACGCCATGGGCGGCGCGCTGGACGTCCTCAGAATGCCCGGCCGCGGATACGCAGGTTCGCCGAACCGGTACCGCCTGACCGAGTACTGCATTGTGCCCGAGAAGCTCTACACCGTTTCCGGCACCTGCGTCGAGAATCCGCGCCCTCACAACGAGCAGGACCGGAACCTGATCCTCAAGGGCGACAACGAAGCCACGTTTCTGATTTCGGACGAAAGCAAGGCTGACCTGCAGAACGCGCTGGGCTGGCAGACGGCGAAGTATATTTTCGGGGGAGCCGCGCTTACGGTGGCGTCGGCCGCGCTGGTATTGCAGTCGATTGGATGGCTGCAAAGCGATTTCCTCGCGCAGCTCGTCAAGTGAGGAAGTTGGCGCGACAAGTTAGGGATCAGGGGCGTGAGCTAGAGAGTAGGGAGTAGGCGTAAAGGGAGGGATTCCATGTTGCGAATGAGACTACGACCTGCCGCGATCTTGGGCCTGGCAACGGTGATGGCCGGTCAGTGCGCATGGTCTTCCGGAGCGCGCGGGCAGGCGGCGCCGCAAACGACATCAGAGACGCAAGAACCTCCGAGTCTTGTGACGCGTGTGGGCGACACGGGATTCATCCAAGTCTACGCGGATAGCTTCAACGGTCTCTCGCCGGAGCAGAGGCTCGACGCCTATTGGCTGTCGATGGCCGCCATCGCCGTCAATCCCATCGCTTACGATCAGAACTCGAGCTACGGCCTTGCCCTCAAGCACCTGCTGGAGTCGATCATCACGCACTCGGACGGCATCGATCCTACCGTGCTCAAGAAGATTACGGATTACATCTTGCTCTTCTGGGGCAGTCACGGCAATCACAATTCGTTCACTTCGCGCAAATTCCTGCCGGAGTTTACGCCGGACGAGTTGAGATCGGCGGCTGAACAGGCGTTGAAGAATGGTGCGCCCCTCGGCGGCGACCGGCAATCTCCGGCGGTGCTCGATTCCATGCTGGGCGTCTTGCAGAAGGCCATCTTCGATCCTGATTTTCAGCCGATGGTCACCCTCAAGAATCCGCCGAATGGCGAAGACCCGCTGCAGGCGAGCGGCAACAACTATTATTCGGGTGTAACGCTTAAGGATCTCGTAGGTTTCACCGAACATTACGCGCTCAATTCCCGCCTGGTGAAGCGCAACGGCCAGTTAATCGAGGAGGTGTATCGCGCCGGAATGCCGGATGGCAGCATCTCGCCAGGGCGCTACGCGCATGAACTCGGACTCGCGATCGATGATCTACAGCATGCGCTTCCCTATGCTCCGGAGTCGCAGAAGAAGGTGATCAACGACCTGATTCGCTACTACCAGACGGGCGATCGGGCCGACTGGATTCAGTGCGGCATCGACTGGGTGCAGGACCGGACGAATCCCGACTTCTCGAACGGTTTCGTAGAGGTTTACAAGGACGCGCGCGGCCAGAAGGGTTCTATACAGGGCTTTGTGACCGTCGTCGACGAGCAGATGAACAAGATGATGACCGGATTCGCGGCTAACGCGTCCTATTTCGAGCAGAAAGCTCCCTGGGATGAGAAGTACAAGAATCCGAGCCCGAATCCGCCGATTGTAAATGCCGACGAGACGCTGATCGAGAGCGGTGATTTCGACGTGACGACCATCGGCGACAATCTGCCCAACGAAGACGAAATCCACGAAAAATACGGGTCGAAAAGCTTCATCTTCACGGGTTCCATCCGGGCCCTGAACAGCCCGACGGGCACCAAAGTAGCTGAGGAATTCGGCAGCTCGCAGCCGGAGATCGACCGTGCAAAGAAATACGGCGACCTTGCCGAGGATCTCTTCACCGCGATGCACGAGGTGATCGGGCACGGGTCGGGGAGGATGAACCCGAAGCTCACAGCCGAGCCGGCATCCTATCTCAAAGAGTACTACTCCACGCTCGAAGAGACGCGCGCTGACTTGATGGCGCTCTGGAACTTCTTCGATCCCAAGCTGATCGAGATGGGTGTGATGCCGAATTACGACGTGGCCCGGACGGCTTACGACAGTGAGGCGCGGGCAGCTTTGGTCCAGCTCCGCGAAGTGCCCACCGGCGACACGATCGAGGAAGACCACCGGCGCGGCACGCAGTTGATCGTGAACTATATCCGCGACAAGACCGGCGCTATCCAGCCCATCTCGCGCGACGGCAAAGTCTACATGGTGGTGACGAATTATTCGAAGATGCGCGAGGGTGTGGGCATGCTGCTCGCCGAATTGATGCGCATCAAGGCCGAAGGCGACTACGACGCTGCCAAGGGGCTGATCACCCAGTACGGGATTCACTTCAACACGGCCTGGCGCGATCAAGTGGTGGCGCGCTACAAGGCGCTGGGCCTGCCGACGTATTGGGTGGGAATCAATCCTGAGCTGGAACTGCAGCCAGGCAGTGGCGGCCAGCCTGACACCGTCAGCATCCGGTATCCACGGGACTTCGCAGAAGAGCAGTTGCGATACTCGAAGATCGACAGGGGAATCGAGTGATTTGAATTTTAGTGATTGGTGATTGGCGATTGAAGCCGTCAGAGATGTTGCCTGAACCAGTCCACGGTTCGTCCGATCACTTCCGCTTCCCAGGCCACCGATGAGAACGTGTGGTCCGCACACGAGACGATGACCTTCTCCTTAATCGCCGCTCGCGACGCCCGGAAGTACTCCGCCGGGTGGGTGAGCGGCAGGTGTTCGTCCCGCTCCGGATGGACGATCAGCGTGGGTCCCGTGAATGCGGCGACGGCGCGCAACGGATCGAGACGATCGGCTGCCTCCAGAAAATTCGGCGAGACGCGATGCCCGCTGTACTCCAGGTCGCCGTCCGCATCCGGCAGCGGACGCGCGAAACTGTCTGCGAGTCTTCGCATGATGGGGAGATGTGCGACGGCAGACCACAGGACCAATACGCGAGCGCGCAGCGGCTCGGCGAGCAGGGCGGCAATGGCGCCGCCGAGCGACAATCCGATGATGCCCAGCCGTTGCGGGTCGATCCCGCCTTCGCGCCGCAAGAAGCTTGCTGCATCCTGAGCGTCAGCCACTTCGGTTTCGAGGCTGGCGTCGCGGAACTCGCCGTCCGATTCACCCGAGCCGAAGAAGTCAAAGCGGAGCGATGCGATGCCGGCGCGCTCGAGCGCTCTCGAGCACTTAACGAAAAGCCAGTGCGATTCCATGCGATCGCCGGTGAATCCGTGCAGCAGCACGACGCCTGGCGGACGATGCTCACCCGCAGCGTCCGGCTGGTGTAGCATCCCGCGAAGCCGGTGTCCGGCGCTATTCGCGAATTCGATCAATCGTTCCATCGTTCGACTGGTTTCAGACGTAGGGGACAGCCTGGGAGCGCGGGCATCCTGCCCGCTCCGGAGAAGGGCTCAACGGCGGGCAAGGATGCCCGCGCCCAGGCTGTCCCTTACGTCTGAACGCTGCCGAGCAAGACGACAGCCTCGGCGCGCATTACTTCGCTGCGGCCGATTTCGCCGATTCCCTCGCCGCTCTTGGCTTTCACGCTGACCCGATCCACTTCGATCCCGAGCGCCTGCGCCACGTTCGAGGCCACGCGCTTGATGAACGGCGCCAGCCGCGGCTTCTCCAATTCGACAGTGGAATCCACATTCACGATGGCAAAGTCTTGTCCCCGCAACAGCGCAGCGACGTGACGTAGCAAACCGAGGCTGGCTGCGTCCTTCCATTCGGGCGCCGTGTCGGGAAAACGCCGACCGATGTCACCGAGGGCCGCCGCGCCAAGCAGGGCGTCGCAAATGGCGTGCGCCAGCGCGTCGCCATCCGAGTGTCCCAACGGGCCGAGTTCAAAAGGGATGTGGACTCCGCCCAAAATCAGCTTGCGGTCCGGCACGAGACGGTGGACGTCGCTTCCGAAGCCGACGCGATATGGAGGCTGCTGCGGGGGGCCGCTCAAAGTCTGGGAGACTCTATGCCGGCTTATTGAAAGCGTCCTGGTGCTTCCGCGCCTCGTTCTTTGTCCCTGACCCCTCAATTTTGCTCCGCCTCCTGCGCCAGGTAGAGGCGCGCCAAAGGGAGGTCCGAAGGCTTGGTGATCTTAATGTTGCGGTCTGAACCCATCAGCACCGTGACGGTCACCCCCAAGCGCTCGACCAGGCTGGACTCGTCAGTTCCCATGAACCCTTCCTGGCGAGCGTTGGCGAAGGCGTCTCGCAGCAAAGGATAACGGAAGGCCTGCGGCGTCTGCGCCAGCACAATGCGTTCGCGCGGGATGGTGCCCAGAATCATCTGGCGCTCCACCTGTTTCACCGTGTCGATACTGGGGATTCCAAGGATCGCTGCGCCGCCACTTCGCGCAGCTTCTACCACCCGGTCGATCAACTCGAGCCCCACGAAGGGACGCACTGCGTCGTGAACCACCACAATGTCGGTGTCGGGTGGGGCGGCTGCGAGCGCGCGTTCCACCGTTTCCTGACGAGTGGCACCGCCGGCGATCACGGTCACGGGCTTATCGATGGGCTCGCGGGCGAGATCCTGGCGAACGCGCTCCATGTCGTCGGGCCGGAGGCCAAGGTCGATGGAATCGATTACGGCGCAACGGGCAAACTTCCGCAGGGTGTGGATGAAAATGGGCACGCCCTCGAGCGAGAGAAACTGCTTGGGCGTACCGGCGCCCATGCGAACACCGGTGCCGGCTGCCGGAATGATGGCGAGAACACTCATATGAAAGGCGCAGGGAACGAGGGTATCACGGATTAGACGTGTTCTTGACGCAAGCAGCGCTCCAGCGGAACGCCAATGGGATCTCGCGAGTGAGTCAGGCGCCTTGCTTGGCTTCTACGACGGCTGCGGGCCGGCCCTCGGTGTGTGCTGTGTCCATGGACCGCAAACGTTCCTCGTAGCGCCCGAAGATCATACGTCCGGCGGTAGTCTGCAGCACGCTGGTCACGGTGATATCGATGGTCTTCGACATCATTTTCTTGGCGTTGTCCACCACGACCATGGTGCCGTCGTCGAGATAAGCGACGCCCTGGTTATACTCTTTTCCTTCCTTCAAAATGAAGACGCGCATGGCCTCGCCGGGCAGCACCACCGGGCGCAGGGCGTTGGCTAGTTCGTTGACGTTCAGCACGGCGATGCCCTGCAGTTGCGCCACCTTGTTCAGATTGAAGTCATTCGTGATGATCTTGCCCTCGTAAACCTTGGCCAGCTCGATCAGCTTCAAGTCCACCGAGCGTACCTGGGGAAAGTCATCCTCCACGATCTGGACCTGTACAGAACTCATCTTCTGAATGCGCTGCAGCATGTCCAGCCCGCGGCGTCCGCGGTTGCGCTTGAGCGCGTCGGAGCTGTCAGCGACCAGTTGCAGCTCGCGCAAGACGAATTGGGGCACGATGACCTGGCCCTCGATGAATCCGGCTTCACAGATGTCCGAGATACGGCCGTCGATGATGACGCTGGTGTCGAGGATCTTGGCAGTGCGGCGCTGGCGCTCGCCCGAGAACAATCCACCGAGCGCTGAGAGGTTTAGAACGTCGCCTTTGACCGCGCCGAGCACAAATCCGGTATAGGCCATGACCAGCAGCAGAGTGAGTTGGAAGAACGAAGCCGAGTGTTTTTCGACTGAAGTCAGGCTGAGCAGGTTGCCGATCATCACGGCGCCCAGAATGCCCAGGGAGGCTCCCAAGCCGGCGCCGATCAGCCGCTTCAGGCTTACTTTCTCAAGTCGCAGCTCAAACACCACACAGGCAAGACCCAACATCAGGCCGAGTCCCGTGGCCGGCAGAGCGGGCCAGTGGAAGGGGCGGAGGTGGTAGGTCACAGCGGCAAAGCCGACCACGAACATCGCCCGCACAATCCAGACTTCCCATTTCATGCTTTGTCCCCCTGAGCGCCCGACAGATAGTGACAAAGCGCCCCCTTCGGACCTAATTCCAGCAGCGCGGGACGTCTTCGGTCCCGACGATAACCTGCCCCCTAAAGAGCAGGCTCTACTTGGGAATAGGACCTTCTACACCCTGGCTGGAGTATAGCACTTGTGATTAAGCTCCGGCAGCGAGCAGGACGTGTACTGCAAGAAGATACAACACTGCGCCATGATTAATGCCTCTGAGGGACATAGCCGGGCGGCTGGGCTGCACCCTCGCCGAAGAAGAAAGCTTCCATCTGTTTGGCGATCATCTCTTGGGCTTCGCGGGTTGAGGGATTCAGCCTGAACTCGTTGATGATCATCTTCAGTTGTTCGACCCACAGCTCCCATGCCTGCTCGGAGACGTTATCGTAAATGCGCTGGCCGAGTTCGCCCGGCCAGGGCGGCTCATCCAAGCCGGGAAGTTCCCGGCCGAATTTCACACATTTGACCATCCGTTGCGCCATTCGTTGGACCTCGATTCGACTTTGACGATGCTTGCGAGATACAGATTATAGCGGAAGCGCTCAAATTCGGGGTGGGCTCGATGGCCGGTGCCATTCCCACATCCCGAACATCGCCTCCCGTGGCAGCGAGACTCGCACGTCATGTTCATTCCGCCGCCGCGGTCACGCGGTTAGCGTCACCTCCCGAACGGGACTGTGCTAACCTTACAAGGTAAGCTTTGGTTCGTCTCCCAAGGACTCCCGGGGCTTTATGGCTTTGATTGCGCCGGCGCTGCTGGCGGCGGATTTTGCGCGTCTGGGGGAGGCTCTGCAGATTTTTGAGGCGGCGGGGTGCCGTCGCTGCCATATCGACGTGGCGGACGGTCATTTTGCGCAGGAATTAACGATC
>JASHPE010000060.1 GCA_030038235.1 Terriglobia bacterium
ATATGCCGCGAACAGAATACCCAAGGAACAGAACAGTTCGAGGGCAACAACGAACTGGGCGTAGGTAAAGCCGGAGTGGCCGACTGAGAATTGCACAGTGTTCATCGACGTCGCAAGCTGGCGGAATCTGGAGACACCGTATGCGTTACCTGCGGCGGCCACAAGGAGCAGAATACCGGCAATTCTATACAGCACAGTTGCTTTCATCGCGCTTCCTCCTGAACGGTACTTTTGATCGCATCGCGAGAACGCGGCACGTTTCGTACTCCCCTCGCTCCCAGGATTCGTGCCTCGCGAACCCTATGTAGACATCTTGATAGGGGTCAGCAAATGTGTCAAGCAGATTTCTACATAGGGTATGATGAGTCATGGCCCGGGAGCCGAGGTTGACGCACATCACCGCCCTGATCCTGCACGCGATTGAAGCCGGATCCGTCTATGGTTTCTCGATTATGGACATGACCGGTCTTCCCAGCGGCACCGTATATCCCGCCATGAGACGCATGGAGGAAGATCAACTGATACGTTCTCGTTGGGAGCGGCAGGCCATCGCCGATCGGGAGCAACGGCCACCGCGAAAGTACTATCAGTTAACGAGCGCCGGGAAAATCGCCCTGGAGACGTCGCGCAAGCGTTATCCCTTGCTTGAGCGGTTGGTGCCGGCTGCGGAGGGCAGCTCGCGATGACTTCGCAAGATGCCGTGCGTCGGCTGCATCTCGGCCTGATAAGGGGCGCGTCCTTACTGGTACCGGTCCGGAGGCGCTCCGACTGGTGGCAGGAGTGGCGGACAGAACTGTGGTATGTGCTGCGCGAGTGCTCGCCGAAGGCGAGTGATAACCCCGGATCGATTCTGGAAGCCACCGCATTCTGCCTGGGGGCGTACCAGGATGCGATTTGGCTGAGGCGGCGATCGTGGCAAGAATCTCGCATCCCGGCGCGAATCCGTGGTTCCGCCTCAGTGTGCCTTCTTCTCTTGATCGGAATGTTCTTTCCGGCTTGGGGAATCGCCCACTTCTCGAGTCGCGTCGCGGCCGCAACCTCGAGGATCCAGGTGTACCCCTGGCGGCCATCGGACCACCGCGCACCCTGTGACTGCGCATTCGACCTTGCGGCGGACGGACCGCCGTTGCGAACGGCCCAGCTGTTTTTCGACGGCTTCTCGCACTATGCAATCACGCACGAAACGGTGCGGGCCGAGGCCATGCCTGGAACCGAATGGACAGTGGCCCATGCCCGATCGGACTTCTTCGCCGCGCTCCATCTCCCGCTACGTCTCCTGGGGCCGGCCGCAAGAGGTTCGGACAAATTGCCACGGCTTGTGCTCAGTGACGAGACATGGAGAAGGCACTTCGGTGGTAGTGCCGATATAACCGGGACGAAGGTGCGCGTTGGTTCGGTTGACGCGATCGTTGCGGGCGTCGCATTCGGCAGCTCGATGGGTCTTCCCCGGAATCCAAACGCGTGGCTTTTGGGCTCCGATCGCGAAGCCGGGACTGATGACGGTGAGTTTGTCGTCGGGCGCCTGAGCCCGGTTGGCTATTTCGACGAAGGCCGTTGGACTCTTTCCGCGGGCGGAATCTTACTGGCGTTCCTGCTGGCGCCTTTTGCCGTCCACATCTCCACAGGCGACTATAGCAACCGTGAGCGTAAACCGGCGCTCTGGAGAAGAAGTGAGTTCTGGGCGTTCCTGATTGCCAAGATCACTGTCCTGGTCGGGTTTGCCTATTTCGCGTCCCTGGACCTCGGCTGTTTGTTCGTGAAACCCTCTTCCCCAGCGTCGGCATACATCGAGATCGCTTCTTCCTTTGCGTTCTGTCTCCTGGGCCTGAGTTGGGCCTTTTCCGACCAGCAGCGGCGATGCCCCTTCTGCCTTAGGCGCATGGCGCACCCGGTTGCGGTCGGGCGGCCGTCGAGAACATTCCTTGCCTGGAACGGGACCGAGATGGTCTGCGAAAGCGGCCACGCCTTACTACATGTTCCCGAGATTTCCACCAGTTGGTTTAGCGGGCAGCGATGGGTATGCCTCGACGCCTCGTGGCGCTTCATGTTCACTCCCCGAGAGGGAACAGGCCCATTGTAATCGCAGGTTTCCGGCGCTTGGTGGCCTAGCCCATCGATTGCGCGGCAGGCAGAGTGGGATGCTCTCGTTCAACCACACGCCACGCGTCGCGTAGCGGAACGAAGTACTCGGATACTTTACGAAGCGCGTCGCCGGATGGTTTCGCGCTGGCGACAACGATTTGATAGCGCATGGTCTCGTAGAAGGTCTCGAGCTTCTCCGCGACTTTGGGGCCCGCGTTGTGGTCCAACATGGCCTGCAGATGGCCGAGAATCAGTAGCGCGCGATTCACTTCCTGGGTCTTCTCTTCGATTTGCCGCGTGTCAGCTGCGCGGGCACCCTTGTGAAGCGCACTGGTGATTTGCTCGTAGGCCTGCACGATTACACCGACTGGGCTGGCGAATTCTGCGGCCTGCATCCGGTAATTCCGGGCGACGTCGTAACCCACTGGACTATGCCTTTCCTAGGAGCTTGAGGTTGACGAGGTGTCCGAGCTGGAGCTGGCGCTGGCCGTAGACGACTGGCCGGTCGCCTCAGCGATCAGCAGCGGCAATTCCTGTAAGGTGGCATTGACCTGGCTGTACTCTGTCGTCCACTGCTGCTCTTGCAGTTGCAGGTTGGCGTTGAAGTTGCTGATCGTTTGAGTCACGTCCTGCAATTCCTGGTTGATCCCGTTCTCGTCAAGCGCGATTACCCCTTTTGTCGGATCCGTCATGTTGCCGAGGTCTGTGTAAAGTTGACCTGCCAGACCGGACGTATAATCCGGGCCCTGAAAGAGGTTAGCCACCGCCGCCCCGTTATCGCTGAGGGCCGAGTCCAGGGTGGCGCTGTTGACAGATAGAGTACCGTCCTGTTGGAGTTCGACACCGATCGACGACAGTCCCGAGATTCCGCCGTTGCCGCTAGTGAAGTAGTTGATGTCCGTGGCGAGAGTGCTCTGCACCTGCTGGAGCGAGCTGTCAGAAAACAGGGGCGGCTGTGAAGCGGCTCCGGAAGTGTACGTGAACTGCGTGTTGATGGCCTGAACCACGGAGTTATAAGCCGAGACGAAGTTGTTTATCGCCGTGCTGGCCTGGCCGACATCTTGAGTTACGTCTACACTCACCGGCGCATCCGAAGTTCCCGTCAGGGTGAATGTGACTCCCGGGATCACATCCGTGACCGTGTTGCTCGATTCGTAGAGGGGAACGCCGTTGACGGATAGTTGCGCGTCCTGGCCTTGAACAGCCTGAGTTAGTCCAAGGCCGCTCGTATCGCTGAGATTCGTGACATTGCCCCCGCTCCCCCCGGTGTTGCTCGTCAAAGCGAGTATGGAACCCTGAGAATCATTGATGATGCTGGCCGTGACACCGTAATTCCCGCTGTTGATCTCGCTGACCAGGCTGGAGAGCGTATCCGTGCTGCTGACCGAAATGGAATAGTTGGTCCCGCCGATTGAGTATTGGATCGTGCCCGCCCCGACCGCGCTGGTGGCGGAGGTCTGCGGCTGGCTGGCGAGAACAGCGGTACTTGCCAGGTTGGTGACGGTCAGAGAGTAGTTTCCGGTGGCGATTCCCGAATTCGCAGTGGCCGTGACTACACTCGAGTCGGAAGAGGTTGCATCCCGGGCAGCGAGGGCACCCGCTGGATCCTGAAGTGCCTGGGTTGCTGTCTGGAGACTTGTCAGTAGAGTGCCGACGTTGGTGAGGGCGGAGATTTGGCTGTTATACAAGGTCTGCTCGTCCGTGTATTGAGTCTCATTCGCCTGAGCTGCCTCTGTGAGACTCTGGACAATGGACTGCACGTCGAGACCGTTGCCCAATCCGAAGGAAGATCCGCTCAGGTCCAGCGCGTTGAGTCCAGTTCCAAAACTGCCCATACCTCGCCCTCACTAATCCCGCTGTACGGAAGAAGGAGTAGCATTGCCGCTCCCATTCCCCGATGATCCTGACGCCTGCCGCTGAATGGAGGGAGGGGTAGCATTGCCGCTACCCCTTCCCTGATGAGTCGGAGTGCTACTGAAACAGTTTGAGAATCTGCTCGGAGTTTTGATTCGCCTGCGCCAGGGCCGACATACCGGTCTGCTCCAGCACCGAGAGCTGTGACTCCTCGGAGACGTCTTGCGGAATGTTCGCGGAGCGGATCAGGTCCTCGGCTGACGTGATGTTCGTGACCTGGTTGCTCATCACGTTCTGCGCTGCGGTCAGCCGATTCAGCGTCGCGCCGATGGTGCCGCGATCCTGGGCGACGGTCGAGATCGCTGTGTTAATGGCTGTCAGCGCGCTGGCGGCGTTGCCCGCGCTGGTCAGGCTGGTGCCGCTCAGAGAGAGCCCGGAAGCGCTCAGCGTGCCAACCGTGACACCGATCGAGTTGGCCGTGCTTCCCAGGAAGATGCTCGTGGTGCTGGCCGTGAACACCGAACTGCCGTTGAACGTGGTCTGGCCGCCGATCTGGGTGATTTCAGCTTGGATCGACTGATATTCATTGTCCAGAGCGCTTGCCTGCGAGGTGGTGAGTCCGCCGTTGGCGGCTTCGGTCGCGATAGTGACGGCGCGATCGAGCAGGCTGGTGACCTGGCTAAGCGAGCCGTCCGCCGTCTGCAGCAGGCCGACGCCCGTGTTCGCGTTGTTGCTGGCCTGCGAAAGCTCCGCTTCGCTGGCGTGCAGAGAGTCCGCGATCGAGAGGCCGGCAGGATCGTCCGCGCCGCTATTCAGGCGGGAGCCGGTGGACAGTTGAACGAGTACGTTTTGCAGCGAGGAAGACGTCTGGTTTAAGGCATCCTGCGCTTGGAGTGACGAGATGTTGTTCAGAAGGCTGAGTCCCATTGTCTAGAATCTCCTTGAAGTCGTTGATTTCTATTCCGCACTCGGCACGAGGTCTCGGTCTTCTGCCGCAACTGACCTCCGTTCCCGATTCACGGAACGGTTCGTCGTGAACAATAGTCCTATCGGCAGGTCTGTTGTTACCTTTAATCGGGATGTCTGAGGCTGGACCTTGCAAGGTCGCTGGCTTGGCCACTCACCCCCAGGGAGCGATCCGGGTTCGAAGCCAGCCAGCGATGCTGCGAGGAGGCGGGAGGTCTGCGGAGAGATTAGAGGGCACTCACTGGAAGAGCTTCAGCAGCGTATCGCTCGATTGATTGGCTTGCGTGAGAGCGGAGATGCCGGTCTGTTCCAGAACCGAGAGCTGGGCTTCCTGAGTAACGTCGGCAGGGATGTCCGCTGACCGGATCAGGTTCTCGGCGGCGGTAAGATTCGTCACTTGATTGTTCATGACATTTTGCGCCGCCGTCAGCCGGTTCAGGGTAGCCCCGATGTTGCCGCGGCTCTGCGAAACAGTCGATATCGCGGAGTTGATGGCGCTCAGCGCCGTAGCCGCGTCCGCGTTGCTGGTCAGGTCGGTACCGTTCAGGCCGAGGCTCGTGCTGCTCAGCGTACCGATGGTAACCCCGACGGAGTCGGCGTTACTGCCGAGGAAGATGCTGGTGGTCCCGCCCGTGAAGATGTTGGTGTTGTTGAACGTCGTGTAGCTTCCGATCTGGTTGATTTCAGCCTGGATCGACTGATACTCGTTGTTGAGCGCCTGGAGCTGAGACGTGGAGAGCCCGCCGTTGGCGGCTTCGGTTGCGATGGTAACGGCGCGGTCTAGCAGATCCGTCACCTGGCCCAGCGTGCCATCCGCAGTTTGCAGCAGTCCTACGCCCGTGTTGGCATTGCTCGCCGCCTGGGTCAGCTCAGCCTCATTCGCGTGCAGCGAGTCCGCGATCGACAATCCGGCCGGGTCATCCGCACCGCTGTTCAATCGTGAGCCGGAAGAGAGCTGGACCAGCACGTTCTGTAGTGATGTGTCGGTCTGATTCAGCTCGTTTTGAGCTTCGAGCGACGCAATGTTGTTGAGAAGGCTGAGTCCCATGGTTTGAATCTCCTTTTAGAGCCGTAAATTTTCAATCCCGCATTTCGGCCCGAGAGCCACTGGCCCGTGGCCAGATGCCCTACGTTTCCGACTCGCGAACGCTGAGGCTACGGCAATCCAGCCGCCAAACTCGGGGCTCGCTCCACTAACTTTTGAGCCCTAAGTTACATATCCTTGCAACAGCAGGATGTTAGCGAGAAATCCGTCGATTTTCCGCAGCAGTTCTGAGGTTAAGGGGATTAGGACTTTCTAAGGAAGCGGAGAAGCAGCGGCGGGTGCGCACTGCTGTTGAAGCTCGGACCACGCGAGGCGCAGTTTCGGAGCCTCGGGAAAGCGCTCGCAACCGCGTCGCAAAAGGTCAGATACGCGCTGCCACTCACCCAGTCGAGCTCGAATGCTCGCTGCGCGCAGAAAGCCCTCGGCCGTGGGCTCGACCGCGGCCAGGCGGCGTTCGGCAGTCTCAGCCGCTAATGAGGGATTGCCCATCCAGACTGCGGCCATCGTCAGGATGTCGTAGAGCTCGCCGAAACCGGGTTCTCGCTCAATTGCGCTCTTCATGCGTCGAGTACCCTGCTCCGTCTTTCCGAGTCGCACCTCGCACACTCCGATCTTGCTCTCGACCACGGCCGACGTAGCGCCGTGCTCCTGTGCCTCGAAAAAACATCGACGTGCCGCACTAAAATCGCCTAATCGGTAGCAGGCGTCGCCTCGAGCTTCATAAACCACGGAGGTTCGTGCTCCGAGTTGTTCGGCACGCTTCAAATACGTCAAGGCTTCGCGAAATCGCTCCAGGCGGACCAGCGCGATGCCGGCAAACGCCCACGCCCGATGCGAATCAGGTGCCAAACCGATGACGCGCTCGAAGCAGGCAAGCGCAGCAGCGGGATCATGGAAAGTGTCAAGCTCCTCTATGCCTAACTCGAAATGGGCCTGGGCATCGGCAGGCGTCTCTTGAACCTTCTGCCTGCCGAGTTCGCGATAGAGCCGGCTCTTCCGCATCCGCGTTTCAGCGTTGACAGCCAGCCCAAAGTGATGAATCACGAAATTGGCTTCCGCGAGCCTTCCGCCGGTAGCCAGGATGCGGTACCCGGTTGTCTCGTGCACTCGCCCTTCGAAGTAGATCTCGGGTTGCCGCCTGAACAAGCGAATATTTTGGTGCTCCACGTAGGCGGGATACGATCGCGCGGCTTCCACGCGAACCGGATTCGGCTTGGCCGGGCTGTCCCAAAGCCGATTGGTCAACGTCAACACATAATTCCAGATTGTGACCCTATATCCGGCCACGAGCTCGGCAGCCAGCAGACCTGGGATGGCGTGCCGGGCCTGTTCATCCAGCATCTCATCGGCATCGATGAAGAGAATCCAGTCGGCTGTGTTCTCCTCGAGCACGCGATTACGAGCTTTGGCAAAATCGTTTTCCCATGGGACAGAAATTACTTTGGCCCCGTGCTGGCGCGCCACTTCCACGCTGGCATCCACCGAGCCCGTGTCACCGATGACGATCTCGTCGGCGACGTCCCGAACGCTCTCGAGACACCGCTCGAGGTGAGCCTCCGCGTCGCGCACGATCATGGACAAACCGAGTCTAGGCATTCTGCCCTCTCACAGCGATACGGGCCCCGGCCATCAGCCGCGAAATCGGCAGACGCCGTGAGAGCTCGTATCCGTTCCCGATAGATCCGCATGATGCGTGACCACCCGAACCGGTCGCGAACCCGTGCCCCTGCCGCCGCTCCCCGCCGCGCAGCTTCCCGTCGATCCTCGAAGACGCGGCGCATGGCGCCAGCCAGAGCAGTCGCATCGGGTTCGAACCAGGTGAATTCGCCGGTCAGCGGTCCGAACGCCGGCGGGTCTTCGGGAACCTGGCATTCGTTGGCCGGCACCAGGTACTCGGTCGCGGGCGAGCAGAAGTCCTGCGATGGTCCCTCGGCCGTGGTGATCACCGGCTTGCCACACGCCATGGCCTCAAGGGCGGGCATGCAGAAGCCTTCGGCGCGATAGGGCAGCACGAAGGCGTCGCAGCCACGATACAGATTGGCCAGCGTCGAGTCATCAAGCTCTCCGGTCAGCAACTCCACATGCGGGAAGGACGGGTTCCAGGCAGCCTGGACCACCTGCTCGTGCAGACTATTGTGCTGATAGGCGGCTTGCGATCCAAGCGCGGTCACGAGCAGAGTGACGTCATCGCCCGGTTCGAAAGCGTCGCGGTAGGCCCTCAGCAACAGGTCAACCCCTTTTCGCCGGATCACGCCACCGACAAAAAGAAACAGGAACTGTCGCACAGCTCGGGGGCGCGCGCGGCCGCCTTTCGGATTGAACACCTCGAGATCAATACCGTTGGGAATCACTCGGACGCGATCCTCCAGCACGCCGGAGCGCAGCAAGACCCGTTGAACAAACTTTGATGGAACCCAAACTTCATCAACGTTGCGGTTGATCTGATTGACCCACATTTGGGGAATCGCGCCATATTCCCAAGGCAAAATCACAGCCAGTTTGCCGCACTCCGGCCGGCCGAAGTCGGGCGGCCATTGGTGCCGGATCGTGAGGTCTACGCGTTCCGGCCGTCGAGTCAGGGCGGCTTTTATTGGCTCGATGGCATCTTTGGCGCCGATCGCGCCGCTCACGTAGCCCGTCGGCTCCAGGGCGACGTCGAAAGCACGGCTTTGAATCAGACTCATCGAAATCTCGCGATTGATGCGTGCCAGGCTGGAATGCTCGAGGAACGGCCCCTCGAGGATCACACCGGGCTTAGCACTCGATCCGGGCTTGCCCTTGTAAGGCGCCGCGGCGCGCTCCAGCCGCTCTGCCAGCGAATTGCGAACCTCCTCGTTAAGATCCAGGGTTTCCACAAGACGCTGAGCGGCATGAAAGACCCTATGTGCGAGGAAATAGTCGAGAACCCTGTCGCGGAGCTTTGGCTCGCGTCGAGCCAGCCTGTACAACGACCACTGGCATTTCTCGACCATCCGGCGCGGAACCCGCAGTTTGAATAGCTCATCTGCCGCTGGCGCGAAAACTGCGGTTGAGCCGACGCTCGCCATGAAATGCCTGAAGGCCGTGCGTTCGTCGCCTGACTGTAGGTCATAGAGTCCTAACAGCCAAGACAATCGGTAGGTGTTTTCTCCGCCGCTTCCGACGAACGCCCGGCTGGAGGATTGCAGTCTACTGAAGTAGGGTGCGGCCTTCTTCGGCTCCCCGCCGCGCAGGCTCAGGAGTGCAGCGAGATAAGGCAGTTCAGCGTATCCTTCGTAGATGGTCATGCCCCTTTCAAGCAACTGCAGGGCTTCGACGAAATGCCCATGACGCATCAGTACGATCACCAGGTTGCGAATCGCCAGGCCGCCAATTGCTGAAGGAAGTGTTCGATAGGCCTGCCAGAGCAGGGCCAACTGCTCGCAGCCGGAGCATGGCTGGACAACCTCGTGAGCTACGGCGACCGAAAGCTGTGCCCACGGCTCGCCGGAAGTCCGCAGACTGAGCAGGACCTTCTCTGACGGCCCGGCATCGTTATGAACGCGGATGTTGGACCCCCAATAGTCCCGTTGCTCGCCTTTTGCCCAGGAACGGGGCTGCAGCGTGATGAGATCCGCCTCCGCAAGATACGGATAATGGACCGGAACAAGGGTACGGCGGCCGGGTACCCGCAAATTCTTTCGCAAGATGGCCGCTGTGCCCTCCTTCAGTGTGTCACCTGCCAGCCATACGATGGTCCCATCCGAACCCTCGGAGACCCGGCCCCCATTCAGGGGATCGACATTGGACACCACAACGTGGTCCGCCGCCTCTCGCACATCCTGCGGGATGCTCTCCGCGCTGCATGAATCGGTAAACAATGTGACGAGCGGACTCCGATCGTAAGAGGCTCGAATTCCCTCGCTGCCGTAACTTAGGACTTGAATTGGCATCTCTGTCCGATCTCCGGGTCCTTCAGTCAAGGTCCGACGACACTAGCTGAGAAGCCGCTGGAATTCGGCTTCCCATTGCTTGATAACAACTTTCCAATCCCAACGGTCGGTGACTTCGCGGCGGCCCACGGCCGCGCGACGCCGGCTTTCCGGTTGGTTTGAGTAGACGCTGCGCATGAGCTCGCGCAAATGATCGACGCTAGGCTGCGCCCACCGGTGCCCGGCGTAGAACTCAACCTCGGGCGATGCCGGCACCAGGCCTTCGATGTCAATTAGAAAGCTGTTGCCGTCGTGCAGGAAGTCAAGCTGCCCGCTCCACCGGGTTGCGATCACCGGAAGCCCGCTCGACAGCGCTTCAAGATAGGGGATTCCGAAACCCTCTCCATGGCTCGGAAGGACGAAGGCATCGGCGCTCGCGTACAGGCGCGGCATTTCGACGTGCGGTATAAATCCCTTGACCAGCAGAATGGGCGGTGCGTCCTCAAGCTTTAGTCCCGCCTCCCTCTCCACGAAGTACGTGAGGAAAGCCTCGGCGTCCGCCGAGGGGTTGCCGTGTTGGGCCAGCTTCAACACAAGGCATACATCCTCGTTGCTTTTGAACTCGGCCAGGTATGCCTTCAGCAGGCTTCTTGCGCCCTTGCGATCCACCCAATCGAAGTTGGAGAGAAACCTGAACCCACGCGAGGGCCAAGGGAGCGGTTCGGTTCCCGGCCGGAACAAGGCGGCATCCACCCCAATCGGCATCACCCGCAGCTTGGACTCATCCACCCCGGCGCTCGCGAAAGTGCGCCGGTTGAATTCGGAGGTTACCCAAACTTCATCCATGGCGTTACACTGTTCGGCCCAGCCCTGGGGAAGCCTATCGGTCTCGAAGGTGGTGCGACCGATCCTGCTCCGGGCGTAGAACTGCAAGTTGAAAGCATCCGCCGTCGTGCACTGGTAGATCACGCTGCGCTGGACATCCAGATTCTGGCGCTGCAGATCGTCCAGTTTGTCGCGGACCGCTGAGGGAAGAATCCGGTGACTATCTTCCTGGGGCCCCAGAGGAATAACCTTCAGGGGAAGCTGGCATTGCGCGAGCCCGATGGCCTCCGCCCAACTCTCCGTGGAATAGCCCGTGCCGCCATACACCGCTGCATGGAAAAGGACGCCGGCCGGCAGGGCGGCAAGCTCCTGTGGCTGTTCGTGAGGTGTCAGCATCAGTTTCTCCCTAAGGCGACCTGATCTCATCAAGGCAGTTTGAATCGCGCCGTGCGCAGTCGGTTTCCGATTCTCCTGCAACCTTTCATTCAAGCTGCGGCCCAGGAGCCGAAGCGCCCGTCGGCAAAAATCTCTCTGGGCGCCGTTGATCGTGCAAGGATGTTGCCGAAGGCGGCGACAACAACAAAAGGCTCGTTGTCCCGTTGAAGCTCCTCAATGTCGTGAAGGCCGCAGCCGATCCTGGCATAGCTTCGCAAGCAAAGCCCGTTCCGGCGCAACTCATCCTCAAAACCATCCACCGTCCAGAAGACGTCATAGATGGGATACTGTCCCCAGCCTTCGCCGCGGTTGCGCTGCACCAGTTCATAGCGGGGGCTGGGTACGTCCACCACCGCTACTCCTTCCGGATGAAGGAGGCTCTTGACTTTCTGATAGAACTCCCGGCGATCCGGGTAGTCGAAATGCCGAAGCAGGCGAAAGCACGCGATTAGATCGAACTGCTCGTCGGTGCTCCAGGTGAAGAAATCCGCGAACACGAAACGGAAATTGCCCGCGTCATTCTGCCCGGCCAGACGTAGCATCGCCTGCGAGTTGTCGATTGCTGTGCAGGCGCCGTAAGGAGCGACGCACCTCAGGATGCGGCCCTCGCCGCTGGCGACGTCGAGAATACGAAGGTCGTGGCGATCCGGAAAGGCGATTTCCACGCATTGCTGCACGGCCCCGCGTTCATCGCGGTCAATCAGGCTGTGAGGATGGGAAAGGAAGCGCTCCTGATTGTAAGTCTGCGCGACCTCTGCCTGCGCGTAGTGCGCCTTCAGCTTCTCCCTGCCTTTTACGAGTTCCTTGCCGTGGCGACGGACCGCCTGCCGCCACGCTTGGAGAGAGGGCCCCAGAGGCCGGCCGATCATCTCCTGATACAAGGCTCGGTAAGAAGCGATGGCCAAATTGCGGTCGAAGAGCCGCCGGGCAAAAGGACGGGTGCGCGACGCGAGTCGCTCATAGTCTGACTTCAGGCGCTCGAGACCCGCCCGTAAGGCATCCACCGTGGCCTCGGTTGCCAGGCCTACCCCTGCGCTCTCGAGAAGATTAGCTATCCCGACATGCCAGGTGGCCAGCACAGGCTTGCCACGCAGCAATCCCTCGATCGCAGAGAAAGGACTGGCGTGGTTTCGGCCGGTTTCGGCGAAGGGCAGAATCATCGCATCCGCCCGCCCGTAGAACTGCTCCATGTCCAATGATCCGACTTGTACTTCGACGTTGTTCAAACGGCGCCGGCTAATCTCCTCGCGAAGGCGAGCAGCGTCGGTCCGCCACGCCACCAGAAATCGTGTTTGCGGAACAATCTCGGCAAGCGCCAAAACAAGATCGACGCCGCGGCCTTTCCATTGCTCCTCGAGGAATGGCGAGGATGCGAAGCCGACCGTGAAATTGCTCCCGGCGGGCCCGCGCGAGCGTATCGGCACGGGCGCAAGGCCGGGATAGATAACCTCGTGAGCCTTCACATTCGCACGATCAAGGCCGGCCCACGACGCTTCAGACTCAGGAACGACAATGAGAGTGCCCATGTCGATCGAGTGGCGTACTTCTTCGAGCTGTTCATCGGTGGCGAAACATTCAGGCGCGTCCGCCACGGCGGTGAACAGCACTCTCCTGCCCGGGAGGCTGTAGCCAAACAACTGCGTGAGGTGGGCGGAAAACAGATGAATGAGCGACGGATTCAGACTGTCCAGAGCCCGGGCGAGGTCGCGGCGTGGAACGTAGAGAATTCCAGGCTCGTCCTGCCAATGGAGAGTTTCCTCATCTTCCTCCACCGACACGAAGAGAATCTCCCAATGCGGGTTGGCGAGCCGGATGGAAGAGTACACAGCCCAGGCCTCTTTCTTGATGGCCTCGATGAAACCGTCACGCTGCACGCCTTCGCACAAAACCACAATGCGAGGCTTCGGAACCTGTGATCCGGCCCGAACGTCGCGAGGACCAGCCGCTCCAATCGCCTTTTGCGAGTGTGCGGGATTCCTATGTACGGCCTTTTTGATTTGGTCGAGCGAACGTTCGACCTCGAGAATCCGCCGAGCGAAACGCTCGTTCAGCTTAACCTGAATGAGGGCGTTCTGGCTAACGCCGTCACGCAGCTCGATGAACTCGGCAAAGGGCGCGAACTCCGATTGCGGTCCTGGAGCGCGCATCTGCCGCAACGCCGCAGTGAGGCCGGAATTAGCCTTTCGGAGCGTTTCGAGTTCGTCGCTTGATGGCAGCCTTGGCGTACTCGACGAGCCTCTGTCCGCACCGCTTTGTATTTTGCCTTCATTGAAAGAGGACATGATGAATATTGCTTGACGCGGGACAACCCGCGAGCGCAATTCCACTCCGCAGATAAGATTTTTCTTATGCTTTCCGCATTTTCGCGCATCGTCCCGAAAGAAACAGCCAATTGTTACGGCCGTGCCGGTGCAATCCTCAGACCAATGAGCAATCGAGGGTTCGCAAGACCGGCGAGGCCGGTCAAAAGGAATATGCGGGCTGCTGATCGACGAACGGACAATGCGACTACGACTTCTCCGGGCCGTCGAGCACCTCTCGCACCATCCGGAGGAGCCTATCTGGGGTGAACGGCTTTTGTAGAAAAGAGATGCCCCTTTCCACGCCGTGGTGAACGATTGTCTCGTCCGTGTATCCTGATATATAGAGGGTTTGCAGTGCGGGATAGAGGACTTCGAGGCGCTTCGCCAACTCAGGTCCGCCCATCCGTGGCATGAGTACGTCAGTGATCAACAGGCGGACCGTTTCGCCTGATTTCGCGCAGATTTCCAGCGCCTCTTCTCCGTTGCTCGCTTCAAGGTGCCTGTAACCCCCGGCAGCAAGGGTTCGGCCGACCAGGCGCCTCACGGCGTCTTCGTCTTCAACCACGAGCACCGTCTCCCCGCCGGGCGACGCCCCGGGGGCGAGGGGAGCCGCTTCTTTAGCTAACTCCAGTCGGCTGGCCTGCCCGGCGCAAGGGAGATAGATCTTGAAACTGGTCCCGTGTCCAACCTCGCTGTACACCCATATAAAGCCGCCACTTTGCTTGACAATGCCATAGACCATGGCGAGGCCCAGACCTGTTCCCTGACCCGCGCTCTTGGTGGTAAAGAACGGTTCAAAGATATGAGCTTGGATTTCGGCGCTGATGCCGCATCCGGTGTCGCTGACGGCCAGCATGACGTAAGCGCCGGCTCGCAGGGGCGGGTGAGCGGTGGCGTACGGCTCGTCCAGATCGAGGCCGGCTGTTTCGATGGTCAGCTTGCCGCCGTGCGGCATCGCGTCACGCGCATTCACGGCGAGATTCAGGATCACCTGCTCCACCTGACCCGGATCTATCTGAACCAGGGCCATTTCTGATGAGAGCACCGTCACGAGATCGATATCCTCGCCAAGTAGCCGACGCAGTATCCTCTCGGCATTGCGGACGACCTCGTTCAAGTCCATCAGCCTCGGCGCCAGTACCTGACGGCGCCCAAAGGCCAGCAGCTGCCTGGTGAGAAGCGCAGCTCGATCTCCGGCTTGCTGGATCTCTTCCACCAGCAACCGCCTTGGGTCGCCCGCCTCGAGCGCACCGAGCAACTGCAGGCAGGATCCCGAAATCACGGTCAGTAAGTTATTGAAATCGTGGGCTACGCCTCCAGCCAGACGACCGATAGCTTCCATCCGCTGAGATAGTCTCAATTGCTCTTCAAGCTTGCGATATTCCGTAAGGTCTTTGGTTACAGTGAGGATGGACCGTTGACCCGTCACTTCGATGACCTCTGCCGAAAGCAGCCCTGTCCTCATTTCGCCCGACTTGGTGAGAAAATTCACCGGCAAATCCCGGATTCGGCCGCCCTCCTCGAGCAGTTTCAGAAAGTTGAAGCGGTCTTTGGCTTCGGGCCAAAAGCGCAGTTCCACGCTCGTATGGCCCAGAACCTCGTCGCGTTGGTAGCCTGTGGCTCGCAGGAAGCTCTCGTTGCAGTCCAGACACCTGCCCTGTTCCCAGGTACTGATCGTCATGAGGTCGGGACTGGCGGTGAACGCCTTTTGGAACCTCTGTTGCGAAGCAAATAGCTCTCCGTGGGCGATTCTCCTGCGGGACGTCTTTTTCTGACCAGCCATTGCCACTATGATCCTCTCCGTTTAACGGAAGGTCAACAGTCCAGCAAGATGCTCTGGTGGTTGACAAGGCGAATGGCGCAAGTTTATCGGCCTGATGCCGATAAAGCTATGAGGAGGCGACTTGGCTGGCAGTCAATCGGGCAGATACTCCCACGTCGCACGAAGCGAACAGGACACCCATGATTCGTCTCACCCGACTAAATAAACGACCTCTCATCGTGAATTCCGATCTGATCGAGTTCATTGAAAACGCGCCCGACACCGTTCTTACGCTCGTCACCGGCGATAAGCTCGTGGTCCTCGAGACGGCTGAGGAAATCCTGGATATGATCATCAAGTTCCGCCGCCGTCTGCTGCCCACGTCGTTCGCTGTTCTCCCCCCAGTCGTGCCGGCTTCCACCGCGGAGGAGAGCGGCGACAGTGAAGGTAAGGAGTGACGGCAGTGGACAAAGGGACGCTGGGTGGGCTGCTTCTGGCGTTCGCCGGAATCCTGGGTGGATTGGTGCTTGACGGCGGAAACGTCTTTCAAATTCTTCAGCCCACCGCAGCCTTGATCGTGTTCGGAGGCACGATCGGAGCGGTCCTGGTCACGTATCCGCTGCCGGTTGTCAAGGCGAGCTTCAAGAGGCTCTCCAGCGTCTTCCGGGAGCAAACCATTGACCTGGAGGCTGTGGTTCAGGAGATCGTCGGCTACGCGCACGAGGCGCGCCGCCACGGTATTGTGGCGCTCGACGCCAGCCTGCCGGGCATCCAGGATGTGTTTCTCCGCAAAGCGCTCATGCTCGCGGTGGACGGTACCGAGCCCAAAGAACTGCGGGCGATTATGGAGCTCGACATGGACCAGCGGGCGGAGCAGGAGGAGAAGCTGCCCGCGGTATTCGAGTCTGCCGGAGGCTTTTCACCCACAATCGGCATCATCGGAGCGATTCTCGGCCTGATTCAGGTGATGCAGCACCTTGACAACATCAACGAGGTGGGCAAGGGAATCGCCGTCGCCTTCGTGGCTACTATCTATGGCGTGGCTGCCGCCAACGTTTTCTTTCTTCCCGCCGGCGGCAAGCTGAAGCTCAAAATCCGCGACGGACAACTGGCCCGCGAAATGATACTGGAAGGCGTGCTCGCGATTCTTGAAGGCAAGAACCCGCGCATGGTGGAAATCGAGCTGCGGGGCTATCTCACCGGCAGCCGTGCCGATGATCGGCCGGTCACAGGGGAGGACCGTTGAGGCGTCGCAAGAAGCCCGCCGCGCATCCGAGTCACGACCGGTGGCTCGTTTCCTATGCAGATTTCATCACGTTGCTTTTTGCCTTCTTTGTGGTCATGTTCGCCTCATCTCAGGTGGACCAGCGCAAGGTAGGGCAGCTCGCCTTGGCCATCCAAGTTGCTTTCCAGCGGCTCGGAATGTTCACACCCTCCGGCGCCAACCCCAATCTCGTAACAAGGGAGACGCCCTTCGCAAAGGCGCAAATGATCGACAGTCGAACCTACACGGAGGACTTAGGCCGGATTGTGCCTTCCAACCACCCAGAGTGGGGGCCCGGCGACGGAATTCAGCATCCGGATAGGATTCGGGAACAGTTGCAGGATGCCCTCGCCAAACAGATCCGAACTCAACAGGTCAACGTGCACGTCAGCCGCGAAGGCCTGGTGATCAGCCTGAGAGAAGTGGGTTTTTATGAAAGCGGCTCCGGCACCCTGATGCCGAGCGCGCTTCCGGTGCTGGCAAAGATCGCCGGTATTCTCCTGCCTCGCCGCGAGTTCGTTCGTATTGAAGGGCACACCGACAACGTCCCGATTCACAACTCTGCTTTTGGCTCAAACTGGCAACTCTCGACCGCGCGGGCGGCGAACATGGTCCAAGTCCTGGTTACGCGGTTTGGGTTCGCTCCGTACCGGCTTTCGGCGGCCGGGTACGCGGAGTACCACCCCGTCGCGACCAACGATACCGTCCAGGGCAGGGCTGCCAACCGCCGCGTAGATATCGTGGTGCTCAATCCCGGTGTTTGGGGCTGGGCCGGCAGCAAATCGTCCGAAACCGGTTCCAGCAGCGCCGCTCCCGCGCCGACAGCGACCGGGTCGCAACCCTA
Source organism: Terriglobia bacterium (assembly GCA_030038235.1). GTDB lineage: Bacteria > Acidobacteriota > Terriglobia > UBA7540 > UBA7540 > Gp13-AA77. The sequence continues at coordinate 17,271 of JASHPE010000060.1, forward strand.
ACGTACCGTCAGTGCCTCGGCAAGAGGTAAGGTTCGGTCGGCCTGATCGCCGTGGCGGCCTGCCTTGCGGAAGGCCCGCCTGTATTGGCGCTGCTTGGACACGAGCGTGAGTCTCGTCGCGTTTCTGATTGATTACAAAGAACATTTCAGCTTTGCCCCCAGGTGTTGCGCGCGTTTGGACCGCCGGCAAGCAGTCCGGTTCGACCGCCGAATTGCCCGAGTTTTGAGAGAGAAAGCCCAGGGATTTACAGAGCGGCGCGCGCGACCAGCCACGCGTGCCACTTACTCCAATCGAAAAACAGGCCATTTTTGTTGAATAAACAGCTGATTCTAAATAGCTTAAGCGCGATGGGTTTGGCACGAGCGAATTCGCCGTATCCCGCTGAAACTGAGGAGTTTGGTTCAATGGGTTTGGTTGGCTTTGGAGCGGCTGTCGATATCTGGCGATTCGAGATGGCCGAACCCTCGCGCCCTGACGATTAGGCGTCACGCGGAGATCGGCGGGTGGTAAAGAGCGGCACAGGAGCATGATGCGCTCCTCGATTTCTCAGGGGGCGCTTATTGTTTAGCAAACAGCCGCTCGGTTTGTCAAGTCTTTTCTTTAAGCCCTGAGTTGTAGGCTACGTCATACCAGAAACGCACTCTGGAGCTGCGCTGCGTGGATGCGGTAGCCTTCCACGATGGAATTGGACGCCGGCCGTCATCTTGTTGCCAGGCATCCGAGCAGCGCGGCGGATATAAGATCAGGGACCTTCGGTCGTCGGAGTGGCGCGGTCGGGAGACCTCGCCACAACAAGTTCCACCGCCGAGATCGAATCTCTGCTCAATCTGCTGGGCTGGCCTCACTCGAGGCCGGCGGAATCGCTTAGGAGGGAGATTGTCTGGGGGCCGAAGAGTTTGTTTCGTTCGATTCGAAAGCTGTCTCCGTGCTGCAGTCGCAAGGCGCCCGCGCACGCTTGCTATAAAGAGCAGGTTGATCAGAATCCCGCCAGGATTTTCAAATCCTCAACGGGTAGCGACGACATGCAGTACAATGTCGTCGCCACCCGGGGATTGTCCGTCTCTCGTCTCTGATCTCGCGCCTCTCGTTTCTCTTGTCTTCTCGCCGCCAGCCACTAACCACTGCCTTGAGATCCGCTTGTGGGGCTCTGGGGGGCGACCTATAATAGCTGGATGAGTTATCGGGATATCATCACCATCGAGCCGGGAAAGCGCGGCGGAAAGCCCTGTATTCGCGGCATGCGCATCACGGTCTACGACGTGCTCTCTTACCTCGCTTCGGGCATGAGCCACGAAGAGATCCTTGCCGATTTCCCCTACCTGACTGAGGAGGATATCCGTGCCTCCCTCAGCTACGCAGCGGACCGGGAACACCATCTCATGGTAACGCGGGATTGAAACTTCTGTTTGATCAGAACCTTTCGCCGCAGCTTGTGGAGCGCCTGTGGGATCTTTGCCCCGACTCGACGCACGTTTACCGGATCGGGCTTGACCAGGCGTCGGATTTGGAGGTCTGGAACGCTGCCCGGACCCAGGGCTACGTGATCGTCAGCCAGGACGCGGACTTCAGCGATTTGAGCGCCATGTTCGGCGCTCCGCCGAAGGTGATCTGGATCCGGCGTGGAAATTGTTCCACCGCCGAGATCGAATCCCTGCTCAGGCTGCATTTTGATGCCGTGGTGGGCAGCAGCGACAGCACCCGCGACGCCCTCTCCAACATTCCCAGGACGCCTTCGCGCTGGTTGTCAGCGAATTTCGAGATGATGGACTGGATGGGCGTTCCGGCCACGCGACGATAGATTTCCGGGTCGGGTTTCGAGAGCCAGCGGCAAAGCTGTTCCGGCGTAGGCCGATACTTCAGCAGATGGGCGAAGATGGTGCGGGGTCCGTCGATAAAGAACGGGATTTCGCGCTCGCGGTCGGGGAACAGGGCCTTGGCGATGGCATCCGCCTCGGTAGGGTGGAGGAGCTCGTCGGACGGGTTCCAGTACGGCATGCGGGCGTCGAGGGGATTCAAGATCATGTCGCCCCGATCGGAGTCGAGAAACTGGGGGACGTACTCGCGGGCGGGATCGTAGACGATGGCCGTCTCACCGCGCTCCCGAACCTGCAGCAGAAGCTGGCGGATCAGGGTGGACTTGCCGGCGCCGGAGTCGCCTACCAGCAGGAAGTGCTGGGTCTCGTGCTGACGGGCCACACGAATCATGGCGCGCTCGGCTTCGGGCAGTACGGCCCTTTCCCAGACGCTCGCCCAATTGGTGGTCTTCCAGCCGATACCGGTGTGGTGGCGGTTAGTGCGGTGGAATTGGGTGCGTGTGGTGAGGTTCACCCCTCGTAGCGGCCGGCCAAGGCGGTGCTTGCGGGTCTCCCGCCCTGATGCGGCGCGACTCAAGCGCGACTCAAGGTGGCGGCCGCGCCGCCCTGGAACGGGCCGGGGGGCCCATGGGCGATCTGGACACGATGATCGCGCCGCCCGAGCGCTCGCCACCGGCGCTGCGCCGGTCACGAATGATCGCGTCTGTCGGCGAGTTAAGCGGCCGAGGGTGGCGGTCAGGTGTTGTGCTATCGGCCCGGCCCGAAGCTCATACTGGAAATTCTGGACACGATGTCCCATAGTAAAAAGGGGAAGAAGTTCCCCGAGGTGCTCGGTGACCTGAAAAACGGGCGCCTTTCGGAGACGGCTCAGGAGGGGGATCGGCTTGCCGTACAAGACTAAGCTCGTTGAAATCGTCTTGACCGAGACCAGGCGCGCTACCTGGACAATGGCACGACATCCCGTTTCGGGGTCGGAGCACGTCTACGGCGTGACTGACGAGAACTACTCAAGGCTCAATCGGTGGTCTTTTGCGGTTAGGGTACCTGAGCGAGGCGGCAGAGGGATTGTCGTTCAACCCTTGCGAGTGCCTCCAAAACGGGTCTGGGCCGGCCTCGAACGACGCTCCGTGATTTGGAAAGCGGCCACGATCCACCCCTATCGGAATAGAGTCTATTGTAAGGTGAATCTAGCCGACCCGTCTCAGGAAAGAACAAAAATAGGATTGAGGAGAGGCGAGAGACGGTTACTTCCGCGCTGGTTTAAGGGCTCGCGGCATCGCCTGCGCCTGAAGGGAACCGTGACGACGACGAGGGGAAGGGATTCTCAGGCTCAAGTCCTAGTAGTCAAGAAGAACGACCACGTTCGCATGATTAAACTGTTCTTTGCTCTTAAGGTGTGGGTTCTGGAAGAGGACTACCAGATAGTCGACTGATTTAGACAGGCCGGCGCACCGCCTCGCCCTGCGCCAGCCGGCGCGAAGGGAATCCTGCGAAAGGGCCAGGGTATTTCGGTCCCGCACCAAAGCGAATTCGACACGCAAGAACCGGGAGTTTATGAACTCCGCGACCGCCACCCGCGAATTGAGCACCACGTGTTGAAATTGTTGGGCCGCTGCGCTATAAGTATCACCACGTGAATGTCTCCCGGCGAACACGGCGTCGGCTGTGTCGCGGGTCAACATCGATTTTTTGGGGGAAGTGATGCAGAAGAGTCTTGCTGCCAACCCAGTCGAGGCTGATTTCCAAGCGGAAATGCTGAAAGGAGATGTCGAGTCCCTCGTGAGACACGGGCCGGTGGCCGCAATTGCGCGCCATTACTTACTGGATTCGACCCGCCTCCTCGGCCTGCTGCTGAAGCTAGATTACGAAGAAATGCACATTGCGACCTGTGATCCTTGGAAGCGCAAATGCGGGGGTGTTCCCCGTAATTCGTTCGTGGTCGCGAAGGTCAGCTCAGCCCACGTGACCGTGGAGGACAAGCACTTTTGCGACCGGATTATTCTAGCCAGGGTTACTGACAGCGTGCCAACGCCCGTTGCCGGGGAAGCTCTCAACATGCTTTTCGAGGTCCACAAAGCTCAGGCCGTAATGGATCCGTATACCATGAAGGAGCTTCAGTGGAGTGCGATGAGGGCCTCAATCGTAGGCACGTTCTACGACTCGGAAGACGCCATCGCATTCGGCAACGACGTGGACACATTTTTCGCCGCACACGCGTACGAGGTCTACTCCCCCACCGCAGAGGATCTCGAGGCGCTGATCAACAGCTTTATTTCGTCGCCCGTCCCTCTGGAGATCGGACGATTGCGGTATACGGAGACCCCAAGCGCCGCTAGTGAGATGAACGTCGCAATCAAGGTCGATCCACGCGACTTCATTGGGTCTTCCTATGGACAACGTACCGCGCTGTTTGGGAAAACGCGATTCGGGAAGAGCAATACAATAAAGATCATCGCCGATACTATCCTACGGTCGCCCAATCCCCCGGGGCAGATCATTTTCGACCCATCCGGCGAATACACGTATTGGAACGAGCAGGACGGGGGCAGCCTGTTTCTGCTGCACCGTCAGAGCGCCGAAAGGTACAGCTTGGCGCCAAAAACAGTGCCCCAGGAGACTGCCCTTCAGGTTAAGTCTCCGCGACTTCTGAAGCTGAACTTTTATGAGAGCGTTTCAGTCGGCCACAACCTAATTACGTCGCTTTGGGACGAGATCAATTCGGGCAATCGTCCCCTATACCTCGTGCCCTTCTTGGAATGGTCCCCACTTGATCCGTCGCAAGCTCCCCCTGCCGCACAGAAGAGTGATTTCAATCACTACTGGCGCTCAATGGGAATGTGGTTTGGCGTTCTGCGGCTCGCTGGCTTCCAACATCGGCCCGGACAAACGGTGCCGGTCGACTTCCCTGCCAGTGTGAAGCAGCAGCTTGTCGCAGATGCTCAGGTGAAGAAAGATGTTTCCAATGGTGTGTTCGGCACGAAGCAGCCCGTGGAGAACTTGCCGTCGATTTTCCGCGCGGTCGCGCATCTCTGGGAGGCCCAGGGATCGCAGCTGTTCAGCACGTCCAGTGGCGATCCCTATTTCAATGACCTCGAGCAGAAGTTTCTGCGAATCTTAAAAGTGGACGGCACAGTCGCTGGCCATACCTACATAAGGCCGTTCGCGAAGTTTCACGATCCCAATGGTTCCGATCTGTTCCGTCAAATCTCCAACGATGCCCGAAACGGCGTCACGGTCTTCGTGGAGATGGCACGCGCCAATGAGCAGGTGCGGCGTGTGCTCTCTGAACGAATTTGCCAGCAGGTACTCGCTGATATGATGAACGACTTCAGCAGCGGCACGCTCGGCGGCAAATTCGTGGTCATGTATTTTGAGGAGGCTCACACACTCTTCCGCGCAGACGACAAGGACCTGAACAGCATTTACAACAAGATTGCCAAAGAGGGCGCCAAGTTTCACCTCAGCATGGTCTACGCCACGCAGTCAATGACCACCCTGAGCCCCGATTTGCTAAAGAATACTGAGAACTTCTTTATAGCCCACCTTGACGACGATCGAGAAGTGAAAGAAGTTACTCGAAAGTACGTTTTTCGGGACGTGGCGGAGGATGTTCAGCGCACGCAAAGCAAAGGCTACGTGCGGATGATAACAACCTCGCATCGCTTTGCCCTTCCCGTACAGATTCACAAGTTTTCTCCAAGCAACACTTAGATTCTTCCGGATATGAGCTACGCCAAAGACGGCTTTCCGGTTGAGCAAGCGTCGAAAGTCGGCCAATTGAGGATCATCAACGATCCGGTCCTGCAGGGTATCGTTCGGAGCTTCGAAGCTACAGGCACTAGTCCGGCCTCAGCGCTCGTCAGCCCTACGGGACAAGTCGACCTAGCTGGGGAGTGCCAAATTCGGCGCATAGTTGTGATCGACGGAGGCGAAGCACTGATTCCTAACCCGATCAGAAGAGAGCGCGCCCTGGGTTTTGTGAGCGCCGCGGCGCTGCTGATGCGCATGGGTGACTACGAGAAGCTCGCGCAAAACCCCATGGCTGACCCCCGTGACGTGAGCAAGGATTTAGACGACAAGCTCTGGTACAAAGCGGCGGCAATACCTCTATCAGGTGTCACGATGCCCGGTATTTCTGTTCGAGAGACGATCAGAGCAGTTGTGAATTCCACGCTCAGCGCAGCAAATACCGGACTGATAGATACGGTGCGGTTTCTGGTATATCGTGAATGGCTGCCGCAGTGGCCGGCTGACATACCACCGCCTTCAATGGACTGCTTGGCTTGTGGTCTCCGCTTTGAGCTGCCATATGCCACGCGCGCCTTGAGTTTTGCTTGTTCAAGCTGCTCGTACGTTCACTACCTGTCAGATTATCTCGGCGTTTCCGAAATCGCCGATGATTTCGGACGCGAGATGACCGTTTCCAACCTCCGCAACGTGTTGGAGACGTTGATTCTATTTGACTTGGTCAGGAAGTTCGGCATGCAGAAGGACGAGATGAGGAAGACCCTGTTTATAAAGGACGGGCCGCTGTTGCTCAGAGCGCAGCTGGGCCGCCTTGTGGAACCCATCCGGTCGCTCATCTCCCACCTGCGGGATCTTGGCAGCGAACTGCATATAGTAGGAGTCGAGAAGAACAGCGCCTTTGTGTCGCTCATCGACGAATTTCGGGGAACGCTCCCATCACCCGGCGACTACTTCCTGCCTTCCGTACGTTTTCTCGTGGAAGAAGTGGCTGGGGGAGAGATGCCGGACAACTATCGCAATCGGGTTTCTTATGGTGCCAAGGTTGCGGCGCGCTTGGGGCCGCACCACGTTGTCGTGTTGCACATTCCGACTGGTGATTTTCTGCTCGAACCTAAGCCTCAGGACCTGCTAGGCTTCGAGCACTCCGCCCGCGTATTGTCGAAGCTGCTTAGTTACCGTTACGAAAACGCGCTTGTGCCCCTCGTGCTGATCAACTCAATGGTCTCCATTGCTCAAAGGCCCTCAGGAACAATACTTGAAACCTTTGCTGCGCATCTGATGGGGGTTTCACCTTGACGAAGCGTACCCCCTTTTTGAGGTGGGCGGGCGGCAAACGCTGGATTGCCGCCCGCATCGGACCGCTTTTGAGGCCACTAATTCGGGGTCGCTACATTGAGCCCTTTCTGGGTTCAGGCGCACTGTTTTTTGAGCTCTGCCCAGACCGAGCGATTCTCGGGGACCTGAATCGTGACCTTATTGGCGTGTTTCTGCAGGTCCGCGATCGGGCAGCCGAGATAGAAGAAGCATTGAGACACATCCCTGTTAGTGTTGAAGTATATAGCGAGATGCGGGAAAGCCGACCCTCCGACGACTTCACTCGTGCCGTGCGTTTTATCTATCTCAACCGGACTTGCTACGGCGGTCTTTACAGGACGAACCGAGGAGGAACCTTCAATGTGCCGTACGGCGGAGGCAGCAGAACGCCCGAGGCTGTTTATAGGGATCACCTCCTCATCCAGGCGGCAGGGGCCCTCGCTGGTACCGGAATCGAAATCCGCCACGCGGATTTCCAGGTTCTAGTCGATTGCTCTGGCCCTGGAGATGTGCTGTTCTGTGACCCGACGTATCGGTCGGCCGGCCGCGGCCGGTTTGACCGGTACGGCCCAGACGTTTTCTCCTGGGAGGATCAGCAGCGGCTAGCGACAGCTGCCCGTGAAGCAAAGTCTCGAGGCGCCGTCGTGGTGATCATGAATATCGATGATCCAGACGTTAGGGCACTGTACGACGACGCTGCTTTGATTATCGGCCTGGCAAGAAAAAAGGCAATCGGCAATCCCGTCAAGGACGATAGCTGGCATCGGGAGGTAATCGCGGTTTTCAGTGACGAGACCCCTAGAGACTGGGCTAGCCTCGTGTGCGCTGGCAACCAGAACCGCCAGGGCGAGGAAGCGGTCTCTTTGATCGCAACGGCGATTTAAGGGCCCCGTTGTATCGCGGGTTCTATAAAAGGGGATGTCAAGAGAAAACACAATTCCCGCTCCGCGGCAGGAAGAGATTCTCTGAC
>JASHPE010000061.1 GCA_030038235.1 Terriglobia bacterium
TCGACGCTGATCACCAGGATTCCGCTCTCGGCGGCCAGGTTGTGGAATCGCACCACGCGTCGCGGCAGCGGAACGTTCTGCCCGCCGAGCCCGAGATACCCGCGATCGATGCGGCCGTCGCGGATCAGACGTCCGGCGACAAATCGCGCCGTATTGGAAGCGATGGCGAAGCAGAGGCCCTGCGCCGGCAGGATCACAGCCGTGTTCACGCCGATCACTTCGCCGCGCGAGGTGACGAGCGGCCCGCCGGAATTGCCGGGATTGAGCGCCGCGTCGGTCTGGATAATGCTGTCGATGAGGCGTCCGGAGCGGGAGCGCAACGAACGCCCGAGCGCGCTGACCACGCCGGCCGTCACGCTGGTCTGGAATCCGTAGGGATTGCCGATGGCGATGGCGAGCTGACCCACACGCACGGCCCCGGAGTCGCCGAGCGCGGCCGGCACGAGTTCCGGAGCCTGAATGCGAATCACGGCGAGGTCGGTATCAGGATCGTCGCCAATCGGCTGCGCCCCGAAGCGGCGTCCGTCCGAAAGCGACACTTCGAGTCGCTGCGCACCATGAACTACGTGACTGTTGGTGAGGATGAATCCGTCGGGCGTGAAAACGAATCCCGATCCGCTGCCCTGCGCGTTCTCACCGCGACGCCTTCGCGGGTCAGGCGGATTGGCGGATTCCGCCCCGCCGCCGCTGACCACGATGTGGACGACCGAGGGACTCACCTTTTCGGCGGCCGCGATCACGGCGCGCGAGTAAGCGTCCAGCAGCTCCGCGTCGTCCTCGGCAGCCGCGCGTCCGCCGGCGAGATGCGGCAAGCTATAGCCATTGACGTCGGATGTTCCGACCAGGTCCAAGACTTCCGTCACGATTCCTCCCTAAGCACGCCTTACTTGTTTCGATGTGGGAAGCCAGTCCAGGTTTCGCGCAGCACGGTCGGCGTTCGGCTACGCGATGGAGAGTCGCGGCTGGCGTCGACGTCGCCGTCTACGCCGTCGCCACCGCCGCGCCCAAATAGTCCCGTGCTGAAAGGAGAACGTTCCGAATTTTGTTTTTATTGTTTACGTTCGAACCGTCATAAACCTTTACTCTTCAGTTCCCACATGCTATCGCAGGGGTGTGAGCATGGAGTCACCGCTTTCCCTGGCTTCCGAGCCCCAGCCGCTCCGCTCGAGGGGTCGTCTGAACCCGAAGGCAACCGGGCGGTTTTCGGTGTTCGGGACGGCAGTTCGGAGTTGTTCGGTTCGAAGTTCGGAGTTCCGAAGTCGTCGCTGGTCGCGCTGGAATCGGAGGATTCCGCGAACCCCGAACTCCGAACTGTGGGAGCGAAGCCGAGCGAACCCGACAGGCTTAAAGTGATTAGAATGAGCGGATTAGACCACAATCCTCAGAGAGCGAACCCGACGTGGTTATCTCGCCTGTTTTCAGAAGGTTACGCGCGAAAGAGGGCCTCCTTCTGGATAATCGTGTGTCTACGCGCTTGTCCCCAATGCTCCACACAAGTGATGAGTCGTCGCCAAGGGTTGACTGCCGACCGAGGTTGGCGGCGGTGCGATTTGCCTCTGAAGGGCGATCCATCGCTCCGCTTACGACTTTTCGGAAGCCGCGCGCCGATTCTTGATTGTCTTGCGCCTGCGGATCCCGAGCCTTGGCTTCCGCCTGGCCGCCAATTGAGCCTCGAGTTGCCTCACCCGCCGGCGCAGTCGCTCGATTTCTGGGGCGTCCGGCGCCGCTTTCGTCGCCGGCTCGCTATGGCCGAGCGCAGCAGTGGCAAGCTCGTCAGGCAATGGCAGCAGGCGGCGGACGAAATCGAGCGGGCTCGTGGCTGCGGTCCGGGCCTCGGAAAGGCGGCTCCGCACTGTTTCCTGCGCCTTCTGGTACAGCTCGAAAGTATTGTTCAGATACCAGGAGACAAAGTCGTGAGTGGCGCGATCGGACGCACGGATGAGTGTCCGCAGGAGTTGGAGCGGCAGGGCGCTGTCGCGATCGCGCGCGTCCTCCACGATGATCTGGGTGAGGATCACCGACGTGATGTCACGGCCGGAGCGTGCATCGACCACCTTGACGTCGACGCCGTCGCGAACCATGCGCGCGATGTCTTCGAGCTTCACGTATCCGCTGGCGCTGGTGTCGTACAGCCGCCTGTCGTTGTATCGCCGGATCAGCACGTTTTGCGTGGCCATAGCCCCTCGAAAATTTTTCTTTGACCCGCTCAGATTTTACTTGACACGGTTCCGCCCGCGGCGCATATTGGAATTGAATACTGCGTTGCAGTGACTGCAATGCAGTATAACGTAGCGTGAGAGGAGAAGCAAATATGGCCCCTAAGACCAAAATAGAGCACCGGGCCGCCACACCCACAAATCCGCTGGCGGTTTGGGCCCGTCAAGGGATTGAGAGTTTCGTGGCCGCGCAAAAGATCCTGCTGGATCTCACGGCCCAACAGAATTCGCTGTTGATCGGCATGATCCGCGAGCGCCTGAGCGAGCCTGGTTTCAAGCCGGGCGCCGCCCTGGCGAAGATGGCCGACAAGGGCGTTGAGAATTTCACCACCGCCGGCAAGATCCTTCTGGACTTCGCCGCCGGCGAAACCGGTTTGATTGTGGATGGCGTGAAGAAGGGCCTGCCCCTGCCGGCAGCCGTC
>JASHPE010000062.1 GCA_030038235.1 Terriglobia bacterium
TCGTAGTCATAGCTGGAATGATCGGTCACGATCACGACTGCGGCGTACTCCGCCAGCGCTTCCGCCGTCAGCGCGACCGAGACGAGGCCAAGGTCGTAGCGGCGCATTTTGTGCAGGCGGGGGAAATACGGATCGTTATAATCCACGCGCGCGCCGCGCTCGATCAAAAGCTCGATGACGCGCAGCGAGGGCGACTCGCGCAGATCGTCGATGTCCTTCTTATAGGCCACGCCCAGCACCAGGATCCTGGAGTCCTGCAGGCACTGGTGCCGGCGATTGAGAGCCTCGCTGACCGATTCCACCACATGGCCCGGCATGGAAGCGTTGATCTCGCCCGCGAGTTCGATAAATCGCGTGGTAAGTTCGTACTCGCGCGCCTTCCAGGAAAGATAGAACGGGTCGATGGGAATACAGTGCCCGCCGAGGCCGGGACCCGGATAAAACGGGGTGAAGCCGAAGGGCTTGGTCTTGGCCGCGTCGATCACTTCCCAGATATCGATTCCCATCCGCAGGCAAAGCAGCTTCAGTTCGTTGATGAGCGCAATGTTCACGGCCCGGTAGGTGTTTTCGAGTATCTTTGCCATCTCCGCTACGCGCGACGAACCGACGAGGATCGTCTTGTCGAAGGCCGCGGCATAAAGAGCGCGCGCCGCCAGCGCGCTCGGAGCGTTCACGCCGCCCACCACCTTGGGAATCTGGTGGGTCAGGAAGTTCTTGTTGCCGGGGTCCTCGCGCTCGGGCGAGAACGCCAGCAGAAAATCCGTCTCGACGCGGCATCGCTCGGGCGAAACCGTCACTGCGTCGTACGCCTGGACCGGACAGCGCAGCCCGGAGCGCTCCAAGATCGGCAGCACGTCGCCGTCCGTCGTACCAGGATACGTGGTGCTCTCAAGCACCACCAGTTGTCCGCGACGCAAGTGCGCGCTGATCTCTTCCGCCGTCTGCCGAACAAAGGACAGATCAGGGTCTCGATACTCCGTGACCGGCGTGGGGACGCAGATCAGGCACGCATCCACGGTCGTGAGCCGGGCAAAGTCCGTGGTCGCCGAAAAGCGCTCCGCCTGCTCGCGGATGCTGACGGCGGGAATGTGGTGGATGTAGGTCTCGCGGCGGTTTAAGGCGTCGACCTTGGCGGGGTCTACGTCGAAGCCCAGCACCGTGAAGCCCCGCCGCGCAAAAAGCAGCGCCAGCGGCAGTCCCACGTAACCGAGTCCGATCACGCCCACACGGGCATGGCGCGATTCCAATCGACTTATGAGGCCAGCCAGGAGCTCTTGACCATTGTTCGCTTGGGGTTCTTCAGACATAAGATCTCGGATTCTCCATCCGATCACATTCGCGATCGGACGGCTCTCTCGGCGTGCTCGATCGGTCCTTGATCGCTGTTCCCTGCCCGGTGCACCGGAATCGGATCAATATGGGCGGTCTGGGCCCCAGTGACAGACTGGTACGTCTCTAACCACTGCTCGCGAACTGCCGTCCAACGGTAACGCTCGCATTGCTCGTACGCGTTCCTGGCCAAGCGCGACGCGAGTTCAGAATCGCGCAGCAAGCGAATAACGTTCCGGGCCAGGGCTTCCGCATCTCCGGTCTCAGAGAGCAGTCCTGTCTGTTCGTGCCGGACCAGATAGCGAATGCCTTCGGGCGCTGTCGTCACCACCGGCGTTCCTGCGGCGAAGGCCTCAAGAATCGAAATGGGCATGTTATCAAGCCACGAGCCGTTTATGAAAACATCGGCTCGATCGTAGAATGGCCCGATATCCTTTCGGCCGATAACGCCGGCAAACTCCACGCCGTTGAGCTTCAATTCGTCACAAAGATTTCTGACCTGCGCTTTGGTCTCGCCATCCCCGAGCAGGCATAGCGTAGCCTCCGGAAACGCGCGCTGGACTTCGGCAAAGGCACGGACCACCAGATGCACACTATAGTACCGATGGAATCCGCGGGTACAGATGAGGCGCGGTTGCAGCGGCTGCCGGATTCGAAACGGGAACTCGAGCGTGTCCACAACATTAGGCACCGCCCGCGCCTCCAGTCCGAATTCGCGGAACACGTCCACAAGATACTCCGACGGGACCACCAGCGCGTCGGCGCGTGCCAGCATCGGACGCGCGCTACGGAAGCGCCGCAGGTGATCGCGAGCTTCGCCGCTATGGTAGTTCACTAGCGTGCGGAGGCCGCGCCGTCGCGCGATCCACGCGGCAGGCGCCGGAGCGATCAGAAACGACCAGTAGGAGGCAGCAAAAATGTGTGCGACGTCGACTCCGCGCAAGCCGCGCCACAACGCCGCCAGGTAGACCGGCTCGCGGATCAGCGTGCGCAGAAAGGGGACCCGCTCCGCCCACGCCAGAGCGCGGGGAAACTCGGGATCGATGGGAATAAAGCTCGCCTCGATCGCCGGATCGTCGCGCCAGTGGCCGAGCAGCGTCGCCGCCTGCGCGGATTGGCCGCCGACGTAGCGCAGCGAAGCCGCCACGATCGCCACACGAATCGGCTTGTGGTTTGCTGTAGCGCCGGTGTCCCCACCGGCACGATCGAGCTGAAAAATCGCCGGTGAGGACACTGGCGCTACAGCCGGACGCCATCTCTTGCGGGCCAGCAATTCGCTGTAGAGCTCCTGGTGGCGGGCGCGCATCCGTTCGATGGTGAAGTTCTCGAGCGCGAAGCGTCGGCCGTTCTCCCCAAACTGACGCCGCAGGTTGGCGTCTTCGAGAAGACATCCAAGGGCAGCCGCCAGAGCTTCTTCATCGCTGGGCGGCACCAACAGTCCCCGGCCTTCCGCAATCAACTCGGGATTACCGCCCACGCGCGTCGCAATCACGGGAACGCCGGCCGCCATCGACTCCAGGATCGCGTTCGAGAGACTCTCGGAACCCGAGGGCATGACCGATACATCCGTCGACGCCAGCACGGCGGGAACATCGCGGCGGTCGCCGAGGAAATGGACCTTGCCCGCCAAGGCGAGATTCACAGCCTCCCGTTCCAGCTCGGGACGCAGCGGGCCGTCTCCAACCAGGAGCAGTTCCAGATACGGAAACCGTCCTTGTAAACGCGCGAACGCGCGCAGCAGCTCCGCATGATTCTTGGCGCGCAGATTCATGCGCGCGATCATGCCGATGCGCAGAGTGCCCGCGCGCCGCGGGATGGCGGGCACTGCAGACTCAAAGCACTCCGGCGCGAGGCCGTTGCCAATCACTTCAACCTTCGCCGCCGGCAAGCCCGCCGCGATGACCCGTTCGGCCGCCGCTCGCGAATTGCATACCACCCTGTCACACCATCGGAACGCGGCCTGTTGCGCGCGGCGCTGCGTCGGTGTGAGCAGATCGCCGAGCTGGCGCTGGCTGCCGATCACCACCGGCATGCGCATCATGCGCGCCACCGGGATCAGCAGGAGATTGGTGTAAAAGTCGAACGCGTGGGCGATGGCAATATCGCAACGGCGCAGATGTCGGGCAAGTCGGAATCGTGCGCCGATGGATCGCCGGCCGTAGAGACTGCCGCCAAGCGGGAATTCCGCGATCTCGCCCAGAGCATCGCCGAAGCCGCCGTCCTTGCGGATGCACCCCAGGCTCAGCGCGAAGGCAGAACGGTCGAGAGCGTGCGCCAAGGCCGCGAATTGCCGCTCGCTGCCGCCGGTACGCAGGCTATCGATCATGAAGAAGACGCCGGGCAAGGCGCCGCCAGGGCGCCGCGCCGGAGTCCCCTGGTCCGGAAGCGCTATCGGGTCCAGATCGCCCTCCTGCCAGACACGAAGTAGAGAAACGCCAGCATGGCGGCCGCGTTCAGCACCAGAAAGGCCGAGCAGGCGCTTCCCAATCGAGAAACAACGCCGAACCGGAGATGAAGAGCGCTGATAATCGCGCCCAGGCAAAGCAGGACTTGGCCTGCCAAAACGAGTCGATAGAAAGGCGGGGTCAGGAAGATAGACGAAATCAGGACGCCGAGCAAGGCGAAGGGAGCCAGAAGGCGGAGCAGCTTGTGACAAACGAATCGGAAGCGTATGCCGTTCTTGGTGGTAAACAGCCAGGGCGCGAGGCGCAGCAGCTCATAGTTCCCGGTCAGCGTGCGGACCTTGCGGCGAAACTCGTGGCGGTCGTCCGCGAGCCGGTCATACGAGCGTGCCCGTCCGTCGAACAGGACTCGCAGGCCTTGGCGCGCGGCCTGGAGCGGAATGAGGACGTCGTCGAGGATTGTGCCGGGCGGCAGCATCGGCACGACATCCTTCCGCGCCGCGTAGAGCGCGCCGGTCACGCCAACCACCGAACCCGAGTCGCTCTCCCAACGGCGAATCATTTTCTCCATTCCCCAGTAGAGCCCAAGTCCCCCTGAAGTCGCGCCATGCTCCGCGTCCTCCAGGATCAGTTCCCCGCTGACGCATCCGACGCCAGGATCGGCGAAGCTTTCCACGAGCGCAGCCAGCGCATCCGGCGCTATCCGTTGCCTCACGTCGGTAAACACCAGGATCTCGCCTTCCGCGGCGCGAACGGCGTGATTCAGGGTCGAGGCCTTGCCTTGATTGACTCGCAATAGAATGGCCTCGCGCCGCGGACCGCTCCATGCTTCCAGGATCGCGTTGGTAGCGTCCGTCGAACCGTCGGATGCAACCACGATCTCCACAAGTTCCTGCGGATAATCGAGCGCCGCGAGATTAGTCAGCTTGGCCGGCAGCGCAAACGCCTCGTTATGGACCGCCATGATGATGGAAATCCGGGGTGAGATCGGCGCGCGGCGAACAGGCAGCGCCCTCCATCGGGCCCAGAACCAGAGCCACGCCGGATATCCGAGATAGGTGAAGAAGATGAATGCCGCTGACGCCCAGAACAACCACTTCATTTGGCCCCCCGCCCCAACAGCACGATCTTCATCGTCGAGAAAACGATCAGGAGATCCAGGGAAAGGGTCATGTTCTTGATGTAGAAGAGGTCGTACTCCAGCTTGACGCGGCTTTCTTCCACCGTCGAGCCGTAGGGGTAGGAGACCTGCGCCCAGCCCGTGACTCCGGGCGGTACGGAGTGGCGCAGACCGTAATACGGGATCAGTTCGGAGAGCATGTTGACGAAGTGCGGACGCTCGGGGCGCGGTCCCACAATGTTCATCTCGCCGCGCAGCACGTTGATGAGCTGCGGGAGTTCGTCGAAGCGCAGCTTGCGGATCACGCGGCCCACGCGAGTGATGCGTGGATCATTTTCCTGCGCCCACACCGGGCCCGTCTCCGACTCAGCCCCGACGCGCATGGATCGGAACTTGAGAATCTCGAACGTCCTGCCGCCCATCCCCACGCGCACCTGCCGAAACAGCGCGCCGCCGCGAGATTCGATCACAATCGCCAGAGCGACGAGCAGCATGATGGGGCTGCAGGCGACCAGGGCAACGGCAGAGATGATGAGGCTCGAGAGGCGCTTCTTCAGCAGGCCGCTTGCGGAGACGTGGAATCCGTCGGAGAAGAGCATGCTGCCCGCGCGCAGCCCATCGAGCGGCAGCCGTCCCGAGATTGTCTCGTAGAAGCCGGCGCCGTCGTCCACCAGCACGCCCTCCGTCTTGAGCTGCAGGAGCTCCCGCACCGGAAGAGACCCGCGACGATCGCTCATGGTCACAATCACGTGGTCGACCGGCCGATCGCGCAGGATTTCGGCAAAGGCTTCGGAATCGCCGAGGAAGGTCAGGCCGTGAGGCAAAGGAGCATCACCCGGAGAAGCGCCAATGTAGCCGTCGAGCCGGATGCCGAGTTCCGGCCGATTGGGAATCTCTTCGGCCAGCCGGTACATGAGTGGGCCCTGACCCAGCAGAACGGCCCTCTGCGCTAAACGCGACGACCGGCTCAGCGAGTAGAAAGTGGCGCGCGAGGCGAACAGGGCCATCGCGCACAGCACGATGCCGGGAAGAATCACCATCTCGCCCAGGCGAATCGTAGGCGCTATGGCGTAAACGGCGGCCAGAATGATGCAGGCGGCGCCTACGCAGGCGAAAATGCGGGCTCGCGTTTCGCGCGGATTCGCCAGCACGCTGGCGCTGTAGAGGTCCACGTAGTAGACGCATGCCATGAAGATGGCGGCCGCCACGAAGATTCGCAGGAAGCCCGTTTCATAGCTCAAAACCAAAGGGGTATCGCTGCCGAACTCCACCGTCATCGGCACGAGCAGGGCCAGCAGAATCAGCACAGTCTCGGCAGCTACCAGCGCCAGAGTCCGTTTCGGGTAATAGACGTTAAAAAGTCGAACCATGCGAGGAAGCGCGGACACCCTGCGCGTCGCGTCGCGCATCGCCACGCCAGCAGCCGGTGTCGCGCTCAGCAACCCATCTATTATAACAGGCCCGGTGAGAGGATCGCCCCCACCTTCGCGTTGTTCGAGCATGGATTCTGCGTTCACTGCCGAACCTTCACTGGATAGGCGTGCGACGGGATTTTCAGACATACGGGCGGGCAGGTGGCACAGCCACTCTTGGCTGTGCCTTAGGGCCTTCGGCCCGCGAAAGCTCATGAAAAACGCACCCGCGGCTTTAAGTCCAATCTTTCGCTCGGTGAGGTTTTTCGACCCTGTGCCTTGTCACTACCTGGGCCTTTTCCTCAGCGCAGCCAAGAGTGGCTGTGCCACCTACCCGCCCCTACCTCTCAATTCCTGACACTCGCTTCAAGACGTCCTCGAATTTCACCGCCACTTGCGGCCAATCGAATTGCGCGGCCTGGCGCGCCGCGGCCTGCCCGTATCTCGACCGCGCGTTGCGATCGCGCAGCAGCATGATGACAGCATCGGCGAAGGTCGCAGCATCGTCCGAAAGCAAAATGTCGCTGCCGTGATGCACGTCGAGTCCCTCGGCGCCGACGGTGGTGGAAACCACCGCCTTGCCCGCCGCCATCGCTTCGTAGATCTTCAAGCGCGTTCCGCCGCCGACGCGCAACGGCACCACCACCACAGCCGCCTGGCTGAGATGCTCCCGGACCGACGGCACGCGGCCGGTGACTTCGACCGAATCCGAAGCCAACGCCTGTACCCGCCACACGGGATTGCGGCCGACGATACGAAAGCGGGCTTCCGGAGTCTCGGCCATCACGCGAGGCCAGATGTCGCGGCAAAAGTACTCGACTGCCCCCACGTTCGGCTCCCAATCCATGGCGCCCACGAACATCACCAGAGGTTGTGTCTCGTCCGTCGACGACTCAGGGCGATACTCCGCCAGATCCACCCCCGTCGGCACCACCGTGATGCGCGACGCGTCCACCCAGGCGGACATCAGGCGTTTGTCGTTTGCGGAAACGGCAATCACATGCTGGAATTGCTGCACCGCCCTCCGCTCGTACCGCATCATCTTAGAGAACTCGATGCCGTAAACGAGATTCTTATATTTGCTGGGCTCGGTCAGCACGTGGCGGCGCCAGATCTCGGTCTCGACGTTGTGCTGGAAGAGTACCGACGGGATCGCGCGGCCGTCAGGTCGCGATCCGGCGGGCGCGACTGGGAAGTTGATGGCCGATTGCAGAAAGTCGCAGACCGCGACTTCGAAGCGCCGCTCGCGGAACCAGCCGGCGATCTTCCCGCTGACCGCGGGCGAGGCGAAGCGGCTGACGGCGTAGGGCGCGGCGCGCGGCAGGTGCAGGATGTAATCGAGCGCACGGGCGGCGCCGGCGGGATCCCACTTCCCAGCCGGCTGCGCGACGGCGCCGGGAAAGCATCGCACGAGTTCGGCGTGGTAAGCAGGGTCCGGAACGCCGGTGTAATAGGAGAGGAAGGTCAGCTCATGACGCGCCGCCAGATGACGCGCGATGTGAAAGGATCGAATGCTGCCTCCGCTCTCCATCGGCAGCAGCTTATTCGCCTTGACCCAGAGGATTCTCACTGGCTCCCGGTTAATCGCCCCGCGACGCGGTCTCGCGGTCGCAGAATCCTTAGACTAGCATGCGGCGTCGAAGGCGCTGCTCTTGACACGTTGGCGCCTGGGAGCGCTGGCATCTTGCCCGCCTTTAGCTCCCAGGTCTCTTGACTTTCGATCGCTTCAGTATCATATTCTAAATACCAGTTCAGTTAGCGACACGCGAGCCGCCCCCGGGGCCCGCTCGATTGGCGCTCTATCGAGGTGCTAGTACGTCTCTGCGATCCACCTCCCTCACTTCCAGGTCTCTGGCCGCGCGCCGGACCAACGCTCTGAAATCCACTGGACCGCGCAGCCGTCGCGGCAAGGCCCGTGTTTGCCTGAATGCCCTCAAGCGGAAGCCGTACACCGTCCTGGCGGCGCGGTCCGCCCGGCTGAGGGAGAAGCTCTTTGAAGCCGGTCACACCGGCCAGGAAGCCGTTTGCGGCGCCATCCGGTCGCGGATCGCGCAGGCGATTAGGGCGCAGGACCCCGCCTCGCGCCGGCAAATCGACGAGATTGCCCTGCGCGCCCGGTGTCTGACCCTGCGAATGCACACTTCAGGAACAAAGCTGGAAAGTCCTTTGATTTCTGGCGGTAACAAGCACCGGGTATCGATCGACTGCAGATTTGGCCGGCGGCGATACAGCATTGTGGACCGCTAGACCCGCACGGGTATGGTCTTCTGGTGCCAGAGGCGGTGCCGCATTGACGACTGGCCGCGCGGCTACCGCCTGTGGGAGGGCGCCGTACGCTGCCTGCGATTTCGGGTGGCGAAACCAGGAGCTCTTGAGCGGGATGGGTATAGCCCACCGGCCAACGGCGATCCGGACTGGAATCGTGAGCCTTGGGGAGAGCATGAAAGGGGACGAATGGAAAAAATGGCCAAGGCCGAAGGGTCGGCCATGGGAGCGCGCGTCCCGCTCCTGCATAGGAACGAACTCAGCAGGGTCGTGCAGTAAGCGCGGGTTGCGCGGGCAGGATGCCCGCAGCACAGCGGGCGGGGACGCCCGCGCTACCAGCTACGGTGGTTAACGGGGTGCGGTGGTGATAGACTGCCCCTTACAATCTGAATCGTCAGGGAAACCAGGGAGGATGGGAATTATGCCGCACATGAATCGTCGTGAATTCATTCGGAATTCGA
>JASHPE010000063.1 GCA_030038235.1 Terriglobia bacterium
TGTCACAACTGGGAGAAAGAGGTCGCCCGGTTCGCTCCGACGCTCGAAGTCCGCCGGCTGGCCGCGGCGCCGGATCGCCGAAGGTGCGTCGAGGGACTCGGCCCCGGCGAGGTGCTGATCGTGAGCTACGGCCTGCTGCATCAGGAGGACGAGATGCTTGCGGCTCGCGCCTGGAACGTCGTCGTGTTTGACGAGGCCCAGAACCTCAAGAATGCCGAGACCAAGCGCGCGCAGGCGAGCCAGAAGCTCGATGCCCGCTTCCGGCTCGCTTTAAGCGGGACGCCCGTTGAGAACTATCTCGAGGAACTGTGGAGCTTGTTCAACACTATCAATCCGGGGCTCTTGGGCTCTCGCGAACGGTTTTCGCGCCGCTTTGCGGCGCCGATCGGGCGCGGCGATCCGACCGCTCGCAACGCGCTGCGCGCTCTGGTCCGGCCGTTCATGCTGCGCCGGACCAAAAGCGCGGTGCTCGGCGAGCTGCCACCGCGGACCGAGCTCGTTATCGAGGTCTCCCAGTCCGACGAGGAGCGTGCCTTCTACGAGGCCATGCGGCGCCAGGCGCTGGCGACGCTCGCGGCGCTTGACGGCCCTTCGGGCCAGCGCAAGATACACATCTTGGCGGAAATCACGCGGCTGCGCCGCGCCTGCTGTCATCCAGGCCTGATCGATCCGGGCACGAGGCTCGAGAGCGCGAAGCTGCGATCGGTGCTCGATCTGATCGACGAATTGCTGCGCAACCGCCACAAGGCCCTGGTGTTCAGCCAGTTCACCGGCCATCTGGAGAAAGTCCGCGAGGCGCTGGATCAACGTGGCATACGCTATCAATACATTGATGGCGCGGTATCCGCCCAGCAGCGCGCGGAACGCGTGGCGGCGTTCCAGGGCGGGGGCGGGGATCTTTTCCTGATTAGTCTCAAGGCGGGTGGCACAGGCCTTAATCTGACGGCTGCGGACTACGTCATCCACCTCGACCCGTGGTGGAACCCGGCGGTCGAGGACCAGGCCTCCGACCCAGCCCATCGCATTGGTCAGAGCCGGCCGGTGACGGTCTATCGGCTCATCGTCGTCGACACCATCGAGGAGCGCATTCTCGATCTGCATCACCACAAACGCAATCTCGCGGCCGATCTACTCGAAGGCGCGGAGACCAGTGCCCGGCTCACCGCGGAGGAGCTTATTAAGCTGATTCAGCATTGAGCGCGGAAGGGACGGGCGAGCCAATTTTCGCGTTGATTTTCAATAGCGCAAAGTTGGATTTGGAACCAATCGTAGGAAAATCAATGACTTGGTTCTGACTGTGGCAATAGGGGCAAAACCCCGGGCGATCAGGGCGATGGCGCTTTGGCGAGGATCAGTTCAGGCAGGGGCGGGATGAGTTGGCAGCCGGGAACGTGCAGCCGGGCGCCGAGGTAATCCCAGAATCCAATGCCCAATTTAAAGCAAGTTTTCGCCAGGCCAATGAAGCCGTCGCGGCAATCTCGACCGATGTCACTGCGCGTGCCGCCGCTAACCCTGCGCCTGGTTACCTGAGCACGAATATCATTTTCCGATCCGTTGGTATGGAGCGGGATCTCGGGATGCTCGAGCACCATGAGCAGCTCGAGCTTCTTTTTGTGGAGCCGTTTGAGCAAGCGGTCGAGCGTGACGAATCCGGTCTTGAGCGTGAAGATGCGATCGAACCTCGCCTCCAGGACTGCTTTGCTTCGCTTGGTGGGACGGCGACGGTAGGCTTTCAAAGCGCGGTAGTACTTCCAGATCAGGTCACGGACGTCGCTCTGAGCGGCCCGGTGTTCGTCGGTGAAGGTGTCGAGCTCGTGCACCAGCCTTTCTGTATGCACCCAGCAAAGCCCGTGTTGGCCGACATCGAACTGACCGGCGTCGTCGCTGACGATCACAGTGTCGGACAAGAAGCCATGGGCTTTGACGCTGCCCCACAGCGCCCCCTCGGTGGCGATCAGCACCGGGTCCGAATTGACCTTGAGGGCAGAGATGCCAAGCGCATCGAGATGGCGGTTCCAGGCTGCCTGGTCGGCAAAGTATCGGGCGGGATGCTCGAGAAGGCGCGCGACTACGTGTTGCGCCAACGCGCGTTCGCGCATGTAGGCGATCGCTTCGTCATTGATCACGTAATCGCCGTGGCCGGCGCGCAGCAGTTCGAGGAAGTTAAGGCGGCTCTTGGAATCCGTCGTGCCAAACCAGGTGAAGTGATCGTTGCCAATCTGGGTGCAGAAGCCGTTGGCGGCCTTGTGGCGAGCCCCGGTGTCGTCAACCGTGATCCAGACGGCGCTCGACAGCCCGGCACGGAGCACGTTACGGGCCTCGGTGAGGAATTCGTCCTGCCCGACGTTGAGCAGGCGGACTACCTGGCGCTTGGAGATGAAGATGCCGAGGCTGCGCAGCAGCGTGGCCAGCCGGGGCACGGTCATCTGCCCTTGATGATAGAGGGCGAGCACGAAGCGACGCAGTTCCGGACCGAAATGCCCATCGATGCCGGCTGGCAGTGAGGCCGTCACCACCTTGCCATCCGGCGTCTGCCAGCGCTCACAGCGGAAATTGGTGACATGCGGACGAACCACGAGATCCTGCACCACGAAGCTGGTATAGCCTTTGAAGCGCGACCCCGCTGATGCATCGGCCTTGATGACCCTCTCCTCGTGGATCGTCAGCTTCGATTTCGTGTCGCCGCGCTTGCCGCCTCCCTGACCGCCTGGCTTGTCAGACTTCGGTTCGGTTGCCTTTTCCATGCCGCTCGGCTTGATGTTCGGCCGCCGTGGACCAGCTTTGAGGCGGGTGATCTCATCACGCAACGCCACAATCATTCGCTGCTGCTCGGCCAGCTGTTCAAACAGGGTCACAACCAAGTTCTTGAGCTCGGCGTGCGAGAGATTGTCCAGATTTGCAGGCGGCACCATTCCCAATATGAATCTGACTCGCGAGAGTCCGGGAATCGTATAATCATACCGCCACTGGTTTTGCCCCGCTTACTCTCGCAGTGGATGAAGTATATGAAATAATTGCAATAACCAAAACGCCCGCCCAAAATAACGCAGGTGAGCATATCAGGCGATATCGCTTCGTGTGACCGTCAGGCTACATAGCGCGTCATCGAGTACGCGATAAATCGTCGCGCGCTCACCGTCCGACGATGAAAGGTCGCCATGTCCGCAATCGCGGTGCAGCTTGCCGAAGAATTGAGTACGATCCGCCGGCCCGGTGATTTCTTCACCTTCGGCACGGCGGAAATC
>JASHPE010000002.1 GCA_030038235.1 Terriglobia bacterium
TCGAGGCCGCCAGATGAAAACCTGCACGAAC
This sequence comes from Terriglobia bacterium, assembly GCA_030038235.1. Classification (GTDB taxonomy): domain Bacteria; phylum Acidobacteriota; class Terriglobia; order UBA7540; family UBA7540; genus Gp13-AA77. The sequence continues at coordinate 32 of JASHPE010000002.1, forward strand.
CGTGTGTTGGAACCGGTGACGAAACTCACCTTTATGACGTGCCATGCAGTGGTGCCCAGCGTCTGCTCCGTGGCGACGTCCAAGGCCGCGGGCCGTATGAGATCCACAACCCGCAGCCGCGGGCCGCTGTCGGAAGTGAGCCCTTCGGACCTGACAAAGGCGGTTAGCAGATACTTGGTGCCGGGTTCCGTGGCCAAGTCCTCGTAAACAGGCTCGTATTCGCCGTTGTGCGGCACCGTAAAGTCGATTCGGAGGCATCGTCGACCTTCGTAAGCCTGAGTATCAGCGAAGTCAAGCCTGAGATATGGCTGCTGGTCGTAGCGCCAGTCAAAACCCGCATTGAGGGGTTCACGCTCGAAGCCGCCGTTGAATATTCTCTCAGCCGCATCCCTGGGCTGCCCTAGCGATCACGCAGGCCAAATCCGTCAGCCGCACCTCCCCCGAGTATGACTCTAAAGGTCGACAAAGAAGCTCGTTCTGGGAACATTCTTAGCGCCACACGAAATCGATTGCATACACTTCCTGTACGTTGAAGCTGCGGGCTACCAACGGTGAGCCGTCCGGGGTCATTCCGGCCCACTCCGACTCGCTTGAAAGACCGCTTAGACCCAAGATGCGTTCCGCCGCGTCACCGCCGGTGACCTGCACCTGGTAGATCCCGGGGTCTTTGCCCATAATTGAAAAGTAGAGTACTCTACTGTTTTGAGCCCACCGCACTTGGTCGATGTGAAGCCTTGGAACCAGACAAGCCCACCTTCCCGTCCCGACATTGAAGAGCCATAGGCCGGGAGGCCGGAATTTCGCTCCAGGATACTGGGACTGGACGTCGCCCGTAAGGGCGTCAACGGCTAGGGCGGCAACGTACCGCCCATCAGGCGACCACCTTGGTGTCCAGAGGCCCGACGAATCCGGTAGATTGGTGACTTGACTCGTATTGATATCGAGCTTGTGGATCAGCATCTCGGGAGGCGCACGGCGGTTGAGCGGATCACCCCACACAAGACTCTTGCCGTCTGGCGACCAAGTGGGCACGCCCTCCTCGCCGTCGCCTTCAACCAAAGGCTTTGGAAAGCCCCCCCCAGCCGCGATAACGTAGGCCTTGTAATGTTGAGACCGGGACACGCCCAGGAATGCGATTTCAGCTCCGTCGGGTGACCAGTGCGGCTCGCGGGATTCGCCCAACATGGCGGCAGAGGTAAGCTGCCGCTCGTCGCTGCCATCCGCGTTGCTGCGCCAAAGAGTGTAGTCGGGCACTCTGGTGTAAACTACCGATTTACCATCTTTCGAAAAGTCCAAGTCAGTCGCAGCCTGCCCTGAGAGATAAGGAAAGAAGGCGCCAGACCGCCTATCGGAGCGCTCGAGGTGCCACGCAGATTGTATGCCGATCGCGAATATGCTTCTTCCATCGCGATTGGGTAGGAGAGCGTAATACCTTGCGCCTCCGATTGCTAGGGGCAACGGCTTGCGACAGCGCCAAAAGGCCATTCCGCAGGTCTCGCGCATTATCCACACATCAGGGCGGTCGCCGCGCTCTGAGCGATCGGGGGGAGGTACTACGGGTCCCAGAGAGCTAATGAAAGAGTACGATGCCTGGAAGGTCCACCCGGCAGGTGAAATACGAACAGGCGCTTCGGCCCACCCGGAAAGCAACCGGTAAGGCTTGCCTCGGTCCGCGTCCACTTCCCAGAGTGAGTACGTCTGCGATTTGGCCCCTTGCAAGCTAAAGCGGAGCGTCTTGCTGTCCGGCGTCCACTCAGGCCACCAATAAAGACCGCTTACGGACGCACTGATCTCTCGGGGCCCGTTGGTGTTCGGCCCGACTATCATCAACCGGTTATTCTCGTCGACGTAGGCAATGCGAGCGCCGTCGGGCGACCAAGTCGCCCAGCTGCCGCCGGTAACTCCCGTATAGTCTGGCGGCCCCCCTGTGACGGGCCAAGTTATCATCCGGCTTGAGTCCCCGGAGGTATCCCATCCCAGAAACCTCCCCCCATCCCGGGAAATATCGGATACCTGGACGGCTGCAACTGGAAGGGGGACTACACTGGTTTCGCCTCCGCCGAGCAGCACTGAGACCAGAAGCCATCTATGTCCTCTTCGTTCAGTGAGATAGAGCCGCGTTCCGTCTGTCAGCATGGGCCCTCGCTTCTCGAATCCGTCGTGAGTGAGCGGTCGGGTCTGTCTCAGGGTAGGTTGCGGCAGCGGTCTAAATACCCAGTAAGCAAAACCAATAGCTATCGTCAGGGCGGCCCCACCCAGGCGGAGCGCCGCCCGCTTGGATTGTGCTTGTACGCTGGACCGCGGACTTTCCGATTCCCGCCGGACAGGGTGCGCCACGCGAACGGCCTCGGGCGTCGGTGCGTTTCTGGTATTTCGAGGTCGGAAAGTGGGAACATAGCTGCCCTTTGGAAGCTCGATCAGCAAAGAATCCGCTCGCCCGTCGGTCTGGTAGTATTCGGCGAGTTTGTCACGGAGATTTCTGGCCTGCACGCGGACCTGGCTGCTGGTGCTAGGATCGAAGTCGGTCTTCTGAAATACCTCAACTCCGATGAGGTATTCCTTGATGCTTTCGCTCTCGCCAGATATGGTCTTCTCGACCACAAAGTCAAGGAACCTGCTCAACCGAGGTGCATTCTGAAGTAACGCTGAAGACAAAATCTTATTCACCTCCGCTCGCACGGCCTCGGGCGCGGGCATTTCGAATGGCTCCGTGCCCACCGCGCTCAAGGCAGTATCGTTGTTGGCCGGACTATCTTTTGGGCTTGCCATCGTTTGTCTCAAGTCAATGTTTGGGACTCGCGATGATACTAGCACGACTCTTAATGAATCGACGCCCTGCGGCCCTTCCGCGCACGCCTCCCTCTAATCTCTTGAACCTTGAGCCGTTATTGTAAGACTTTAACCGTTAACTTAACTGCGCTAGCCTTGACGGTGACAAGCCCCTGACGGACACTTCGTGGTCGGGTGAGCGCGGGGAAGCAAGAACCTTCGCGTACCGACGAAGTCAAATTCAACTGCGAGGGTAAGAAACGATGAAAGGATTTACACGTGTGATGTCACACAACCGAATGAGGCGAAATGAGTTGCGGCCTTCCCATTCTGAAAGGAAGGTTGTCATGCAACGCTCATTGGCTGTCATTGCCTGCTCTGTCATGCTCCTCGTAGGCTCGTTGCTCACTTGCACTGCCCTCCTTGCTCAGCAGCCAGCTTGCACACCGCCGCCGCCGAATCTCGTTGCTTGGTGGCCCGGAGATGGAAACTTCAGTGACATCGTGGGAAGCAATACGGGAACACCCGTCAACGATGTGCTTTTCGTTCCCGGAGAAGTTGCTCAAGCCTTTAGCCTCAATGAGCCTGGGCCCATTCAAAATGAATACGACTGTCCGACGTGTGCATACATCGCGGTCGCTAACCACCTTCCGGCATCAACCAACGCGGTGACTGTGGCGGCTTGGGTGTATGCGGACCAGAGTCAGCAGGAAGCGCAGGACAACATTGAGTGGGTCTATACTCAGTTTGACGACGCCGATTGCGGTCCAATCGGAACCTGTGGTCCGCAACTTGGGATTGCGGGCACAAACTCCATAATTTGGAGACCGAACGGAGATGACGAGGGAGAGTTTGCGGGAGCACTTCCCTCAAACACCTGGACATTCTTGGTAGGAACGTACGATTCCGGCACGGGATTGTCCCAACTCTACCTGAACGGCAGTCTTGTCCAGAGCCAGACATTTTCAGGGGCAGTTCCGCTAACGAACCCTCCGTTTATCGGCATGAGGATCGGGCAGCAGCCGCAAGAATTCTGGGTTGGCCGCATCGACGAACTCCAGCTCTTCACTAGCGCACTATCCGCTGACGAGATTCTGACGATTTATAATGCGGGCAGCGCTGGCGAGTGCAAAGGGGTAACATTGACGCCAGCGAAGATTTCGTTTGGCACAGTACTCGTCGGTACCACGAGCCCGCTGAAGACAGCCACGCTAACGAATGTTAGCACTTCGACCATCGACATATTCAGCATCGAGACCGCCGGCGAATTCGGGCAGTCCAACACTTGTACCGGCAGCTTGGCCCCCGGCGCCAATTGCGTCATCGACGTAAGCTTCACCCCAACGATGAAGGGCAACGAAAGCAGCCAATTACTGGTAAACGACAGCGCCTACAACAGCCCCCAAGTCGTCTTGCTGAGCGGCGCAGGCAGCTATGTGCAGCTCACGCCCCTAAAACTGAGCTTCGGAAAGGAGGCGGTTGGCACCACGAGCGCGGCGCAAACCGTGACGCTGACCAACACCAGCACGGCTGCCCTCACCATCATGAATATCAGCATTTCGGGCACGGACTCGGGCGACTTCGCGCAAACCAACACGTGCGGTAACAGCGTCGGAGCGGGCAAGAGCTGCACGATAAGCGTGACCTTCACTCCTACCGCCGATGGCAATCGCGCCGCTCAAGTAACCATCAACGATAACGGTGGCGGGAGCCCACAGAAGGTGCTGCTGACCGGAATCGGAACCTAACAACGAGCATCATTTCTGGTGGCTTTGGTTCAAGAGTGGCGCATCTTTGAAGGGCAACCTTGCGTAGAACTCGCTGTCCTTCCCAGTTGTCCCAGCCAAAAGGCAAAGTTGCGTTGGGCCAGCGCGGCAGGGCAAAGGTTCGACCTTTCGCTCGTTCCCTCTGCAGATAGCACAGGGTCGGCATCCACAGAGTGAGGGGCCGGAGCAAGCCCTCCGGCCTCTCACCACCCTATCGTCTCTAAAGAGGATTACATGATCTGGATATCCACTCGACTCAGGTGACCACAACCAGTTGTGAGGCGGGGCATCCGGAGCCCGCCAGCCGCTACACGACAAGGGCTGCCTCGGCTCGCTGCGAGTGCAGGATCAAGTTCGGCCCCTCGGATACCGCGTATATTTTGGACCGGAAAGCGAGCGGGCAATCCTCCTTCTTGGCGGTGGAACGAACAGCGCCAGCAGACTGACATCAGGCGCGCAAGTGAACGATGGATCGATTACAAGTTGCGTAAGAAGGAACAGAAAGCAGAGGAATAAAAATGGCCTTGACACGAGGTTTCAGCTGAGAGACTTGCTGGCTTTCGATAAAGAGAGGAGCAGGCTATGCAAAAGAACGAGGCGCTGAAATCCGGCGGACTGAACGAGCGGACATTGGAGCGTCTGAACGCCTACGCGGTGACTGCGTGCGCTGGTCTGTTGACGGCGGCCGGCTCTGCCTCCGCCAAAGTGGTTTACACTCCCGCAAGCGTTCCCTTTGCGCCCGGCGAATCGTACAGGCTCGACGTTGACCACAACGGCGTAATCGATTTCGTGATTACCGACACGTATGTAAGCGGTGTCCAGCTCGGCGTCCTGAGCGTAATCCCTAACAATTTCGGCGGGAGGGACGGCGATTTCTATGACGCCGTAGCGGCCCCTCCCAACCGGATGGCCTTGGCCTTGCGTTCGGGCGCCATCATCAACAGCAAGCGGACTTTCAGGGGCTTGCCCCCCTCCAGCTACCCGGTGTACATGGCGGAGGCCAGCGCGCGCAGCGAGCGGGGTAACTTCATCGACGTGACCAATCGCTATCTGGGACTGAAGTTTGTTGTTAACAACAAGTAGCACTATGGCTGGGCACGTTTTTCCGTCCTGGTGGATCAGAAGACATTCGAGATTCAAGCCAAACTGACCGGCTACGCATATGAAACGGAGCCCAACGTACCCATCCTTGCCGGGCAGACCTCCGGAGACCTCATCGAGCCCCGCTTTGACGGCAATTCTGGACGTTCTGACGAGACGCCCGGAGCGCGCGACGAGAGCCAGCCGATTTCCCAAAAGTTCGTGCCATCCCTCGGCCTGTTGGCCTTGGGGGCGCCCGGCTTGGACATCTGGCGCCGGCGCGATGTCAGTTGAAGTCTCTATGAGCCATCGACATTACCTCGGTACGTAACACCTTCCCACGTTGACATTCTACAATCCCGTGCTATCAAAGGAGGCTACGCCGAATCGAATCGATGTCGGCACGACGCACCAGAGAGGAGGGTTCCATGTTAAAGATCGCGCAAGCTTCCAGATTGCCGGCGAGATTGACATTGCTCTTCGTTGCCGCGGCCCTTATGGGAATGCCGCCAGCCGCGCATGGGCAGACCTTTTCCACGCTCTACTCGTTCCAGTGCCAGCCCGACGGTTACGGGCCAACGGGCACCCTGACGCTCGACGCAGAAGGAAACCTGTACGGTACCACCGAGAGCGGCGGGACATATGACGAGGGGACCGTATTCAAGATCTCTCCCCAGGGTGTTGAGACCGTCCTGCACAGCTTTGGCTTTGGCGACGGCGCCCAACCCCAGGATGGGACCCTGGTCTTCGACTCCGCGGGAAACCTGTATGGGACAACCGTTTTCGGAGGTCCTCATTCCGACCGTGGCACCGTTTTCAAACTGGCTCCCGACGGTACGTTGACTACCATCCACAACTTCACAGGCCCCGACGGGAGTTTCCCCTACGGATTGAGTATCGACCAGAACGGGAATCTTTACGGGACAGCCTATCTTGGCGGAACCTACGGACAGGGCACGGTGTTCGAGATTACGCTCGACGGACTGAAGACCCTCTACAACCTCCCAGGCGCTCCCGGGCCTGCCCAAGCGGTCTCCGGCGTGATCGTCGATTCGGAGGGGAACATCTACGGAACGTCCATCCGAGGCGGCTCTGAGAGCGCTGGCACCGCGTTTGAGCTGAACGCGGCCGGAGAGGAAAAGCTCCTCCTGAACGTGCACGGCATAACGGGAAACCAGCCGGAGTGGGGCCTGCTGCGCACCCCGGAAGGCTATCTCTACGGCACCTCGATTGAAGGAGGGCCATCAAACGCCGGCCTGGTTTGGGCGATCAACAACAAGGGTACAACGACGGTGGTTCACGACTTCGGCGGCGTGCCCGATGGCGCCGCGCCCACGGGACCGCTCGTCGAGGACTCCGCCGGGAACTTCTACGGGACCACGGCATCGGGCGGAACTGGAGAACACTGCAGGCTTGGCTGCGGAACGATTTTCGAGATCAATTCCGCCGGAGTGGAATCGGTGCTGTATAGCCTTCCCGAAAAGGAAACCGGCAACACACCGCAGGGTGGGTTGGTCGTGGATGGGCAAGGCAATCTTTACGGAACGACGCTCAATGGAGGCACCGGACACAACTGCGGCACGGTGTTCAAGCTCACGCCGGCGGCCGACGAGTAAGAGGCTGTAGCGGCGCTACAGGCCGACGCTGTCAGAACGAACCTGGCCTCGGGCTAGTGGGACTCGAGCGTGAAGTTTGCGGTCGCGGTCCCGCCGGCTTCCACCGTGACTTGCTGCTCCTGAGTGCCGAAGGTGGCCGTCCAAGCTGCGATCGTGTACCGGCCCGGAGGTAGATTCGGAATCGTGAACGTCCCGTCATCCCCTGAGACAGCGTAAAACGGATTCGTGGTCACCCCGATGTAAGCTTTCATCCAGGGGTGCTCGTTACATTTCACGGCGACCATGATCTCGGGACGCGTGAAGTGCCGGGTGAGGGCCGGAGCGCCGGGCTGCTGCGAAACATTCCAGGAGCGGTTCTCCTTGGCCATCACGTGAATGTTGTGAGTGGTCGGGTCTTCGGAGACTACCGAGAGAGGCTGCCCGACCATGATGCCGAGGACGTGCGGTGCGTACTCGCACCGGCGCTGGTCAAGCGTCACAGGCGTCGAAGGCGCGGGATAAGTCTTGTCGAGTCCCGCCTTGACGTAAATAAAGGCGTTGGGGAGAGTTCCATTGCCGTTCACCTGGCCGTCCTGGGGAAAAACGGGACCCGTCTGCTCGGACGCGCACACCTTGTCCTGCGCCATACTGATCTCCGGCAAGTGGGGCTTGGCGCCCTGAAGGGCGATCGTGCCTTTAACGGTACCGGCTGCGTCGGGCCTGGCCGGCCGTCCACGACCGTCGAGCGGTCGCAGCACGGCGATCAAGCTGACTGCGGCAATGAGCACCCCGAATCTTCTGCGATTCATCATCCACCTCGAATAAGCCTGTCAATTGCTGATTAGAACAGGAACCACGCGACCAGGTAGACGGCGTTATTGCCCGAGGCATTCCTGCCCGAGCCGTCGTAGTTGGTGCTCGCTCCATTGAACGTCAGGTATCCCGCGTACTGCACTCCCAATTGAATATTCTGCAGCGGCCAGTAGGAGAAATTCAGGATATACCCGTCCGACTTGGGATTTCCGCTGGCGCTTCCGCTCACGGGTGCGGGAGCGAACAAGGTGGAATCTGTGGTGCCGGTCGTCCAGAAGGGACCGGCAGTCATGGCGAAACGGTTTCCGATGTGATACACGGCGTCCAGATGCTCGAAGTTCAGATCGTGTGGAGCGAATGCGGCGCCGCTCGCAGCCAGCGTCCCCAGGAGCTCGGAGCTCTCGTGAATATAGTCGCCGTGGACCGTCAGCAGATCGTTGCGGCCCTTCCAGGGTATCGTATGCTCCCACTGGAAGTCCGCGGCCAGGTCGGTGATGAAATCACGCGGACCTGTGACACCGCCGGGAATCGACGCCAGATGCATTCCGTAGGTTCCAACCTCCACAGAGTCGTTGCCGCGGGTCTGTTGCCAGGCGACCCGCCAGTAGGGAGCGAGCCCGGTGATATTCGTTCCGTATCCCACGCCCGGATTGGGTTGACCGCCGCCAAGGTGTTCCGTCCGGTAGATGAAGCCCGCTGCATACAAGTGCTGGTCGAACATCGTGTAGCCGCCGACGCCGGCCACGTCCTGCGCCAGGCCGCCGTTGATTATGGGAGTTGCGATGGGCGACGGCGCCGCATCGGGCGCCACCCAGGGATAGCCCCACGCCGGGGTGTCGTTCCACAGATCTTCCACCGTGGGGTTGTTGTTGAAATCGATGCCGTACACGAAATCCTTGCCGAGAAGCTTCCTATCCCGGGCGAAGCGAATGTCCGTGTTGTCCCAGCTGAAATGATCCGCCTGCCCTTCGTAGGTGACCTGGATGAGACCGCCCACGTGTTCGCCGATGGCGCCGGCAAGGAACAAACTGGCGCTTTGCGGGAGTTCAAAGCTTCCGTTCTGGGTTCCCGGCTGCGCCGCCTGAGTTTCCGTATTCGAGATCGTAAACTGGGCCGACAGAGGTAGCTCACTCAGCAAGGCAAGCGCGGCATTCTGATGTCCTGATTTCGAAGTAATGGTTTTGAGGCCGCTCAAGGTATAGCCATTCAGCTTGAATTGCCGGCCGAGCGGGGTGAGCTCGGGCAAGGTGGTGTGACAGGCGCTGCAAGCGAGCCCCGTTTGCCGGGCAAAGCTCGGCACCGCGTCCGCGCGTGAGCCCCAGAACATCAGCCCGACAAACGTGGAAGACAAAACCACAGCCAGCGATACAGCGATAATCCTCAGCCTGCCAATCATGAATCCCCCCGCCGTCTATGAATGTGCGGTTCGCGATGCGCGAACGTGCAAGGATCAAAGTTCGCCATGTTAAGGGCAGAGAGCGGGCCCCGCAGTGACGGTTGTCACACAGGCTCAGGGGTAGAGCTTCTGTTAGTTGGCGGCAGTTGCGGCGGGCGCTGGCAGGCTCTGTTCGGACGCGCCGCTGTCCCACGGATTCGGCCCGGCCGGCGTTCCCCTGAACATGCTCCAGAAGAAGTTCACCAGAAACAGCAGTTGGGCAGCGGTTGTCACGAGCGCGGCGACGGATATGAAGGTATTCAGGTGGACCAGATCGCTGGCGAATCGCGTTTCGCTGAGCGCTGAATAGCGGCGCGGCAGGCCTGCGAATCCCAGGAAGTGCATAGGCACGAAGGTACAGTAGACGCCGGCGAAGGTCAGCCAGAAATGGATCTTCCCCAGGCGATCGTTCATCATCCGGCCAAACATCACTGGAAACCAGTACGCCGTGGCGGAGAATATCGCGAAGACCACCGCCACGCCCATCACCAAGTGGAGGTGCGCGACCACGAAATAGGTTCCGCGCAGGTAGAGGTCGAGCGAGGGCTGCGCGAGGAACAGGCCGGTGAGTCCTCCGGACACGAAAATCGACACGAACCCCAGCGCGAAGAGCATCGGCAGGGTGAATTCAATCCTGCCGCGCCACAGCGTCCCTAGCCAGCTGAACGTGGTCGCGGCTGACGGCACAGCAATCACCATCGTCAGCATGGCAAAGCTCATGGTCATGTAAGGATTCATGCCCGTGGTGTACATGTGATGTCCCCAGACGACGAAGCTGAGGGCTCCGATGGCGACGAATGACCCTACAGTCTCACGGTAAGCGAACACCGGCTTGCGGGAGAAGACGGAAAGCACACGGCTGACGATGCCCATGGCGGGCAGGATCGTGATGTAGACCTCGGGATGGCCAAAGAACCAGAACAGGTTCTGCCACAGCAGCGGAGAGCCGCCCTGGTGCGCGAGGAGCTCGTCGCTCACCACCACGCCCGCGGGGACAAAGAAGCTGGTGCCGGCCAGGCGATCTGACAACAGAAGACCGTCGGCCGCGAGCAACACCAGAAAGGAAAGCACGATCAGGATCGCGCTGATGAACCATGCCCAGGCCGTCAGCGGCAGGCTCATCCACCTGATCTCCGGGTCGCGGCGAAGCACCGTGGCGATCACGTTCGCCGCGCCCAGGATCGAACCCACGCAGAAGATGGCGATCGAAATCAGCCAGAGCGTCTGGCCGAGTCCTTCGCCGGGCCCTGCAACCGAGCCGATGGCGCTGAGCGGCGGGTACGCCGTCCAGCCGCTGATCGGCGGCCCGTCGGAGATGAAGTACGTCGACATCAGGACGCAGAATGAGGCGAAGGTCAGCCAGACAGAGAGCATGTTGAGCCGCGGAAGAGCCATCTGGCTGGCGCCCGTCTGACCCGGTAGCAGGAGATTTCCAAAACCGCTCTGCGGCACCGTCGTGAGCACGAAGAAGACCATCAAGGTCGCGTGCAGCGTCATCAGGGAGAGATAGTATTCGGGAGTGATGACGCCGCCCGGCGCGCCCGTCGGCGAGATGTGGCCGATCAGAGGCAGCGGTAGCTGAGGCCAGGCCAGGTGCAGGCGGAGGAAGGCCGAACACAGGATTCCGATCAGGACAGCCAGCAGGCCCAGCCCGTAGTATTGCACTCCGATCGTCTTGTGATCGGTGCTGAAGACGTAGCGCCGCAGGAAGTGAGACGGCGCGGCGGGCGGGTTGCTCGACACGTCGGGATGCGGCGGCATGATTTAAGGTTCCCCCCGGCGAGCTTGCACGGTGCCTCGAATCACTGGCTCTGGGCCTGCTTCACAAGCCATGCTTGAAACTCTTCCGCCGTGACCACGTCGAGATCGGCATGCATTTTGTAATGACCCAGGCCGCACAGCTCCGAGCAGACGATCTCATAGCGCCCCGTGCGTTCGGCCGTGAAGCGAATCGACGAGATGCTTCCCGGAGTCGCGTCCTGCTTGATCCGCAGCTCGCGCACGAAGAAGGAATGGATCACGTCCTTGGAGCGCAGCACTAGCTCAACCGGCTGGCCGGCGGGCACGGTGAGAGTCGCCGCGACGATGTCATCGCGCGCAGCCGCGTCGTGGTCGCGGTCAAGCCCGAGATAATTCCCGGTGCCGTCATTCATCTGATCGGGATGCGTGGGACCGAAATGCCCGTCGGGTCCCGGGTAGCGGAAGTACCAGGCAAATTGCTCGCCCCAGACCTCCACGCGCAGCGCGCCGGGCGCCGGTCCTTGCGATACGTCTCGCGCCCACACGCGATATCCAGCCGCACCCAGGCTGACGAACAGCAACAGCACCATCGCGGCCCAGGCGGGTTCCATGCGCCCGTTGCCGCGGCCATCCCTGATCTCAGCGCGCCGTCGACTACCTTGGTAGCGCCAAACGAACCACGCCATCGTGCCCTGCGCAAGCGCGAAGAGGACGCCACAGACCGCGAACGTCATGGCGAACTGTCGATCGATCGCGGAGGCTGCGGTTGAAATCGGATCCGGAAACCACCAGGGGTGAACCACGAAGAGGCCGCACGTCACGACGACGATCAAGGCGAGGGTTATCGCCAGCGCACGCGCCATATCTTCGTGTCTCCGCAGCCCGACGGCCGCCGCGCCGGGTCTCGCGCTGCTCTACTTGTTCGCTCCGAGCTTCGCCACGTTTTGCGCCGTGAAGATGTCCTGGACCGGCATGTTGACGTCGAAGGCCAGGTTGAAGAATCCCACCATCATTTCATCCCAGCTCTGGTCGCCCCACCGCACTTCTTTTGTCGGATCTTGGTTATCCGGATTGTTCGCCGAATTATCGAAGTGCGCGGTGCACTCGATCTTCGTTCCCTTGGGCAGCACGATAGGCTCGGCCAGCGTATACCAGAGCTGCCAGTGCCAGTTGTAGTGGGGGACGCGCAGCAGGGTTTCGGTTTCGCCGTTGGGAAACACCAGCCGGTACTCGAAATCCTTACCGCGTCCGTGCATGTGCGGATGCAGGGATAGCAGCGTCACCTGGGTATTCACGGTGAACTCCGCGTCCACGCGATGATCCGGGTCGCCCGGCGGAATCACAAAAGTCCCGTTGGTGGCCGACAGAGTGAGCACACGTTCTTTAGGAGGCTGCTTGGCGAAGACCAGTCCCACCTTGCTGCGATCGGTACCCGGCGTGCCATCCGTCGTATAGTGAATCTCAAAGACGATGTCGGATCCCGCTTTGACCAGCTTGGCCCGACCCGGCGCCAGCATCTCGGGAGGCTGGCCGGGTGCGTAACCCACCAGAAAGTCGCTAGGAAGGGCGCTGGTGTCCACATTATCGCCCTTCGGTTTGGGCGCCACGAAGAAAACACCCGGTTTCTCACCTTCGAGCCAATGTGATCCCGGCTCGCGGACATAGGCGATGATGTGATGCACGTGAGCGCGATTATCGGGACGCGCCTCGGCAAACTGCACCCATTTATCTTCGGTGAATCCAGTAGGAATAATGATTTTCTGATAGTCGATCACGCCGCGAGCCGGGATGTGGTACGTCAAGGGCATCTCGAAGACCACGTCCGGTTTCGGGATTGCCCAACCCGATGTGAACTCGACGGGCGCGGGCATCTCCTTGGGATCGCCCTCGGGCGCCCCAGCGTCTGCCCAGGCGGAAATCGTGTCGATGTCCTTCTCTGCCAGCGACCGGGCATTGGAGAATTTACCGTAGTGCGGATCGGCAAACCAGGGCGGCATGATCCGTTGCGACACAGCTTCTTTCATCGCGCCAGCCCAAGGCTTGATCTCTGCGTAGGTCAGCATCGAAAAGGGCGCCGCTTCGCCGGGGCGATGGCATCCCTGGCAGTTCTTCTGGATAATCGGCGCCACGTCTTTGGTGAACGTCACACTTGCCACATTCACCGGGTTAGCCGCTTCCTGCGTAAGCAAGATCAGGCAAAAAGAAAACAGGGATAGGAGCAAGAACCCCGAAAGCTGCATAGGGCTTACGCCTTCCTTTAAACCTGTCCCGTGTCGTCGATTCCCGCCCATACTTGTTGTCATGCGATCACCGGATGACGCTGGTGAAAGGCTGTGCTCTCTGCTGCCCGCCCGCAAGAATCCTTGAACGTTGAAGGACTGTCTTCCTAGGCGCGGTTCGAATGGGAAGCGGAACAGTTTACTGAATGACCGCGTGCCGGAGCAAGTCGCGCTATCGCTGTGCGGGCCCCGTGCTCATATCCATTAAATTGACACGCAGTGCCTGTCCCGATTCTTCGACGGGCCGCCGACGGCCGTCGCGATGCTGGCTCATGCGCTCTTTTGTCCGGTTCGCACGGCTTACGGCTACTGCTCCCAACCGTATCCAACCGTGCGTTGTGAATTCCTGAACAGCGACGCGGTCTTTGTGGGGACAGTTTTGTCCGTACGGGTCGTGCCGCCTGGCACCTACTGCCGAGGTCGCGCCTGATCCGCATTGGAAGATCGAACCCTCCGGCATGACCGCTGACGATCCCGCCGACTTCAGGGTGGGCAAGGGGCGCTGCAGCGGACTGCAGTTTTTCGCCACTTCCAGATAAGGGCGCCAAGCTCCTGTTGCGCGTGCCGGAAGATTCGGCTGCTTGATAGCGTGGTGGAGTTTCTGCTGGGTAAGCGCTGGAACCGTAATTGTTCCGATCGGCATAAATTTCTCCTCGGAACCGGGCACGAACGAGAGCTATTCAACAACCATATGCGGGCCAGCCCTCTGAAGCTCAACGTCATCACGTTACACTCATCTGGCCACAAGGAGACCGCCGGCCGCCCGAATAACCTCACCAGTGATCCACCCCGATTCGTCGGATGCCAGGTGCCGAACAAGTCGTTCAGGCGATCGCTGATTCCGAACGCGGAATCCACTTCCTTGAACAGCCGCGCGACATCGGGGGCCTCGGAAACGTCGAACGTTCTCGGCGTGATTCTCACCGTTCAGGAGGCGATCAAGCGGCGGAAGCATCATCAACCTCAGCTCCACTGAAAGGATAGTGGTCCATGGTGTCGGTGCTGTCCGGCGCTGTCGGAAGGGTAATTTACGGCCACGCGCGCGCCCTCGGCGGCGAACGCCCTGGCGATGCCACGGCCTATGCCTTTGGACGCTCCCGTGACGATGGCTACTTTGCCGGACAGTCTGTTCATTTCGACGATTGTTTTGATGCGGCTGCCCACCGGACGGGTGCGCCCCAGCCATAAAACCAGCCCCTCATCTCATGGCGTTGTCTGCTTCTGTCCCGCACGCGCTCGTTGTGGCACGGTCTCAAAGTGACATGTGCGACTTAAGGGGTATCCCTGTCGTTTGGCAAGGATATGCCTCCTTAACCGGCCAATCTTTGGGGGCGCCACAGGGAAAGTTGCATTCTCTTCAGGTGGTTGGGGTGTGTGCAGGCACCGGGGTTTACCGAGACGAGGGCGCAGTCTCATCGTAAGTTGCCGCAGTCCGGCCATGGTCCTGCGCCGCTTCTCACCTCTTTCCTCCTGCAGCAACTGAGAAAACCCATGGCGGCCGCAGGCGTGCAGTGGCCAAGAAGGCCGCTTTCCGTTCCCGATCTGGTTTGGGCTGCGCTGGGCCGTCCTGGCGAGTTACCGTAAAGGCTGCCCGCCAAGAGGGGAACTAAGCGCAAAGGTGTTGACCGCGTCCCGGCGCGCGATTATACGCCGAAATGTGCTAGCCCAGTGCGGCGCGTATCGCGCAACCTAAAATGTTACCGGTAGGCGATGGTCGCGCAATTTGAGAATGTTACCCGTTATGGAGACGGGTAACCGCATGAGTCGAAGGTCGCGCAAGGACTACTTGCAGAGCATCTATGCTCGCTATCAGAGGGCCAGCCGTTCGGAGAAGCAGCGCATCCTGGACGAGTTCTGCGCCAACTGCCGTTA
>JASHPE010000064.1 GCA_030038235.1 Terriglobia bacterium
TTTCGCCATCAGCCGGTCTTCGCTTTGGATGCGGATGAGCAAGCCAATCAGCATGCAGATGAAGCCCAGATAGGAGGCCAGCGAACCGGTGGTCATCGCCGTGCCCAGCACCGCCAGCGACATGCCCGCGTAGATAGGATGGCGAACGATGCCATAAGGGCCAGTCTGCACCAATTCGTGTTTTTCCTTAAGGGCTATGATATTTGACCAATTACGGCCAATCGTCAATCGTGCCCAGATGGCGAACAGGACCCCAATGAGATCCAACCCGAGCCCGATTTGCGCCGCCAGGCCCGTTTGCTGCGACACGCGGGCGCCGAGAAACGATCCAAGGCTGCCATGGTTAAACACAAGCCCGAAACCAGCACATATGAATACGATTGCGACCACTTGCTTGCCGCGCTCCGGCCTGGCAACAGTCCGTTTCGACGTGAAATACCCCGGCAACCAGACAAGCCCCAGAGCCAACCAGGAGCCGTAGGCGATGACGGTGTAGATGGGGATCATTTAAGAGGCTCCCACGAGCCGATTCCAGCGCCCTTGCACTCGAACGGCCGCCGGTCAGACCATTCCCCGGTCCGCTCTCTTCCTCATCCTATACGTTTCGAGGGGCATGATAATCGCAGGCGCGCGTGTTCTTCTGATATACTCTTTTTCGAAGTGACCTTCGGGGCAGGGTGAGGGAAGGCGCAAGCCCTCCCAATTCCCGATCGGCGGTAAAGCCCGCGAGGGGGCCAAACGACAGTGGCAAGTGGCAAGTGACAAGCATCGCGAGGGCGGCTCTCAGGCTCGCTCGTCGCTTCTAATCCGTCGCTCGCCACTTGACACTCGCCACTGCCTTTGGGTCCCCACGATCCGGTGAGATTCCGGAGCCGACGGTATAGTCCGGATGGAAGAGGGTCGAGACCGCGCGATGGCGTGTGCCTGCCCGGGTCTTTCAGGGCGGAAGCGTATGCTGTTGCATGTGCGTACCTCCATCTGTTCCTGCCCCGCATTGAAATCTACGACTCATGCGACAGAAGATCATCATCCCGGTGGCGAGTTGTCTTGCGATTTGTGCCGCGCTCCTGGGGACCGCAGTCTCGATGCCAGCCGAGGGCTGGGCAGGCGCTATCGAGGGCTCCGTTGCCGATTCGAATGGCGCGCCGATCTCGGGTGCGACAGTGCGCCTCGCAAACACCATGACCGGCGCGACCCGCGACGTCTCGACCGACGATCGCGGCGCTTATAGTCTCCCTCTAGTACCCGCTGGCGCCTACGAGCTGGCCGTATCCAAGCCGGGCTTCGCCGGATACGACGAGCGAAATCTCGTGATGCGCGTGGGCGCCACGCTGCGCGTGGACATCACGCTGCGCCTGGCGCGCGAGCAGACGCGCGTCACGGTCCAGTCCCAAAGCAATCTTGTCAACACGCTGACGCCGGACGAGAGCGACGAAATCTCGCCGCAGCGCGTACAGAATCTGCCGCTCGACGGCCGGCAATTCGCCCAGCTCGCGCTACTGGCGGGAGGCGCGGTGCCTCCCTATCCCAACAGCGCCACGCAGCAATTCAACACGGCCGCGCTGGGGCTCGGATTCTCGGTCGACGGCCAGCGGTCGGAGCGAAATAATTTCTCCCTTGACGGCGTTACCATCATGGAGCCGTTCGCTTACAGCCTGACCGTCGACCCGTCGCTCGACGCGATCCGCGAGTTCCGCGTGGTCGAGAACTCATACTCGGCGGCGCAGGGCATCGCTTCCGGCGCGCAAGTCGAGATCGTCACCCGCACGGGCACGAATCAATTCTCAGGCTCCGCTTACGAGTATTTCCGCAACAGCGCCCTGGACGCGCGAAATTTCTTTGATGATCCTGCGCTGCCTATTCCGCCGTACCGGCAGAACCAGTTTGGCTCGAGCTTCGGCGGACCTATGCGCCGCGATCGCACATTCTTCTTCGCGAATTACGAAGGGTTGCGCATCCGGCAGAGCATCACCAACGCCACGCTGTTGCCGACGCTTGCCGAGCGCAGCGGCGATCTGAACGGAACAAATCCGGTCACCGGCCAGCCGTTCCCCGCCATCATCAACCCGGCCACCGGCCAGCCGTTTCAGGGGAACCAGATTCCGCCCGGCGACATCAATCCGGTGTCGGCGGCCTTGCTTGCCCGAGTTCCCTTGCCCAATCTGTCAAGCGCCGCGCCCGCCGGGCTCAACAGCATTGACACCGGACTGCGCAACGTGAATGCGGACCAGGGCACGCTGCGCATCGATCATCAGATCAACAGCAAAGAACAACTGTTCGGGCGCTTTCTGGCTTTTCAAAGCACGCAGCTCTTCCCCTTCGTGCCCGATTCCTTTGCGAATAATCCTCCGGCGCCGCCGGCGTTTGGCACGAACCATGACGACACCGGACGCAATCTCGCGCTCGGCCTCACATCCGTCTTCCGGCCGACACTTGTCAACGATTTTCGCTTCGGCTATTCGTATTACTACGGGACGAAGGAAGCGCAGAACATCAACAGCGGATTTCTGCAATCGGTCGGCATCACGCGCGCACCGGGCGCGACGAATAACGGCGTTCCAGCCATCGATATTCCCGGTTACGCCGACCTCGGTGACAGCGACATATTCCAGCCGCAGATTCGGAAGAACAATACTTTCCAATTCACGGACAACATCGTATGGGTGAAAGGCCGTTACACCCTGCAATTCGGCGCCGACGCGCGGCGTTTGCAGCTCTTTTACCTCGTCGAAGATTTCGGGCAGGGCGTGTTTGAGTTCAGCGACGGCGCGAGTTCGGTATCGGGCACTGCTTTCTCCGATTTTCTTTTGGGCCGCCCGTTTCTTTCGTTTGCTCAGGCCGGCAACTCCGGCGGAAACGATCGTACGGATTATCTCGGGGCTTACTTTACCGACGAATTTCGAGCAACACCGCGTTTGAGCCTGACTTTCGGGTTGCGTGAGGAATTCTACTCGCCTCCGGTGAATATCGACGGGCGGGCGTCGATCCTCGATCCTTCGAACGCAACTCGCTTCATCGTGCTGAACAACCACGGCCAAGCGGCGTCGCTGATCGCGAATCCGACGGTACAGAAACTGACGTCGCTCTACGACCTGAGCTTCATCACCTCTGAACAGGCGGGTTTGCCGAACTCGCTGATCGAGCCGGACTGGAATAATTGGGCTCCTCGCTTCGGATTCGCCTATGACTTGACCGGAGATCGCAAAACCGCGCTACGCGGGGGCGTGGGTATATTCAATTCCCTGATGGAACTCGATTACACTTCGGAGACACGGCTGTCGGCGCCGCTGACCGAGTTCCTTTTCGGACTCGATACCTGCCGCTTCTATGGTCCCGGCGCCTGCGGACAATCCTACGCACCGCCCATCTTAACGTATGCGCTTGCCTACACGCTCGGCAATCAGCCGCCGGACGCGATTTCATCGCCGCCCGACATCCGCAACGGCTACGTCTACGAGTGGAGTCTCTCGCTTGAGCGCGAGCTTGGGCGCAATACGTTGCTTGAGGTAAGCTACAACGGTTCCGACGGGCACAAACTGCCGCGACGCTCGCTGCAAAACCAGGGCACACCGAACGAGCCGGACATGCGCGAGGGCTATCATCCGCAGCCGGGCTCCAACCAGTTCATCCGCGCGACGGACGTGAATTCCACATACGAGGCGCTCGTGGTCCGGCTCACGCACCGCATGTCGCACGGACTTTCGCTCGAAGCGGGCTACACCTACGGCAAGTCGATCGATGACGGCTCCGGACTGCAAGGCACCAGCCAGGCGCAGAATGTCTACGACCTGGGCGCGGAGCGCGCGCCCTCCGATTTCGATATCCGCCATCGCTTTGTGCTCTCGAACACCTGGGAAATCCCGCTCGGCCCTGGCCGCCGTTGGCTCACGGAGGGGGCCGGCGGGCGCGTGTTCGGAGGATGGCAGGCGTCGAACATCCTGACGCTCCAAAGTGGCCAGCCGATGACGGCCGTGCTCTCCACCGCTCTCAGCGGAACGGACTCGAACGGCACCGACCGGCCCAACCTGATCGCAAATCCGAATCTGCCTGGTTCCGAACGCAATCCGGACCACTGGTTCAACACTGCCGCGCTGGTGCCGCCGCCGATTTACTACGACTCGCAGGGCGCGTTCAGCGTCCTCGGCAACGAAGGACGCAACGTGATCACCGGGCCCGGCTTCAGCGATTGGGACCTCAGCCTGGCCCGCCGCTTCCGGCTGACCGAGCATGACGGCCTTGTGGTCCGCTCGGATTTCTTCAACCTGACCAATCACGCCAACTTCGATCGCCCGGGGCTGATCGTCGGCACGTCGGATTTCGGCGTGATCACGTCCGCCGAGAATGCCCGTGAACTCCAGTTCGCTCTACGGTTGGAATGGTGAACAGGGAAGCGCAGAGGGCTTGGCAAACGTCTAATTCAGCATGGAATCGGTTCCCGTTCGGTTGGCGGCCACCGCTGATAGCCACGTCCCAATCGCGGACGTACGGGCGGCCCTTGTGGCCGCCCGATTACAGCACAATCGCTCGTACGCGCGATCAGTTGGGCGGCCACAAGGGCCGCTCGTACGTCCGAAACTAGGACACTATTACTCGGTTGACGTGTCGCTTGACGCACCCGGCAACACTTCCCTAAACTTGATGTTGTCCCCTTCAGCGAGGTGGAAGTTCCTCATGCGTTTACGGCAAGTCTCGACAGGACTCGGTCTGTCGATTTGTATGCTTTGTCTCCTGGCGCCCAGTCCGCGCGCCACCCTGTGCGCTCAAGAGTCGCCCTCATTCTTCCCTATGAGCCAGGTCCATGCGGGATTGAAGGGCGTTGGCAAGACGATCTTTCAGGGCGACCAGATGACCGAATTCCAGGTCGAGGTGCTGGGCATCCTACGCGGCGTCCTGGCCCCAAAGCACGACGCCATCCTGGTGAAGCTTTCCGGCGGACGCGTGGAACAGACCGGAGTAGTAGCGGGAATGAGCGGAAGCCCTGTCTACATCGACGGAAAGTTGCTCGGCGCCGTGGCCGTATCGTTTCCGTTTTCGAAGGAGCCTTACGGCCTCGTCACGCCTATCGAGGACATGCTGTCGGTCGCGCCTGCGAATTCGACCGCCGGCGGAAACGACAAGGCTGAGTCGAGCGCTAACGGTGGCTCCATGGCCGATCTAGCATTCGGACACTTCGTCCAGGTGGCAGGCGGAGGAGCGGGGGAACTGCGATTCGTGCCGGACGATTCCCCGTCCCGGCCGTCGGCGGCGCAGACGGCCGGCGATGATGCGCAAAGCGCGCTCGCAGCCGCGCTCCGGCTTCCGGTGCACTTCAGCGGCTTCGACGAGAAGCTGATCGAGCAGTACGCGCCTCAGTTCCGGGCACTCGGCCTCGAGCCTCTCGCCGGCGGAGCACTAACCGGCGCGCCCTCGATGAGCGCACCGGCGACGGCTGCAGCGCCCAGCGCGGTCGACATCGCGAAGGTCCAACCCGGTCAGATGATCAGCATGCTATTCATGAGCGGCGACTTCAATCTCGCCGCCGACTGCACGGTGACGCTGCGCGAGGGCGATCGCGTGTACGCCTGCGGGCATCAGGTCTTTCAGCTCGGTCAGACGGATATTCCCTTTGCCCCCGCACACGTCCTGGCCACCATTCCGGCGCTCACGGTCTCGTTCAAGGTGGACGATCCGGGCACGCCGGTCGGCAGCATCCATCAGGACCGCTTTGGCGCCATTTATGGCAAGATCGGCGACATGGCTCCCACCATCCCGGTGCGGGTCAGCGTGAAATCAGACCTCGGCAGTACGGAAACCTATCGCTTCAGCCTTGCGCAGGCTCCTCTGATTTCGCCCTTGCTGCTGCAATTAGCCTTGGTCTCAGCCGAGGGGGCAACGGAGCGGGGGCTTGGTCCGTCCACACTCGCGCTCAAAGGGAACATCAGGCTGGCCGGCGGCGAAGCGGTAAACCTTGATGATGTGCTGGTCAGCGATTCCGGGCCGGCGAACGCTGCCGGACTGATGGTGGCGGCGCCGCTCAATGCGCTGCTCACCAGCGATTTCCCGGACCTTCATATCGAGGGCATCGATCTGGACATGAGCGTCCAGAATCAGGACCGGGCCGCCACCCTGGATGCGGCATGGGCAAGCAAGTCTGAAGTCAGGCCCGGCGAATCCATCGATGTGATGACGGTGGTCCGGACTCCGGCGGGCGAATCATTCACCCAGCGGATTCCCGTCAAGATCCCGGAGAACGTGAACAGCAAGACGCTTATGCTGGTGGTGGGCAGCGGCGCCGCGGCCGACGCCATCGAAGGACGTCTCACACCTCTGGCATCGCCGCCGCACGACTTGCATCGCATGGTGGGGGCGTTGAACAAGGCGCGGCGCAACAACCGCATGTATGCCGTCCTCCTGGCCCCGGAGAGCTCCTTCCGTCTGGCCGGAGACGAGTTCCCTTCCCCGCCTCCTTCCCTGCTGCAAACATTCCTGTCCGATACGGCTGGGGCGAGCCGCGTGACCATGAGCTCGACCTCGGTCGTCGGCGAGTTCGAAACCGACCCCGTGCCTTACACCGTCACCGGACAGCAAATGCTGCAGTTGAAGGTGATCAGCGTTGGCGAGTAGGAATCTTGAATTTGAAAATCTTAGTTCGATTGAGTTCGATTGAGGTGTAGCTTTGAGCACGAATGGAAGAACAGTCTGCGAAATGCGCCTCCGGCCGCGCAATCCGCGCGTAGACCGCGCCACGGGCAGACGCGGCGCCGGGCGTCTGAATCCAACCCGCCGCAAGGGGTCGATATCGAGGGCCGGGATCTCGGTTGCCGCGCTGGTCCTGATGGCCGCGACGGCGGCGGTGCTGCGGCCAGTGTATCTCCGGGCCAGCCAGACCCAGTTCTGGCAAGTGGGCGCGTTTGACGAATTCCTGCACGGCACCCTGCACGACGTCTCGCTGAACCAGGAAGGTTCGCTCCAGCTGGCCCCGCCCTCGGTGGCCCTTTTCGATCCCGAACAGTCGCTGGCGCTCTCGCTTGCTGCCGGACGCGATGGCGATTTCTACGTGGGCACGGGGCACCAGGGCAAGGTGTTCCGCGTAGACGCGCAGGGCCACGGCAAAATGCTGTTTCAGGCGCCTGAGCCTGAGATTCTGGCGATCGCTACCGGTCCGAACGGCGACATTTATGCCGCCAGCTCTCCCGAAGGAAAGATCTATCGCATCACGTCCGATGGCAAGTCGAGCGTCTTCTTCGATCCCAAACAGAAGTACATCTGGTCGCTGGTATTCGACGGGCACGGGCACCTCTATGCGGGGACCGGCGACACGGGCAAAATCTATGAAATCGGCGCCGATGGCAAGGGCCGCGTCTTTTTCGACAGTCGGCAAACCCATGTGATCTGCCTGCTGGTCGACGGCAAGGGCGACCTGGTGGCAGGAAGTGATCCGAACGGGCTGGTGTTCCGCATCAGCCCCGAGGGCAAAGGGTTCGTGATTTACAAGGCCGATTTCCCTGAGGTGCATGCCTTGGCGCTGGCCGCGGATGGCGACATTTACGCGGCGGCGCTGGGAGGCAACGGCTCCACGCCGACTTCGCCCCTTTTTATTCCCCCGATTCAGGCCCAGCCGCAGCCCACAGCCGTCACCACCGTGACGGTGACCGCTGCGGGCGGCAAGGCGTCCACCGAAGGCGAGGAGGGCGAGCAGCAGACCCCGACGCCGGAGCCCGCTCCGCCGCATCCCCCGGCCGTGTCCTCGCAGCATATTTCGCCGAGCTTCAATCGCACCGCCGCCCCATCGTTCACGCCTCCTTCGATACCCCAGGGACGGGGGGCGCTCGTCCGGATAGCTCCGGACAATTCGGTTGACACGTTGTGGACGTCGGACCGGGAGAGCATCTTCGGCTTGACGCTCGAAGGTCGCAACGTGCTCTTTTCAACCGATGGCAGCGGACGCATCTTCCGGCTCAGCCCGTCAGCCGACGGACCCCTCCTGACCTTGATGACTGAGACCCGGGAAGCCCAGGCCACCCGGCTGCTGGTCGAAGGCAGCAACGTGTACGTGGCCACCAGCAACGTCGCCAAGCTGTTTCGGCTGGGCAGCGGCGCGGCTCCCGAGGGATCTTATGAGTCGCCGGTGAAAGACACGCGGTTCGTCTCGCGTTGGGGCAACTTAAGCTGGCGCGCGCAGGTCCCCGCCGGATCTTCGCTCGAACTTTACACGCGGTCGGGCAATTCCGAACAGCCGGATGCCACCTGGAGTGACTGGGACGGACCATATTCGAACGCCGACGGTACCCAGGTGACGAGTCTTGGCGCCCGCTACGTGCAGTGGAAGGCGGTTTTCAAGGGCCACGACGGCGCGTCGCCCCAGCTTGACGACGTGACCCTGGCCTATCTCAATGAGAACCTGCCCCCTGAGATCCACGCTCTCGACGTGAACAGTAGCGGCGGCTCGTTGCCTTCCGGAGTTCCCAATATTTCCGTCGGCAACGGCGGGAATAACTTCGGCAGCGCTTCGCAGGGTGAACATAAGACCGCGGTCACCTGGCAGGCCGATGACCCCAATGGCGATCGCCTGGTTTACTCGCTGTACTTGAAGGCGTCGGACGAGAGGGACTGGCACCTCGTGAAGGCCCGTCTCCATGACACCAACTACACCATCGATGGCGCCGCCATGCCCGATGGCGAGTACCTGGCGCGGCTGGTGGCGTCCGACGAAGAATCAAACCCTCCCGGACAGGCGCGGCGGTCTGAGCTGGTCAGCTCGCCGTTTTGGATCGTCAATACGCCGCCCCGGATTGAGGTGGTCTCACAAGAGTTCCGAGGGGGTTCGGCGGAGGTCCACTTCCGAGCCAGCACGGAAATCTCACCTTTGCGCTCGGCCGAGGTTTCCGTAGACGGATCTCCGTGGAAGCCGGTCGCGTCCGATGACGGCATTATTGATTCCAGGTCGGAGTCGTTCACCGTCAAAGTTCCCGAGCTTGCTCCGGGCGAGCACGAGGTGCTGCTGCGCTCTACGGACATCGCGGGAAACACCGGCATCGGGAGGGCGGTCCTGCGGTCGGGCGGGGAGTCGTCGGGCGGTTAAGGGGCGGGAGCGCGAATGCGGCGCTGCTAAGTCATCCACCGCAGGGGCGGGTTTCAAGCCCGGCCAGTACCTTCCCTACGGGGGCAAAACGTACAACTCATGTCCTAGGCGCTGCATCTCATTCGTCGGATTGGACGCAGCGAAATTGAAAGTCATTGGCATCAATACCGAGTCGAGCTTCGAAGGCAGCGTCCGATGCCGAGCTGATCGCGCGGGCGCAGCGCGGGGACGAAGAGGCGTTCGCCGCTCTTTTCGAGGTCCACAAGCGGCGCGTCTACTCGCTCTGCCTGCGCATGACCGGCGACACCGCGGAAGCCGAGGACCTGGCGCAGGAAGCGTTCCTGCAACTGTTCCGCAAGATCGGAACCTTCCGCGGCGAGTCGGCTTTCTCCACCTGGTTGCATCGCCTGGTGGTGAATGTGGTCCTGATGCACTTGCGCAAGAAGGGCTTGCAGCAGGTATCGCTCGATGAGCCGGACGGATCGCAGGACGAGCCGGTCAAGCGCGAGTACGGAGATGACGATAAACGGTTGTTGCACTCCATCGATCGCATTACACTGTCGAGAGCGATCGAGGGATTGCCGCCCGGCTACCGGGCGGTGCTGGTGCTGCACGATGTTGAGGGTTACGAGCACAACGAGATCGCGCAGATTCTGGATTGTTCGGTCGGGAACTCGAAGTCGCAGCTTCACAAAGCGAGGTTGAAACTCCGCGAGTTACTTAGAAGTCAGCGGCTGCCGGCGTCGATGAGCGGATCGTGAATCGGGAAGCGAATCGCTCGGGTGAAATGGGGTCGGGAACGAAGGACACCTACTCATGCAAGAGCAAGGGGGCAATGGGGCGGCGCACTGGGCAAGTGCGGCCTGCCGTGATTTCGATGCCCAACTGAGCGATTACCTGGAAGGCGGGGATCGGTCAGCAGTCGCCATGCACGCGGCTGAGTGTGCGTTTTGCGGCACGATTCTCTCTGACTTGTTGCTTGTACGGTCGGCTTCCACCGAACTCGAGGAAGATGAACCTCCGGCGCGCGTCTGGGCCAATGTCAGGGCGACGCTGGTGGCCGAAGGCTTGATTCGTTCCCCGCGCGAGCGTCGCCGCTGGGTGGAGTGGCTCCTGAGTCCGATTCCTGCGGCGGCGGTCACAGCGTTCGTTTTGCTTTCGGTATTCACAACCCGCAACCTGCTGCATCGTTACCACCAGCTTGCCGCGCAGAAAGTCGTCCGTCTGGCTGTAGATGTGGATCCTGGCCTGCAGCAGAGCGTCTCCGAGATGGAAGCGGCATTCCGGGCGCACTCCGCCCACCTCAACCCAACGATCAAACGGGCTTACGAAGAGGACCTCGAGTCCCTGAATGGTGAGATTAAAGAGTGCCATGACACTCTGGCCCGGCAACCCGACGACAACCTGTCGCGTGAATACCTGGTTTCCGCCTACACTGAAAAAGCTCGGGTCTTGGAATCGGCTCTGGAGTTGGGGGATGGTGATGGCCGCTAGGAACGAGTTTCGCCTCACAAAGTATCTGTATGTCCCGTTTGCGCTGCTGATTCCGGCAGGTTTCCTCATGGCGGCCGGCCAGGAACGCGCGGAGAAGACGTTCCGCGCCCTCCCCAATTGCCACATTCACATTTCAAACCCCACCGGCGGCACTATTGTTGTGCGCGGGTGGGACAAGTCCGAAGTGCATGCCGTCTGCGTGACCAATTCTGCCAAGGTGGAAGTCGATTCCGATCCCACGCCGGACAACGCCGAGGCCGAACGGCTGGAATTCGTGACTCACGTCCTCGACCAGGAAGCGACTCCCGAGGAGCGAACCACGAACTACGAACTGGACGTCCCCAAAGAGGCCAGCCTGATCATCAGCAGCCCCACCGGAAGCGTTAGCGTGGAGCACGTCACCGGCGACGACTCGATTGAGTCTGTCAACGGGGCCATTTCAGTTACCGACGGAGCGGGTTTCATTCAGGTGCGGTCGCTGAATGGGGACATCACCCTCCTCCGGCCTGCGGGGCACGTGGAAGCCACGTCGATTATGGGAAATCTGACAATCACGGGCTCAGAAAGTCAGAGAATCAACGCCCAGACCGGTTCGGGAAAGATCACGTTTGACGGCGATTTCCTACCGATCGGCGACTATACCCTCAAGACGTATGCCGGCGATATCAACGTGATCTGCCCCAGCTCCGATTCCTTCGCCCTCGATGCCCACAGTTTGCGCGGCAAACTGGACAACCAATTTAAATTGAACCCTAAGCCGCGCCTGCACTCCCGGTCGCTGCACGGCGCCAGTGCGCTCGGGAGGATCAACCGCGGTGAGGCTAGTGTGACGATCAGTTCCTATAATGGAGCCATCCACGTGCGTCCTCGCCAGTGATGATCGTCTCCTTTCCCTTTCCCAGTCCTCAGGCGTAGGGGCCGCCCCTTGTGGCCGCCCGAGCACAGCGCACCCCTTTGGGCATGTCATCGGCGCCCGAAATCAAGATATTACCTGCAACGAACAGGTCTGTCGTCGATCCACACCCGCGCGAATCCGCTAGAATGGGAGCTGGGCGGCACTGTGGCCGCGCGCTTCTCTGATGGCTCCGAATCGTCCACGCTTGATTTATCTCGTCGGGTTTATGGGCGCAGGCAAATCGTCGGTCGGCGCCAGGCTTGCATCGTCTTTGAACTGGCCCTTCATCGATCTCGATACCACGATCGAGGCAGGCCAGGGCCTGACCATCCGGCAGATCTTCGAGCAAGCGGGAGAGCCGTTCTTCCGGGCCGTCGAGCGCGCAGCTCTGGCCGAGGTCATCAAGACCGAGCCGGCCGTCCTGGCTCTGGGCGGAGGTACGTTCGCGCAGCCTCCCAACCTCGAGCTGATCACGGCGCGCGGCGGACCCACAATCTGGCTGGAGTGCCCCTCTGACGAGCTTTACCGGCGCTGCCAGAGCATCACGAATCGCCCGCTGTTCCGCGATCGCGCCAGCTTCGACCAACTCCTGCAGCAGCGACTGGCCTACTACCAACTCGCCGAATATCGCATCTCAACTGAAGGGCACAACGCGGAAGAAGTGGCGGAGCAGATTCTGAGCCTGCAACTCTTTTAGATGTAGGGGTGGCCCTCCGTGGCCGCCCGATTGCGCTTTGTGCGTGCCATCAGTTGGGCAGCCACCGAGGGCCGCCCCCTACATCTAAACGATCTTCTTCTAAGCGATCTTCTTCCTTGACACCATGCGGCCCTATACTATAAAGATATTCTCTTCGATATTTATGCGGGCGCCCCACCTCAACGCGCCGGATTCCCCATCAATCCCTCGCGGGGCAATTGAATTTCCAAGCCAACCTGCGGACGAAGCCGGAATGTTGCTGAAAACACGCAAGATGCAAGAATGTCGGTCCGAATGCGGATTCGGCCGGGGGTGGCCATCTTTCGCCCTTCGACTCCCGACGGGCAGCCAATTTCCGGACGAAGCCGGAATGTTATTGAAAACAAGGAAGATGAAAAAATATCGCTCCGCTTGCGGATTCCCTGCCCGATGGCGTCCTTTTCATTGCCAGGTGTCGAGTGTCAACGGTAAACAATGCGGACCTTCGCGGGTCACCCTGTCTCTCGTCTTGCCACTCGCCACTCGTCACTTGCCACTTGCCCAGCACCGGAGCAAACCATGACTTTAGGAGAGATCGCCGCCCGGCTCGATTGCGCGCTTGAAGGGCCTCCGGCCACCGAGATTGACGGCGTGGCTGGACTCGAAGAGGCGTCGGAGCGGAAGCTGGCGTTCCTCGCCAATCCCCGGTACTACCAGAAGGCGCTGGATACCCGTGCGGCCGCGATATTTGTCGACGCGACGACTGCCCTGCCCGGCAAGAATCTGCTTCGCTCGGCCAATCCTTACCTGGCGTTTGCCCGGGCGGTCGAGTTATTCGCGGATGTTCCCCGGCCCCGCGCAGGCATCCACCCGACCGCGGTAATCGCCCCCAGCGCCAAAATCGGCCGGAATCCGTCCATCGGACCCTACGTGGTGATCGAAGACAGCGCCGTGATCGGAGACGAGTGCGTCCTCAAGAGCTTCGTAGTGATTTACAGTGGAGCGCGGATTGGCAACCGCTTCATGGCGCACTCCCACGCTGTGGTACGCGAGAACGTCCAGCTTGGCGACGATGTGATCTTGCAGAACGGCGCCGTGCTCGGTTGTGACGGCTTTGGATTCGCGCGGCAAGCGGACGGGTCCTATTATAAGATCGCCGCCGCCGGGAGCGTGGTGCTGGAAGACAGCGTGGAGGTGCAAGCGAATTCCTGCATCGATCGCGCCACGGTGGGCGACACGCGTCTGCGGCGAGGCGTCAAGGTCGATAACCTGGTCCAGGTCGGGCACGGATGCGACGTCGGCGAGCACACGCTGCTTTGCGGCCAGGTCGGACTCGCCGGCAGCACGAAACTGGGACGCGAGGTGGTGTTCGCCGGGCAGTCCGCATCGGCAGGACACTTGAGCATCGGCGACCGCGTGATCGTAACGGCGCAATCCGGGGTCGGCGGCGACGTGGAATCCGGCAAGATCGTCTCGGGGTCGCCCGCCATCGATCACGGCCGCTGGCTCAAATGCACTGCGATCTATGCCAAGCTCCCCGAGATCAACTCTGCGTTTCGCAAGCTTCGCGATCGAGTGGGCTTGACGGACACGCGGCCGGTCGGGAATCCCCGTAGAGAGCAGCGGTGACGATGAGCGCGATACGTTTAACGTACCTGACGGGCCGGTGTGATGAGACTCACGAACTCGGGTGACTGGAATCACCCACAGGGCCGCTTGCGAAGCGACACACTGGCACTTGAAAGCAACCCTGTGTAGCCGGCGGCGGGAGCAACAAACAACGGTCGATCGGAACCGCCGCCTGACCCTGAACTTCGAATCCAGAATGCTGCTGGGAAGGGCGCGAGCCCAAGTGGGAGGACATCTATGATTGTCGGCGTGCCCAAAGAGATTTTCCCCGGAGAACGGCGAGTGGCGCTGGTTCCCGCCGTGCTCCCGGCGCTGGCGAAAGCCGGACTCGCGGTCGTGATTGAGACGAACGCAGGTCTGAGCGCCGGCTATCCGGATGCGGATTACACGGCCAAAGGCGCGAAGATCCTGCCCGCCCGCAAGGACGTGTTCCAGGCGGCCGACATCATCACCCAGGTGCTCTGTCACGGCTCGAACGACCGCAACGGCAAGGACGATTTGCCGCTGATGCGCAAAGGCCAGGTGTTGATCGGCTTTCTGCGGCCCTTCGGCTCCCTCGAAACCGTCGAGGAGGTTGCCGCGACCGGCGTGACGTCGTTCACCGTGGAGCTGATGCCCCGCATCACGCGTGCGCAGAGCATGGACGCGCTTTCCTCGATGGCTACCGTGTGCGGCTACAAGGCCGTGCTGCTGGCCGCCGATACCCTGCCCCGTCTTTTCCCCATGATGACCACGGCCGCCGGCACGATTTCGCCGAGCCGCGTATTCATCATCGGGTGCGGCGTGGCGGGTTTGCAGGCGATCTCGACGGCGCGGCGCCTGGGCGCGGTCGCGTCCGCCTACGACATGCGTCCTGTCGTCAAGGAGCAGGTGCAGAGCCTCGGCGGACGATTCGTCGAGCTGGCCATCGAAGCCAAGGGCGCGCAGGACGCCCGAGGCTACGGCGTAGCCCAGGACGAGACCTTCTACCAACGCCAGCGCGAATTGTTGGGACAAGTGGTGGCCGATAGCGACGTGGTGATCACCGCCGCCGTGATTCCGGGCAAGAAATCGCCCGTGCTCGTCACGCGCGACATGGTGGGGAAGATGGCGCCGGGCTCGGTGGTCGTCGACCTCGCGGCCGAGCGCGGCGGCAACTGCGAGCTGACGCGCGCCGGCGAAGTCATCGTGGAGCACAACGTGACCATCATCGGTTACATCAACCTGGCCAGCCACCTTCCGTACCACGCCAGCCAGATGTATGCGCGCAATCTCACTACTTTCCTCACGCACCTCGTGAAGGGCGGCAAATTGGAGCTGAATCTCCAGGACCAGATTACGTCTGACACCCTGCTGACGCGCGATGGACAGCTCGTGAACGCCATGGTGCAGAAGTTCTTCAACGTGGCCACGACCGCCGCCGCGCAGGGCTAGGTGTTAGGTGTTACACCTGGCACCTAAAGAAAACGCGAGCTTCAACATTTCGGGGAGGACAACGTGCCTGCTGGTTTTACGGAAAGTCTGTACGTCTTCGTTCTGGCGGGATTCCTCGGCTTCGAACTCATTAAGCGGGTCTCGCCCCTGCTGCACACGCCGCTGATGTCTCTGACCAACGCCCTCGATGCCATCGTGGTGATCGCCGCCATCATCATCTGCGGGCGCCACGAGTCCAATCTCTCCACCATTCTGGGCGCGATCGCGGTGGCAGCGGCCTTCAGCAACATGATCGGCGGATTCCTCATCACCGACCGCATGCTGCGGATGTTCAAACTGAGCGGGCGTAAAAAACAATGACTACACTTGCGACGCAACAGCTTGTCGACTTCGCCTATATTCTCGCCATCGCGCTGTTCATCCTGTCGCTGAAGTGGCTGAGTTCGCCGGCGACGGCGCGCCACGGCGTCCTGGCCGGCGAGATTGGGGCCGCGGTGGCGCTCGTTACCACGTTCTTCAATCCCGAACTGGTCGAGTTCAAATGGATCTTCGTTGGGCTTCTGGCCGGCGTGATCATCGGCATTCCCTTGGGCCTTGTGCCCATCACGGCCGTGCCGCAACGGACGGCGATGAGCCACGCTTTCGGTGCCCTCGCCGCCTCGCTCATCGGCATCTCCGAGTACTACGTTCAGACGCCCAACATCACCAAGTTCGGCATGATCGAGATCGCCATGGAAGTGATCATCGGTTCGCTCAGCGTCACCGGCAGCTTGATCGCCGCCGGCAAGTTGCAGGAGATCCTGCCGCAGCGGCCGATCGTTTACAAGGGCCAGAACATCGTCAGCCTGACCGTGCTCGGCAGCGCCGTGATCCTCGCCCTGGTGCTGATGTTCAATCCCGGCCTCACAATACTGTTCCCGATCATGGTGGTGGTCTCCCTGTTCTTCGGCTTCCTGCTGGTGATGCCCATCGGCGGGGCGGACATGCCCACGGTGATCTCGCTCTTGAACTCCTACGTCGGACTTTCGGCGGCCTTGCTGGGATTTGTGCTCAACAGCCGCGTGCTGGTGGTGGCCGGCGCGCTCGACGGATCGTCGGGCTTCATCCTGTCGGTAATCATGTGCAAGGCCATGAACCGGTCGTTCACCAACGTCCTGTTCGGCGCCTTCGGACAGCTTCAGGTCTCCACCGAAAAGGGGAAAGAGGAACGCACGGTGCGCAGCGCCTCGCCCGAAGAAGCGGCGCAGATCATCGGTTCGTCGAATTCGGTGATCGTGGTGCCGGGCTACGGTATGGCCGTGGCTCAGGCCCAACACAAAGTACGCGAAATGTTCGACATCCTCACCAAGAAGGGCATCGATATGAGGTTTGCGATTCACCC
The DNA here is from genome assembly GCA_030038235.1 of Terriglobia bacterium. Lineage (GTDB taxonomy): Bacteria > Acidobacteriota > Terriglobia > UBA7540 > UBA7540 > Gp13-AA77. The sequence goes on from JASHPE010000064.1 coordinate 16,550, forward strand.
CGTCGCAGGCCGCATGCCGGGTCACATGAACGTCCTGCTGGCCGAGGCCGACATTCCGTATGACAAGCTGATCGACATGGAGACGGCCAACAGCGAAATGGCCCAGACGGACGTGGCGCTGATCATCGGCGCCAACGACGTTACCAATCCCGCCGCAAAGACCGATCAGGGCAGTCCCATCTACGGCATGCCGATCATCGAGGTCGACAAGGCGCGTACGACCATGGTCATCAAGCGCAGCCTGAATCCGGGCTTCGCCGGCATCGATAATCCGCTCTATTACATGGACAAAACGCTGATGTTGTTCGGCGACGCGAAGGCGTTTGTCGGGGACATCGTGCGGGAGTTGAGCGGAGGCGGCGGACACTAGACAAGACCTACGCCGCCCGCCTATCAGAGGACGTGAAGGCGATCCGGACGTAACCTGGGCAACATCAAGAGCAGGGCCGCCAGCGCCATGGCCAGCAGCAAGAGGCTGCCGGGCTCAGCCGCGGTCGGAGCGTGGTACGTCAGGTCGATGCAGTCCGAGTATCCCGCGGCGCAGCCTGACGTGGGATAGCTCACGTCAATCGTGCCGCCGTCAAAGGCAATCACGTTGTTAACGAACATGCCCGACAGGACACCCGCGTTGACGATGTCGAACGTTTCCAGGTTAGTTGGGTTGAAGCCGTTCAGATCCTGGAGCGAAATCGTCGAGCCTAGAATCGACATGGTTCCGCTTACGTCGAGGACGCCATCGTGCCCGTTCCTTCGAGCAGCCCGCCGCTAACGGTCACCATGCCACCCAGATTCATCGAACCCTGAGGAATCAGCGTGCCGGCAATGTCCGTCGTGCCGGCCGTTTGGGTGTACGTCGCGGCGCTGCCGGGGTTAAAGATCGTGAGCGTTGTTCCGGCGCCAACCGTTAGCGTGCCGGTGTTCTCGAAATCGGTCGCCGTGGTGAAGTTGGCATTGCCCCCGTTCTGGATCGTGAAGCTGCCATGATTCAAGGCCAGATTGGTGAGCGCGTTCTCGCCGTCCGCGTCGGAGATCAGGGCCGCACCGCCATTCGACCCGTCGAGGATGATATTGGCGTAGTTGATGTAGATCTCACCGCCCCGGGAGCCGAGATCATTCGGTTGAACCGTTCCGTTGGCGTCGTAGGTGCCCGTCAGAAGGACGCCGCTCGAGATGCCAAAAACGTCGGAAAATAAGTCGCCTTATAATCGATCGACAGGTATATTTTTGTCGACAGTCAACACTGGAGCAGCATCGGGCACGAAGCCGCGCACTGCGCGCTGTCGACTGTCTACTGTAAACTCTCTCATGCTCTTCACAAGGTCGCACGATTGTGAAAAAATCGCTGGTCACGTGTCATTCCGAGCGCAGCGAGGAATCTCGTTCTGCAAAAAACGGGAAACACGAGATTCCTCGCGGCGCTCGGAATAACAGGAATTGGGGTTCAACACAATTCGGGCTTTTGCAACAACTCGTCGTGGAGGAATTGGATGCAGCATCGTCACTTGGTCTTGGTTCTTGCAGCCAGCCTCATTATTTCCGGCGCCGCCAGATCGCAAAACGCTCCCGCAGCAGCACCGGCTTCCGGGTCTGGCGCGACACCCGGCGCGTACGACGCGAGCTGGTTGAAGGGCATGCAATGGCGCTTGATCGGACCTTATCGCGGCGGGCGCGCCTTGGCGGTGACCGGCGTGCGCGGCCAACCTGAGGTTTTTTACATGGGCAGCGTCAGCGGCGGCGTCTGGAAGACGGTCGACGGCGGCAACTCCTGGACTCCTCTGACAGACCATGAGCCGATCGCCTCGATCGGCAGCATCGCCGTACCGGACTCGGATCCCAATGTGATCTACGTCGGCACGGGTGAAGGCTGTCCGCGCGGCGACGTGACCCATGGCAACGGCGTGTGGAAGTCGCTCGACGCCGGCAAGACGTGGGTACATCTCGGGCTCGAACAGACGGAGACGATTCCGAAAATCATCGTGAATCCGCAAAATCCGAACGAGGTGTTTGCGGCGGCGCTCGGGCACATCTTCGGACCCAATGCCGAGCGCGGCGTCTACAAGTCGAGCGATGGCGGCAAGACCTGGAAGAAGGTGCTCTACAAAGATGAGAAAACCGGCGCCGTGGACGTGGCCTTCGAACCGTCGAATCCGCACGTTCTGTTCGCCGCGCTCTGGGAAGTTAACCGGACGCCCTATAGCTTGTCGAGCGGCGGCCCAGGCAGCGGTCTCTACAGATCGACCGACGACGGCGAGACCTGGAAGCAACTCCTCGGCCATGGCCTGCCTTCGGGCATCTGGGGCCGCGTCGGAGTTTCGGTCTCACGGGCAGACTCCAATCGCGTTTACGCGCTGATCGAGGCTGCGCAGGGCGGCCTTTATCGCTCCGACGACGGCGGCGACACCTGGACGCTGATCAACGGCGATCACAAGCTCTGGCAGCGCGCCTGGTACTACATGCACGTCTTCGCCGACCAGAAGTCCGCCGACACGCTGTACGTGCTCGACGTTAGCATGTACCGATCGACCGACGGCGGCAGAACTTTTTCCACCCTGCATCCGCCGCACGGCGACACCCATGGGCTCTGGATCAATCCCGACGACCCGCGGCGGCTCATCAACGGCAATGACGGCGGCGCCACGATTTCGGTGGACGGCGGCGAGACCTGGTCCAGCCTCGACACTCAACCGACGGCGCAGTTCTATCATGTGATCGCGGATAACGATTTTCCCTATCACGTCTACGGAGCGCAGCAGGACAACGACAGCATAGCCATCGCCACCAGCAGCGACGAAGGCGCGATCGATCGCGGCGATTACTACTCGGTTCGCGGCGGCGAAAGCGGATATATCGCGCCCTACCCGCCCGATCCTGACATCGTCTATTCGGGCGACTACGAGGGCGCGATCGATCGTTTCAACAAGCACACGGAGGAGGTCAAGTCCGTAGGGCCATGGCCCATCATCACCGACGGCGGCGGAGCCGCTATTCTCAAATACCGCGCGCAGTGGACCGCGCCGATCGTGATTTCGCCGCACGATCCGAACGTGATTTATTTCGGCATGCAGATGGTGATGAAGAGCAGCGACGCCGGGAATAGCTGGACGGCCATCAGCCCTGACCTCACGCGCAACGACAAGACGAAGCAGCAGGTCTCCGGCGGGCCGATCAGCAAAGACGACACGGGCACGGAGTACTACGACACGGTCTTCACGATTGCAGAATCGCCGGTGCAGAAGCAGCTGATCTGGGCCGGGAGCGATGACGGCCTGGTCCACTTGACGCGCGACGGCGGCCGCAACTGGAGCGACGTGACGCCCAAGGAAATGCCGGAATGGGGCCTGGTAAGCCTTATCGAAGCCTCGCCGTACGATGCCGGCACCGCCTATCTGGCCATTGACAGACACCGGCTCGACGATCAGCAGCCTTACATCTATCGGACCACCGACTTCGGGCAGAGCTGGACCAAAATCACTGGCGGCCTCCCGTCTCAGAGCTACGTCCACGCTGTGCGCGAGGATCCCGTCCGCAAAGGGCTGCTCTACGCCGGGACTGAGACCGGCGTCTTCGTTTCGTTCGACGATGGCGCGCACTGGCAGTCGCTTCAATTGAATCTGCCCACGGCGCCGGTACACGACTTGGTGATTCACGCGAGCGACCTCGCGATCGCGACGCATGGCCGCTCGTTCTGGGTACTGGACGATGTTTCGCCGCTGCGCGAACTCTCGACCGATATCACGGCGAAATCCATCTACCTTTTCAAGCCGCGCACGGCCGTTCAAAGCCAGATCCATCACCGGCCCCTGATGGGCCAGCCGGTCGGCGAGAACCCGCCAACCGGCGCCACGTTTTATTACTACTTGAAGGCCGCGCCCAAAGAGGATCAGGAAATCACCCTCGAAGTGCTCGACAGCCAGGGCCAGACGGTGCGCAAGTATTCCAGCAAGAAGCCGGCCTCTACGCAGCCGGCTGAGGCGCGGGAGGAGGAAGAGGAAGAAGGCGAATCCAGCGTGAGCGAGCCTATGCCGGCAGAAGCAGGGCTGAATCGCTTCAATTGGGACTTGCGCTACGAGCCGGCGGTAAAGGTGCCGGGATACTCGCTCTGGGACTACGAGGAAGGGATCGAGGGACCGCGGGCTTTGCCGGGAACATATCAGCTTCGGCTCACGGCAGGCGGCCAGACGCTCACCGCGCCGCTGGAAGTGAAGATGGACCCGCGCGTGACAGCATCAGCCGAAGACCTGAAGCAGCAGTTCGATCTCGCAATTGAAATTCATCAGAAGCTGTCGGAGCTCGACACGACCGTGAATCAGATTCGGAGTCTTCACGGCCAACTACAGCGGCTCGATCAGGAACTGGGCGGGAGTGCGGACGTCCACCAGATCGTCGCGGCCTCGAAGGATCTTGACAAGAAACTCACCGGGGTCGAGGACAAGCTGATGGACCCGAAGATCACGGCCAGCGAAGACTCTCTGAACTACCCGATCGAGCTCGACGGAAAGATATCGGCGCTGGAGGAAGCGGTGGAGAGCGCCTTTGGCGCGCCGACCGCGGCGTCGCGCGAGGCCTGGACCGACCTGAGCCGGCAGCTTGCAGATCAATTCGCGGCGTGGCAGGTTATCGAGACCAAGGACCTGGTGGCATTCAACGAACTCGCCCGCCGCGAGAAAGTACAGGCGATCGTGATTCCGGCGGCGGCGTCCGAAGCCGGGGCCTCCGCGCGAAAATAGGCAGCCGGGGAGCGCGGGCATCCTGCCCGCCT
>JASHPE010000065.1 GCA_030038235.1 Terriglobia bacterium
GGGGCGCGCCCCTCCAAAGCCGGAATGTCATGGGGAGTCATAATGATGGCGGGATTTTGGAAAAATCACCGTTAAGGGGCGCCCCCGGGTTCGCAAAACCTGAATTTTTCGAATTTTGCAACCCACTGACTCTCCGGCGCTTGAGATTATATCTAGCCGACATGCCTCAACCTACAGTGGAAAAAACGCGCAAAAGCGCCCCCCGCTCTAACATCCACGACCAAAATGCACTTCTGTTTGGAATCAGGAACATTCCGGGTTTGAGGGGCCAGGCGAAATCGGGAATGTCTTTTAGAATCAGTAAAAGGGGGCTACATGACGAATGATGTTTAAAAAAAGGCGCAAAACGGGAATGTCATTTGGGATCAGCGACATGAGCTTATTTCGAGAAAACTCGAAATATCAAAAAGCGCCCCCGGACAGAATGGGAATGTCACGTAGAATCAGCCACATGGCAATTTCGCCCTACGGGTCGAAAAGGCCATTTTACTTACCAGTAACGAGCGCGACGAAGTCGCGTCGGAGCGATGTGAATCCACAGATTTTGCCGATTACGCAGATTTTACCAAGTCGAAATATGAAGGCGAGAGAAACAAGCTTCGCTTTTTTGGCTGTCCTAATTTCAGACGTACGGGCGGCCCTTGTGGCCGCCCAATGCGGCGCATTCCTCGCGCGCGCCCTCAGTTGGGCGGCCACAAGGGCCGCCCGTACGTCTGAAATTGGGACACCACCGATTAGCGGGTGCGCTTGTATGCAATGTTTCCGAGGAGTATGCTGGTCTCGGGGTGAGACTTTGAGGCAGTTCTTTTTTGCCCGTCGCGGCACGTGGGATTCATGCCCCACGATCACAAGGCTGGCAAAGCGCTCCCAGGCAGGGACGTGGCTTCGAAAAGGGATTCCAGATCGTAGATGGCGCAATTTACCCAGGGGGGGGGTTGCCGGCGTTGTTGATGCCGTCGAACGTAGCATAGTTGCGCACAAATGAGAAAACGAAAAGATTCAACCAGGGAACGTCAGGGGGTCCCGAGCAAAGCTTCCGAGGGGCCGCGTGCACAAGGGAAGCGGAAGCGCGCGGTGAGTGCAGATTCGGGCGCCGGCCCGCAGGCCGATGCCGGCATATTCCCGATCGTCGGCGTGGGAGCCTCGGCCGGCGGTCTCGAAGCTTTCACCCAACTGCTCTTGCACTTGCCTTCGAGTCCCGGCATGGCCCTGGTGTTCATCCAGCACCTCGCGCCCAAGCACGAAAGCGCCCTCAGCGAGATCCTCGGCCGCGCCACCAAGACCCGCGTCATGGAAGTGACTGACAACATGCTCGTGGAGCGGAACCGCATCTACGTGATTCCGCCCAACGCCAACATGGCGATCCGGAAGGGGCGTTTGTACCTGGTGCCGCGCGCTCCCGCCCACCAGCACTTGCCGATCGATTTCTTTATGCGCTCGCTCGCCGAGGAGCTGGGTAGCCGGGCCATCGGCGTGATTCTCTCCGGCACGGCCTCGGATGGCACCCTGGGCCTGCAGGCGATCAAAGCCGAAGGCGGCATCACCTTCACGCAAGACACCAAATCGGCCAAGTATGGCGACATGCCGCGCAACGCGCTCGCCAGCGGTTGCGTGGACTTCGTGCTGTCGCCGGAAGGAATCGCCCGCGAGCTGGTGCGCATCGCCCATCATCCCTATCTGCTCGAAGCGCGCGCTCCCGACGCGGACGAGGTGCCGCCGGATGACGAAAAGGCGATGCGCAGGATTTTTCTGCTGCTGCGAACGGCTTCCGGGGTCGATTTCCTCGACTACAAGCAAACCACCATCAAACGCCGGATCAAGAGGCGCATGGTGGTGCACAAGCTGCAGGAGTTGCAGGACTATCTCACGCTTCTGGAGAGCAACCCCTCGGAATTGGATCAGCTTTACCAGGACATCCTGATTCACGTTACCGGTTTCTTCCGGGACCCCCAGGTGTTCGAGGCCTTGAAGGCCACAGTTTTTCCCATTTTGCTGAAGGATCGGCGGGCGGACCTCCCGGTTCGCATCTGGGTGCCGGGTTGCTCCACGGGCGAGGAGGCCTATTCCATCGGCATCGCCCTGCTGGAGTATCTGGGCGACTCCGCGCCCACATACGAGATCCAGATCTTCGCCACCGACATCAGCGAATCGGCGCTCGAAAAGGCGCGTGCCGCGCTTTACCTCGAGAACGTTACCCCTGAGGTTTCTCCCGAGCGCTTGCGGCGCTTCTTCATAAAGACGCCGCGAGGATACCAGGTAACCAAAAGCGTCCGCGACATGTTCGTCTTTGCGCGCCAGGACGTCTCCAAGGACCCGCCCTTCTCCCGGCTCGACCTGATCAGTTGCCGGAATCTGCTGATCTACCTGGGAACGGTGCTGCAAAAGAGGATCATCCCTATTTTCCACTATGCTCTCAAGCCCAACGGCTTCCTGTTGCTTGGCACTTCCGAGACGATTGGGTCCTCCGATCACTTCACGCTCGTCGATAAGAAGAACAAAATCTACGCCAAGAAGGCCACGAGCATCAGGCTGCCACCCAGTTTCGTGCGCCCGGATTATGAGGCCGATCGGATGAGCATACGCAAAGCATTACCGGACGGGGGGGCCTTCGACGTCGAGAAGGAAGCGGAGCGGGTCCTGCTGCACAGGTTCGCTCCCGCCGGCGTTGTGGTAAACGCCGATCTGGAAATCATGCAATTCCGCGGCCGCACCGGGCCTTACCTTGAGCCGATCCCCGGTCAGGCCAGCCTGAGTGTTTTCAAGATGGCCCGCGAGGGCTTGCTGGTGGACTTGCGCGGCGCCCTGCAGAGAGCGAAGAAGACCGATGCCCCGGTCAAGAAGCCGCGCGTGGAAATCCGGTCGAACGGCAACACCCGCGAGGTCGATATTGAAGTGATCCCGATCCGCGGTCCGTCGCCGTCGGAGCGCTACTACCTGGTGGTGTTCCAGGAGTCGAAACCCTCGCCGCAGCCCGTGGCTCCGAAACCCGCTGCGGCCACCAGACCCGCCGCGGGCGCGGAAAGGGTCCTGGAGCGGCAGGTCAACCAGTTAAAGCACGAGTTGGCTCACGTCAAGAGCACGCTGCAGTCGGTGATCGAGGAGCAGGACACCAGCAACGAGGAGTTGAAGTCCGCCAACGAGGAGATCCTCTCCTCGAACGAGGAGTTGCAGAGTACCAATGAGGAACTCGAGACCGCCAAGGAGGAACTGCAGTCCACCAATGAAGAACTCACCACGCTCAACGAAGAGCTGCAGAATCGCAACCTGGAACTGAGCGTGGCCCACAATGACGTGCTGAATCTGCTGGGCAGCGTGAACATTCCCATCCTGATGCTGGGCAACGATCTGCGAGTGCGGCGCTTCACGCAACTGGCGGAGCCGTTGCTCAACCTGATTCCCAGCGATGTCGGGCGGCCGATCAGTGACATCAAGCCGAATTTCGATCTTCCCCAGATGGAGGCCTTGATCACTGGGGCGATCGATGCCGTGGCTGTGAAAGAGGTGGAAGTGCAGGATAAGCAAGGCCGGTGGTTTTCCATGCGTGTCCGGCCGTACCGCACGTCGGAGAACAAGCTCGACGGCGCCGTCATCACCTGGGTGGATATTTCCGCGCTCAAGAAGAGCCTGCAACAGTCCGAGGCGCGGAACCAGTTGCTGGTCGATAACGTGCAGGATTACGCCATCTTCATGCTTGATCCCGCAGGCCGCGTGACCACTTGGAATGGCGGTGCGCAGCGCATCCATGGATACCAGGCTTCCGAAATCATAGGCAAGGATTTCGCCTGCTTCCTTACCGAAGAGGATGTCAAGGCGGGCAAGCCGGAGCGGGAACTGAAACTCGCCGGCAGCGAGGGACGCGTCGAGGAAGATGGCTGGCGCATCCGCAAGGATGGCTCCCGCTTCTGGGCTAACGTCATCCTCACGCCGGTTCGCGACTCTGCCGGAAAGGTGGCGGGATTCACCAAGATCGTGCGGGACGTGACCGAGAGAATGCAGGCCGAGCGGCGGTTGCAGGAATCGGAACACTCTCTGCGGGATCTCTCCCTGAACCTGCTGCGCGTCCAGGATGATGAACGCCGGCGCATCGGGCGCGACCTTCACGACAGCGTGGGCCAGTATCTCTCCAGCCTGAAAGTGAAGCTGGATTTGCTCCAGAGGGGCGCTGCGCCCGGCGGTCCGGCGAAACTTTCCAAGGAGATCGGCGAGTGCGTGCGCCTGGCGGAGGAATCTCTCAAAGAGCTGCGCACCGTCTCGTACTTGTTGTATCCGCCCATGCTCGATGAACTGGGTTTGTCGCAGGCGGTCGCGTGGTACGCCGAGGGCTTCCAGCAGCGGAGCGGCATCGAAACAAGTTTGGAGGTTGAAGACGGCTTTCCGCGCCTCGGCCAGGAAATGGAGCTGGCGGTTTACCGCGTCCTGCAGGAGAGCCTGAACAACGTTCACCGCCATTCCGGGAGCCGGACGGCGAAGGTTCGCCTGAGTGTGAAAGACGGTTCGGTGCTCCTGGAAGTCAGCGACAAGGGGCACGGATTGGGCCCCAACGGCGCGCCGCCCCGGTTGGGGGTGGGCCTGCGCGGCATGAGCGAACGATTGCAGCATCTGGGCGGGAAGCTGGAAGTAAATTCCACCGACGGCGGAACCACCCTGACCGCCGGAGTTCCGCTCCCCGGCCGCCCATCGGCGCGGTCCGGCGGAAGTATGAAGTCTGAAGGATGAAATCGGGAGGCAGCCGATACACCTCGCATTTCAGACTTCAGACTACTTTGCTAGGCTCGTGTTCGCGGCCGACTCCACCGCCGCCAGCCGGTCATACCGGGCGCGGAGGGCGGCATCCTGGGGCGCGAGCTTCAAAGCCATCGCATACTGCCGGAGCGCGCCCGCGAGGTCGCCGCTTCGCTCCAGCGCTCCCGCCAGGCCCTGCCGGCACTTGGCGTCGTTGGGATTGGCGATCAACGCCTGGCGGAATCCGGCAATCGCCCGGTTGAGGTCGCCCTTGCGCTCGAAGGCGGTGGCCAGGTTGTATTGCGCGTCCGCCACGCCGCCCAGGCTAAGCGCCTGCCGGTACTCGCGAATGGCGCCGTCCAGATCGCCGCGTTCCTCCAGCATGGTTCCCAGATTGCCGTGCGCCTGGCCGCTATGCGGATCGTCGCGGATGGCTACGCGGAATTCGGCCATGGCGCCGTCGGAATCGGCCTTCTGGCTGAGCGCCACACCCAGGTTATCGTGAAACGCGGCCCGCCCCGGGTCGATCGCCAGGGCGCGCCGGTACTCGCGAATCGCGCCCTCAATGTCGCCGGATTTCCGGAGGGCCAGGGCAAGATCGTTGTGCGCCGCAGCGTTGTTGGGGTCGCCGCTGATCACCGCGGCGTACTGGGCTGCGGCTTCGCTCCACTTGCCTTCGTCGCCGAGCGCCTGCGCCAGTTCGAGGTGCACGTTGGGATCGTCGGGCCGTGCCATTTCCGCGGCGCGATCCTGCTGCTCGGCGGCCTGGAGTTGCCGGACCTGGACCGGGTTGCCGCCTCTGTAAGGCTGCGCCGCGTTGGGGCTTCCGGCGGCATGCGCGGGCACTGCGTTTCGGGCCTGCGCAAGGGCATTCAGCAGATCGTCGCCGGCGCCGACGCTTTTCAAATCGGCGAGGAAGTCCGGCGTGGGGCGGAAGGCAATTCCGCGTTTCTCGACGAGCGCGGCCACTCGCGAACTTGCCACGCCGCCCGAGACCAGGCCCATGACCTGCGCTTCGCTGAGCGGGTCATTCGCCGAGGCGTCGGACTCCGCATGCGGGGCGGGCGCGGCGGCGTCGGCCTGGCCGGCGCTCACCGGCGCCGCCACGGGCGCCGGTGGTGCAGGTTGGCTCGACGCCGGCAAAGCTGCCAGGGTTGTAGTCGCGCGTCCAGGAACGGTCGGATTGTACTGGATCAAGTTCGCTCGCGGTGGCGCGGGGTCCGGAAGCTGGGCATCATCCGCCGGCTTGGAGTTATCGTCTGCGGCGGGCCGGCGCTGAAGCTGAACTGGTCCGGGGGCCGCGACCGGCTGGGAATCGGCGTCGCCCTTGAGCGGCCTCATTCCGACCACGAGATATTCGCGGGTCTTGTCGTCGCCATCGGGTACGGTCAGCAGAATATGATCCTTGACGACTCGGAATTGACTCTTCTCGCCGACGGGCAGCAGCGCCGGATTCTTCTCGTCGATGGGCCGGATGCGGTACTCCATATAGTCTGTCCGCAAAACGTATTCCTGGCAGAGCTTGTCGTGCGAGTGCACGTCCTCCAGGCCGGCCGTGGCCAGCAGCCCTCCGATTCCGGTGAAGCCCTTGGCGTGCGAGCCGCAAGGTACGGCTTGCATCTCGGTCAGCAACCCGGTCTCGGTGAAGTACGTTTTGTCCTTGGAGAAGGAATCCTGGGAGGTTATGGCAAACGCAGCCGCAGCGATCAGCAGCACGGTGAGAAGCGGTTTTCTATTCATGGCGTTCTCCTCGAGATTGCTTCCGGCCGTTCGCCTGACAAAAACGGGAAGAGGAGGCCCACCGGCCTCCCCTTCCGTTCGGGCGTCACGAGCCGGAGCTCGTTACTTGCGGACCGTGCTGATCACCGGCGCCGGTCGTCTTTCGGACGTCGTCGCATTGATGAACAGCGTCGGGTTCAGCTTGAGCTGCTCCGCGACTGCAGGATGCGCTGTCAGAAACGCCTCGAGTTCGGGATGCTCACTCAGGTAACTCGGCTCGCTGATCAGAGTCGGGTGCGCCCTCAACTCCTCGCTGATCGCAGGATTTTCGTCGAGGAAGGAGTTGAACGTCCTCACCTCGGCCGAGCTGGTCTCAGTGTCACTGGACTGCGTCGTTGCCGTTGCCGCCGTTGCCGTTGCCGCTGTTGCCGCTGGTGTGGTCGGCGTTGGTTTCGGCGCTGGCGTGACGGTGGCGGCAAGCTCCTTCATAGCGAGCTCAGGATTGCTTCTCCAATCCTGCGCAAGTTCGGGATGGTTCTGGAGGAAGGTCACGAGCTCGGGATGATCCTTCAGATAGTTCGGATCGTCGATCAGAGCCGGATTCGCCACGAGCTGCTTGGCGATCTCGGGATGGGACTCCATGAAGCTGTCAAGGTCCGCTACCTGGGTCTTGGTGAAGATACTCTGGCGAGCTTGAATGGTATCGGCCAGGTCCTTCATGGTGAGCTCAGGATTGCTTCTCCAGTCCTGCGCAAGTTCGGGATGGTTCTGGAGGAAGGTCACGAGCTCGGGGTGATTCTTCAGATAGCTCGCGTCGTTGATCAGAGCCGGATTCGCCTCGAGTTGCCTGGCGATCTCGGGATGGTTCTCCATGAAGCTGTCAAGGTCCGCCACCTGGGTCTTGGTGAAGATATTCTGGCGAGCTTGAATGGTGCTGGCCAGGTCCTTCATAGCAAGCTCAGGATGGCTCCTCCAGTCCTGCGCAAGGTCGGGATGGTTCTGGAGGAAGGTCACGAGCTCGGGATGATCCTTCAGATAGTTCGGATCGTCGATCAGAGCCGGATTCGCCTGGAGCTGCCTGGCGATCTCGGGATGGGCGTCCATGAAGTTGCCCAGATCCTCGATCTGAGTAACGGTCAGGGCTTCACGAGCGAAAGGCCGTCCAGCCGTGGTGGTATCGAAACGAACGAGATCCCTCAGCATGAGCCGTGGATCCGTCCGCAGGTCTGCCCGGATTTCGGGGTGGTCCTGAAGGAAAGCCCGAAGAGCGGGCTGGCTCGCGATAAAAGCATCACTGTCAATAAGCGATGGGTTCTTCGCGATGGCCTGGGCTATGTCCGGATGGGTGTCGAGAAATCGATCGAGTTGTCCGACCTCAGCTCGAGTGATGTCGCTATCACCCGGAGCGGCCGGTCTGGCGCTCGCCGTCCCCACCCCGGTCAAGATCATCAGGGAGGCGGTGAGCATCAGCGGTAGAAAGTAACGAGTCCTACTGGTCATAAGGCGTTGATCCTCCATTGGGTTTTTTGATCACCCCCTTCGTGATCACCCCCATTGAGAATCCCCTTCGGTCGTCGCTTCTTAAGTTGTGAGCTGTTAGGCTCGCGATGACTGCTGGCACGAGCCCTACCAAAGGCTGTAGGGGTCGAACCCCTACAGCAGAGGAACACGCGAAGGCTCAAGCGATTAGCTGATTTGTCCCGGAAAGATTCGCCCCAGGCCAGCGGTCAATTTTTACACCCGGGGCTCCAATTATTTCTTCATCGCACGACGCGCAAAAATTGGTACCAGCCTCGCCGGGCGTCGTAAGGTTGCGAAAACCTCGGGTCAATTCCCCTGATCGACAGGAAAAGCGCCGTAGTCGGCGGACTATACGCAGTGCCGTTCCTCGAACTTGCCAGCGAATTGCAAGCTAGCCAATCCCGGAGACTCTAATGAGACGGCTGACGGCAATCACCATGGCGCTGCTTCTTTGCCCGATGCTCCTTGAGGCTTCCCCTCAAAGCTCGCATCGTTCTGAAACGCACCCGGTGACGACTCGAGCGAGAACGCACCGAACCGTCCAGTTCGGCGTCGCGAGTTGGTATGGCCGCGCTCTGCGTGGGCGCAAGACGGCCAGCGGAACACCGTACGACGAACGGGAACTGACGGCGGCGCACCGAACCCTGCCGCTCGGAACTAGCGTCAAGGTGACCAATCTGAAGAACGGGCGATCAGTGGTTCTAAAGGTGACGGATCGCGGACCCTGGGTTCGAACCCGCCTCATCGATGTGTCGCGCGCTGCGGCCGATATCTTAGGGTTCAGACACAAAGGCGTGACCCGGGTCAAGGTCTCCGTAATTCACCGCCCAGCCAGCGAACCTGCCAGCTCGGATCCGGCCGCGCAAAGTAGTGGGAACCAAGTGACCTCCAGCCCTCGTTGAATCCGGCGACGACGGACCGGACCCAGCGCAGTAACTTTTACCGGCGCGCATCGAGGAGGGCTAGGCTCGAGGTTGAGAAGACTATGTTTAGTCGGCGCGCCGGGAGTGGAACATCAACTGCACGAGCAGACGACAGAGGCGTGCTTTATGGGTACAAACGCAGGCGTCATCAGTGCTCACGTTCCGCGGTCGTCTTCAGTCCCCGCGTCGGTTTCCGACCGGAGCGCAGGCGGTGTTTCGATTATCGACGTCGACGGTTTACTGACTGCGGAGTCGGCGGCTCAAGTGTTCCGGAGCCGCGTACGGGAGCTGCTGGACGAAGGCGCAAGGAGCCTTGCGATCAATCTGACTGAAGTTGCAGACGTCGACAGCTACGGCCTCGGCGCGCTGGCAGCGGCCTACAACTGGATCGCAGAGACCGGCGGCAAGATCGTCCTTTTCGCGCCGCGGCCGCGCGTCCGTCGGACGCTCAGCAGACTCCGTCTCGACTCGGTTTTTGCGATTTTTGATGATGAGAGGGCAGCCTTGGAAGCGTTCGCTAAGCGCGGTGGTACCGAACCTCCGTCGCCGCTGAAACACTGATAGGCGAAGCGGATCGCTGCCCTATGGAGGTGATTGTGAAGCGCTACTGGCGAAGTGGAATTGCACTCGTGATTCCTGTCCTGCTGGCGTGGGGCCTTTCAGCCTGTAACTCGCGCCACAGCGCCGAGAGCCAGAGTCAGAAAGACGAAGAGACCCGCGAGCGGGTGGCGGACGCGACCGTGAAGGCCAAGGAGGACGCCAGAATAGCAGAACGGCAGCTCGCCGAGTCCGCTCGCCAGGCCGAGCACGACGCCAAGATTACGGCCCAGGGTGTCAAGGAAGGTTGGGATCGAGATAAAGACGGCAGATTGGATCTGAATTCGGCCAGCCGGGCCGACCTGCGCTCGGTGGGCCTGAGCGAGCCAGAGGCCGATCGGGTGATCGACGGCCGTCCTTACAAGGATAAGCAGGAGCTTGTGACCCGTGGCATCCTGCCGCAAGCCGACTTCGCCAACGTCCAAGACCGGGTGACGGTGATCTCGCCGTCCGAGTCTTCGCAGCGGTAATCGTCGACTCTCGGCAACCGGTGGCCTGCAGATGGTAGTCCATTCTTCGTCGCGCCGCGCGTTCTTCCCGGATCCTGCCTCGTGACGGTGGCGGTGTGGACACCACTACCTCGCGGGAGTGGCTTGCAGTTGTCATTTCTTTGCCTTTGCTCCGTCTTCCTTCCTTCCGACTAATTGACTCCGTCGCTGGACACGGACCGGTATTTTTCCGACAATGACACGTAGGGAGTTATCGGGAGATAGAGGTACTCAGATTGCCGAGCACAGTCCAGTGGGTTTCCGTTCCTGAGTATGTGCGCGTTGAGCGCTCGCCGATCTCGCGTTTGGCGCACCAGTGGGAAATGCATTCCGCCATTCTGCTGAGCCCGTCCGAGGAGCGGAATATGATCCGCGAGCCGGCACAGGCTGTGCCCGACGCCATCGCGAATCGCATTGGGCCTCTGCGGCTCTTGCTCGTGCCGTACATCGCCTGCACGAAAGAAGGCGACTACGTCAGCTTCTCCAAGCCTGAAGGCGAGACCCACACGTCGGTCTGGGCGGATCTCGACGGCGTGACCCGCGTGGTGCTGGCGTGCCGCGAGCTGGACGCGCACGACACGGGTTTCGAGCTGCTGGCTTGCGTGGCGGAACTGGTGCGTCCTCGTATGGCGCCGGAGGAGATCTCACAATTCCAGCGCCTGCTCGAGGACGAACTGCGACAGGGAATCACCGGCGAGATCGACGAGGAGGCCGCCCGCGCCAAGCAGGGCTTGCTCAGCCGCAGCGGGCGGCGGCGCGGCCAGGAATTTGACGCCTACCGCGACGCCTCGCTGGTGGAGACCGTGGCCGAGTATATGCACGGCCTCTGGCACGACGTCCAGATCCGCGTGGGGCCCGAGCATCTGCCGCTGGCGCAGCTCCGGCTGCGGTTGGACCTAGTGTCGCGGATTTTCCCGCCCAACGAGGGATACAGCGTGTTCGATGAGGCGATTGTGAAGAACGAGGAAGCGCCGACGAACGATGAGTGATGAACGGAGAATCGAAACGCGAAATCCCAAATGCGAAACTCGAAAATCGACAATTCCGAACAACGCATCGCCGGCTGCGAATAACTGACGACGGACAACCGATAACCGGGCATGATTACGCTTGCTTTCCGTTCGCCGAGTGACTATGCTTGCCCGCTCGGAGGGACCTGAATGGCCACCTTGTTGCCGTCGTACGTGAAAGCGTCGGTTCCGAACCCCGCCAGCGCACGCAGACCGTGGTACAAGAACACTGCGCCAGCATATTTCGGAATCTTCTTGTGGTTCCCATTTTATCTCACGCTCGCCCAGCAGACGCTCACCAAGGCGTCGCTCGTCACCTGCCTGCTGGGACTGCTGGTCGCAGGTCTGCTTTGCTTCGGCCTATACTACTATGCGCCCGCCATGCTCGGCATGCAGACCGGCCGCCCGCTCTACATTGTCGGCACCTCGGCGTTCGGCGCCACCGGTGGATACCTGATGCCAGGTCTCCTGATGGGCCTGTTGCAGATCGGCTGGTTCGCCGTCGCCACCTACTTCGCGACCGATTACATCCTGAGGGGCCTGCACTCGCAGTCGAGAGTGCTGTTTATTGTGATTGCCGTAATCTGGGCGTATTTGCTGGCCTTCGTTGCCATCAAAGGCATCGCCTACGTGGCTCGCGTGGCGCAGGTGCTGAACTGGGTTCCGCTGGCGATGATCCTGATCGTCTTCTTCGCGAATTATGGCGGTCTTCACAGTTATCAACCCGCGGGAACTCCCGATGAAGCGGGTGGATTCCTGACCATGCTGGCGATCGTGATCGGCTTCTTCGCCACCGCCGGCGCAGCCGGAGCCGATTTTGGTCTCAATAACCGCGACCGTCGCGACGTGACGCTGGGAGGCTTGGTCGGCATAGCGCTGGCGATCGTCGTGGCCGGGGGATTGCCGGTGCTGGCCGTCGCCGGCCACATCGGCCTAACCTCCGCGCCGTTTACGGCTGCCAATCTCGATTTCTCGGCGGCTGTCTCGCAGGTGGGCGCACTCGCTTCAGCGGTGTTCTTCCTGTTCGCGGCCGCTTCGGTGGCTCCCACGTGTTTCTGCACCTTTATCGCCGCCAACAGCTTCAGCACCATGCTGCCCACGATCCCGCGCGCCGTCTCGACGATAATCGCCGTCACCATCGGCATGCTGCTCGCGGTGACCGGCGCAGCGCAGAATCTGATCGGATTCTTCACCATCGTGGGCGCGTCCTTCGGACCGATCTGCGGCGCGATTGCGGCCGAGTATCTGCTCGAGGGCGCCAAGTGGGCAGGGCCTCGTCAGGGGATCAACTGGGCGGGATACATCGCCTGGGCGTTCGGTTTCACGGTCGGAGTTCTGCCGCAGATCCCGGGAATCCCGGCGGCAATTGCGAGCAGCGACAGCCCCGCGCCGCTGTTCTCGTTCGTGGTCGGGTTCGTGATTTACTGGCTGCTGGCGAAAGCCGGAATGCGGCCGGCGGCGGTCGCGGAATCGGAGCTGGCGCCGGCCCCGGCCTCGAGCGCGTGAGTATAGCTCTAAATGTTACGTGAGTTGATAAGATTGACACGCCTTGCGGAGCCTGTGTAACGTACGGGTAACACTAGAGGAGCGCGATGACAGGGGAGAGCGTTCAGGCAGCTTGGGATTTGCTGAAAGAAGCCTATCAATATCAGATGGGCGGCGATTTTGAGATGGCCGTCGAGCTTTACAAACGCTCGCTCGACCTGCATCCCACCGCCGAGGCGTACACTTTTCTGGGTTGGACCTATCACTTTCAGGGCAAGTTCGACGAGGCGATCGCCGAGTGCAAGAAGGCGATCCAGATCGATCCTGAGTTCGGCAATCCCTACAACGATATCGGGGCCTATCTGCTGGAGGCAGGCGAGTACGACCTTTCGCTGCCCTGGCTGGAACGCGCTCTGCAATCCAAGCGCTACGAGTCT
>JASHPE010000066.1 GCA_030038235.1 Terriglobia bacterium
AAGAACGATCCGACGTCAGACTATGGCGGCTGCCGCTCGCAGACGAGTCCGCCCAAGAACTTCCGCCAGACGGCCGAAGGGACCCTCGACCACATGCACAATTTCTTCGATGCGATGCGCAACCGCACGCAGCCGATCGAGAACGTGGATTTCGGCTGCGGCACCGCCGTCGCCTGCCACATGGCGAACATCTCCTATCGCCAGAAGCAGCGCGTCTTCTGGGACGCAGAGAAGAACGAGCTGACGGGGTCGCACGGGAGCGTGGACGTGAACATGTCCTGAGCGCGGGAGCAGCGGCACCCGCCTTCAGGACGAGGCCAGCACGTTCTCGAGCTCGGCCAGGCAGCCGATCCAGCCTTGTTCGTGCCGGTCGCGGATTTGTGTGCTCGGGAACCGCTCGTGCGTCAGGACGACCTCGGTCGAGTCGCCGCGCTTGTGGAACAGCACCGTGACGCGTGTGTCCTCCATGGACTCATCCGTGATGCCGGACGGCGGCACATGGTCGAAGCACCAGCTAAAGACGAGTTTCTCCGGCGGCACGATCTCTTCGAAAGTGACGCGCTGCAAATAGACGCTGCCGTCGGGCATACGGATTTCCATGCGATTGGTGCCGCCCACTCGCATGTCGAATTCGATGTACTTCGTGGCCAGCCGGGGAGCGCCGCTCATCCACTTCTCCAGCTTTTCGCGCTTGGTCCAGGCGTCAAATACCACCGGGCGCGGCTGGGAAAAGGTGCGGCGGACTTGCAATGAGGTCACCGGTTCGGGCGCGGCTTGTGGCATAGTATCCCCCTTCGATTCGAAGATTGGCGTACGGCGGCCTCACACGGCCTTCAATGGCGTGCAAGCCCGCCGCTACAGCGCAGCTTCCAACGCGTCGAGACAGCCTTCCCACCCCTTCTTGTGTGCGTTCCAGGATTCCTTGGTGGGCAGGAATTCGTGCGTCAAGGTCACTTCGGTTGAGCTACCCCGATCCCGGAACTCCACGGTCACCTGGGTTTCGGGATCGGTGTCCGCGTGAGTGCCGTCGGCCTGTCTTTTCTTCCAGGCCCACGTGAAGACGAGCTTGCTCGGCGGTGTCACCTCACGATAGACGCCGTAACCGAGGTATTCGTCACCTGTGGCGCTGTCGTTCACCTGCATCGTGTAAGCGCCTCCGGTTCGGAGATTGAAATCGAGATAGGTGACGCGGTGTGAGGGGACGTCGCGGCACATCCATTGTTCTAGCTTTTCGCGGCGCGCCCACGCTTCGTAGACCTTCTCACGAGGCGCTGCGAAGGTGCGCCGGATTTCGAGCTTGGGCTGCGATGCTGCTGCCGAACGGGTACCGGTATCGGGCATGAGATGTCCTCCTTGGGCTGAGTTTCGTCGAGATAGCGTCCGAGCGCGTCGAATTGATCTTCCCAGAACTGCCTGTAAGTGGCGATCCACTGTTCCGCGTCTTTCATGGGGTCGGCCCGCAGGCGGCAGCGATAGACGCGGCCGTCCTTGCGGCGCTTCAGCAGTTGAGCGCGCTCGAGAACGCGCAGATGCTTCGAGATCGCGGGGAGCGATATGTCGTAGGGAGCCGCCAGATCGCTTACGGAAGCCTCGCCCTGCGCGAGGCGGGCCAGAATACCGCGGCGGGTGGAATCGGCCAGGGCCCCAAAAGTCGCGTCCAGGACTGAGTGAGAACACTTAACCATATGGTTTAGTATTTACACCCGCTTGTGGGCCCTGTCAACATGAATCTTCAAGCCGACGGCGTGGCTGATGGGTGTCCGATCAGGCCGTGCGTAAGGTGCTGCCCGGCGTGCCTTGGATTCCAGGCCGCTGCCCATCGAAAAGCAGGGCCAGTCCAAGCATGCAGACTGAGCTGGACGCGAAGAAGCAGGCCAGCAAGAGAAAGAACGATCCGGGCTGCTCCACTTTGATCCAGCGAAAATCGAGGGCAAGGAAGGTGGCGGCGAATCCAACCGCGATGGCCCCGGCTAGACCAAGGAGCCATGCATCGACCACGTGATTGCGGAGATTTCGCGCGCCGGCAATCGCGAGCAATCCGACGCTGGTGGCCATGACCACCAGCAAAAGCGCGAACCAGGGACGGAAGGAGAGCGGGCGGTCTGACCAGATCGCGGGCACGAGCCCATAGGCGCAAAGCGCGAGTCCATTGAGCACCAGAAGCCGGGACTTCAGGTTGCGCGAACGCCAAAGGCCCGCAGCAATCGTGCAAAACCCTGCGGCTAACGCCAGTTGAGCCTGAAGGGCGGCCGTGTTTTCCGTGACGAGCCCGCGCAAAGCGATGCCGTCCGGATCGCGCATGAGGAGATTTACGACGGCAAAGGCCGCCTGAAGGACGGCGGCCAGGACCAGCAGCCAATTCTTGATCAGGTTTTGCGACATGCTCACCTCCTCAGGTGACGCGGGCCCCGTACGTTGTGATTCTAGCACGGTTGCGGGTAAGCACCAGGCCCGATAGCGCGCGTGCCTTGACAACGCCCGAACCGCGCCGATAGCATGAAATTTAATCGACATTCCCCGAATGTTCTCACCCCGGGGAGACAGAATCCGTTAGGGACGATTCAACCGCTCGACTTACGTCGGAGCACGGCCCGAGAACGAAATGATCGTTAAGCCGGACGATTTTGCGCAAAACAAACGATCGGAGCGTTTTCCGGAGCGGCCGCAGTGAGTCTCGACGGCCGGATTGCGCTGATCACCGGGGCTTCGCAAGGAATCGGACGCGCCTGCGCCTTGGTGCTGGCGGAGGCGGGCGCCAATGTTGCTCTGGGCGCGCGTAATCTTGAGAAACTGGCGGGAGTCGCTAGGGAGGTCGAGGCTCTGGGGCGCAAGGCTTTGCCCGTCTCTTTGGATGTCGCCAACGGCGACTCCGTCAAGGAAGCCGTCGGCAAGGTTTTGGGAGAATGGCAGCAGATCGACATCCTGGTGAACAACGCCGGGATTACGCGGGACAATCTGCTGCTGCGCATGAAGCCCGCGGACTGGGAAGAAGTTCTGCGCACGAACCTCGAAGGCGCTTATCATTGTATCCGGCTGGTTTTGCCCGGCATGGTGCGCCGCCGGACGGGCCGGATCATCAATATAAGTTCGGTGGTGGGGCAGACGGGTAACGCAGGCCAGGCGAATTACGTCGCTTCCAAGGCTGGTCTGATCGGATTGACCAAGGCCGTGGCCGCCGAGGTGGCCAGCCGCAGCATCACCGTGAACGCGGTAGCGCCGGGATTCGTGGATACCGCCATGACGCAGGCGCTGCCCGCCGAGGTCCGGCAGAAGCTGCTGAACTTCGTGCCGCTCGGCCGCATGGGAACGGATCGCGAGATTGCACTGGCTGTGAAGTTTCTGGCGTCGGATGACGCCGCCTATATCACCGGACACGTGTTGAATGTGAACGGTGGGATGTTTATGGCGTGAAAAGAGTTGTCAGTTGCCCTTGATCGTTAGAACTATTCTCGTGACTCGGTAGAGACGCTGTATGAACGACGGCCTTGCAGGCCTGTCGCAATCGACGAGAGAGGGCGACTGACCACTGACAACTGAAAACCCAACGAGTTCATCTCAAACGCGACTGGAGGAGGCCCTGATGCCTTCCATTGAGGAAAAGGTAAAGCAGATCATTGTGGAACAGCTCGGAGTCGAAGAATCAGAGGTTACGCCCACCGCGCATTTCATTGACGACCTTGGAGCCGACTCGCTCGACATCGTCGAGCTGGTGATGACCTTCGAGGAAGCCTTTGAAATCGAAATCCCCGACGAAGACGCTGAAAAGATCCAGACCGTGAAAGACTCCGTGGACTACATCACGGCCCATGCCAAGCCGCCCAAGGAATGAGCGGCGCCGCCGGAACGTAAGGAGGAGGCATTGGCTCGAAGAGTTGTCGTGACCGGCGTCGGCCTGGTCAGTCCGGTAGGTATCGGCACCGAAGAGACCTGGAAGAACCTCCTGGCCGGGTGCAGCGGTGTGGCTGCGATCACCCACTTTGACACCACCGGCTTTTCCACCACCATCGCCGCCGAGGTGAAGAATTTCGATCCCTTTCAGTTCGTAGAGAAAAAAGAACTGAAGAAGATGGGCCGATTCATCCAGTTGGCGCTGGCGGCCGCGGAATTTGCCATGAAGGCCTCGGGCCTCGCCATCACGCCTGAAATCGCGAACCGGACCGGCGTCTTCATCGGTTCGGGTATCGGCGGCTTCGACGTGATCGAGCGCGAGCATACCGCCCTGATGGAACGAGGGCCACGCCACATCTCGCCGTTCTTCATTCCCGCGACCATCGTCAATCTGGCTTCAGGATTCGTATCGATACGCTGGGGCGCCCGGGGTCCGAACTCGGCCACCGCCACGGCCTGCTCGGCGAGCGCCCATGCTGTGGGAGAGTCGTTCCGGCTGATCCAGCGCGGCGATGCCGACGTGATGATCTCGGGCGGCGCGGAAGCCGCAATCACGCCCATGGGAATCGGCGGATTCGGATCCATGCGCGCGCTCTCCACTCGGAACGATCAGCCCGAGAAGGCCAGCCGGCCCTTCGATCGCGAGCGCGACGGTTTCGTGGTCGGCGAAGGCTCGGGAATCCTTATCCTGGAGGAACTGGGTCTGGCGCTGAAACGCGGCGCCCCGATCGTCGCGGAAGTGGTGGGCTATGGTATGTCCGGCGACGCCTATCACATCACCGCGCCCGACGAGACGGCGAGCGGCGGAGCGCGATCGATGCAGAACGCCGTCTGCGACGCCGGAATCCAGCCCGAGCAGGTGGGCTACATCAACGCTCACGGCACGTCCACACCCTATAACGATCGGCTGGAAACACTCGCCATCAAGAAGGTCTTCGGCGAACGCGCCTATAAATTCCCGGTCAGCTCGACCAAGTCGATGACCGGGCACCTGCTGGGCGGCGCCGGCGGCCTCGAAGCTGGATTCACCGCGCTGGCCCTGCGCGAGCAGCGGGTGCCGCCTACGATCAACCTCGAGAATCCCGACCCGGATTGCGATCTCGACTACGTGCCGAATCAGGCGCGGCAGGCGCCGTTTGAGTATGCGCTGTCGAATTCGTTCGGATTCGGTGGCACGAATGCGGCGTTGTTGTTCAAGCGGTACGTGGAGTAGTCGGCAGTAAGCGGTTGGCAGTCGCCAGTAGGAGCACGGCGGTGGACGATAGGCAATCGGCGGTAGCAGTAATGCCGGCGCGGGGCGTCAAGGATCTGCACGCTTACGAGATGGCCCACAGACTTGCGATGGAAATATTCAAGCTCACGAAGACGTTTCCCCAGGACGAACGGTTCTCGCTTACGAGCCAGATTCGCCGTTCTTCACGCAGGGTTGCAGCGAATCTTGCCGAGGGCTACCGGAAGCGCCAGTATCCAAATATGTTCGCCAGCAAAATGGCTGACTCCGATGCCGAAGCGGCCGAGACAGGCGTTTGGTTGGATTTCGCCCGCGATTGCGGGTATCTTTCAGAGGAGAACCACAAGCGGTTAAGCGAAGCTTACGGCGAAGTTGGAAGGATGCTGAGCGCCATGATCGCTCACCCCGAACGATTTGCCCCGAAGTGAGAGTCGGCAGTAAGCTGTCAGCAGTCGGCAGTCGCCGGCTGAGGGTTAAGACTGGCCGATCATCGCGAACCGTTCCAGGTTGCGACTCTGCCGGCTGCTTACTGCCAACTGCTCACCGCCGACTGCCTCCCGCCGACTGCCGACTGACTTATGAAGATTGTCGTTTGCCTTAAGCAAGTACCGGCCCGCGATTCGCTTCTGCGATTGAACTCCGCCGGGACGTGGATCCAGGAAACCGACATCAGTTTCGAACTCAACGAGCCTGACATTTATGCGCTCGAAGAGGCGCTGCGCCTGAAGGAATCGCAGGGCGGGGAAGTGGTGGTGTGCTCGCTGGGACCCGCGCGCGCGCAGCAAGCCATCAAAGAGGCTCTGGCCAAGGGCGCCGACCGCGCGCTGCATCTCGACGATCCCGCCTTTGCCGGACTCGACTCCTTCGGCATGGCGCGAGCCATGGCGAAAGCACTCGAACCCGAGAAGCCTGACCTGATCGTGACTGGATTGCAGTCCGACGATTTCGGCGCGGCCCAGACCGGTGTGATCCTCGCCGAACTGATGGGCTTGCCGCACTCCACGATTATCATGGCGATCGAGGTCCAGGGCGGCGCGATCAAAGTGAAGCGCGAACTCGAAGCCGGCTTCTTCCAACTCATCGAGATGCCGCTGCCCGCGCTGCTCACCATTCAGTCCGGCATCAATAAGCCGCGCTACGCTACGCTGAAGGGCATCATGGCCGCCAAGAACAAGCCGCTCAAAAAGCTAAGCGTCGCCGATCTTGGACTCTCCGCCGCCGATCTCGCTCCGCGGCAGAAGATCACGCGGGTCTATGTGCCAGAGAAGCGGTCGAGAACGGAATTCTTTGAGGGTAGCAATAAGGAAATTGCGGGCAAGCTGGTGGATAAGCTCAAGAATGAAGCGAGAGTCCTCTGAGCGGGAAGCGCTGATTAGCGGACCGTTGAGGCTGCATTGACTCATGACTTTGAGTCAACTAGACTCATAACATGGCTAAGCGACTCCAGGTTATCCTGCAGGACTCCGAATATCGGGAATTCCAACGTATGGCCCGCTCGCGCCACATGTCGCTGGCCGAGTGGGTTCGCCAGGCGCTGGACGCGGCGCGTCGGCGCGAGCCCGTCGGCGACGTTGCCAAAAAGCTGGCGGCCATTCGTGCCGCCGCAGCTCACAACGGCCCACTGTCGCCCGACATCGACGTCATGCTTGCCGAGATCGAGCGTGGATCCCTGTCGGACAGGTCCTTCGGGTGACCATTCGTGATCCTGGTCGATTCCAATGTCCCGATGTATCTCGTGGGTGGACCGCATCCCCACAAGAGTGACGCACGACGGCTCCTGGAGACGCTGGTCAGCGAGCGACAGCGCGTGGTTACGGACGCAGAGGTGCTGCAGGAGATCCTGCACCGTTATGTGTCCATTGACCGTCGGGACACCATTCAGCCGGCGTTCGATGCCTTATTCAAAATCGTCGATGAGGTGCTGCCCGTGGATCGGGGCGCAGCAGAGCGTGCCAAAGAGATTGTGTTCGGACATCAGCGGCTATCGGCCCGGGACGCTATCCATGTTGCCATCATGGAGCAGAATGGAATCGAGCGCATACTGAGTTTTGATTCCGGCTTTGACGGACTTCCGGGTATCACCCGTTTGCACTAGACAGCCAACGCGTTTCGGAGGTGCTGTATGAAATCTTCCATTCAAGGTTCGACCAGCCGTCGTGAATTCATCAAAACAACTGGCAAGGTAGCGGCGGCTTCGGCTCTGGCCAACGTTGCCATTCCTTACGTCCACGCCGCCGGCAGCGACCTGATCCAGATCGTTCTCATCGGTTGCGGCGGACGCGGCACGGGCGCGGCGGCGAACGCGCTCTCCGTCAAGCGCGGTCCGATCAAGCTGGTCGCCATGGCGGACCTGTTCCCCGACCGGCTTCAGTCGAGTCTGAATCGTCTGCAGTCGCGGTACGCCAGCCAGATGGACGTCCCGCCGGACCGCCAGTTCCTCGGCTTTGACGCCAACCGCAAAGCGATGGATTGCCTGAAGCCGGGCGACATCGCTATCTTCACCACGCCGCCTGCCTTCCGCTGGGTGCATTTCACCTACGCCATCGAGAAGGGCCTGAACGTTTTCATGGAGAAGCCGGTCACGGTTGACGGACCCACCAGCAAGCGCATGTTGAAGCTCGCGCAGGACGCCTCCGACAAGAACCTGAAGGTCGGCGTGGGATTGATGTCGCGCCACAGCCGCGCGCTCCAGGAATTGGCCGATCGCGTCCACAACGGCGAGATCGGCGACATCATCCTGCAACGCGGTTACCGGATGAGCGGCCCCGGCGGATATTTCCTCTCGCTCCCGAAGCCCGCTGACATCACCGATCTGCTCTACCAGATCAAGCGCTTCCACAGTTTCATCTGGGCCAGCGGGGGCTGCTACAACGACTTCTACATTCACATCATCGATCATCTCGCGTGGATGAAGAACGACTGGCCGGTCAAGGCGCAGGCGCTGGGCGGGCGTCATTACAAGGTCAGTCCCGAAGGCGTAGCCTACGTGGACCAGAACTTCGACACCTATTCGGTTGAATACACCTATTCCGACGGCACCAAGTTCTACATGGACGGGCGCTGCATGGACGGAGCCCAGGAGATCTATTCCAGCTACTTGCACGGCACCAAGGGCATGGGAATCGCGTCCAAGAGCGGCGATTGCGGACCACCGTCCAGCACGTATCACAGTCAGACGCCGGCCGCCGCGGACATGATTTGGGAGTCGAAGGTCCCTCACGACGAGCGCGATCCTTATCAGAACGAGTGGAACGACTTGATGGATGCCATTCGCGACGACAAGCCCTACAACGAAGTGCCGCGCGGGGTGCAGGCCAGTCTCACGTCGAGCATGGGCCGCATGGCCGCCAATACCGGTCGTGAAATCACCTTCGATCAAATGCTCAATTGCGATTTCGAAATGGCGCCGGACGTGGACAAGCTGACCATGGATTCTCCGTCTCCGCTGCCCCCTGACGCCAACGGCAGATATCCGGTGCCCCAGCCGGGGATCACAACGACGCGCGAATACTGATGGCGTTCTCGCAACGAATTGATGGTTCGGGTCACGATCTACGATCGACGAACTACGATCTGCTCCGAGGGGCGAGTATTCATCAACGCTCAACTGAAATACCGACAAACTGACAAACTGACGACTGACAACTTAGATCGGACTACATCATGAGCAACGAGATTCTCGTATTCGCGGAACAACAATCCGGCAGGATCACTCGTCCCACGTGGGAAGCGGTCGCGGCCGGGCAGAAGATCGCCGCAGACACGGGCGGCGCCGTGACGCTAACGGTGCTCGGCGCCGGATCATCAGCGCTGGCGCCGGAATTAGCCGCGGTCGAGGCGGCCGGCGTGGTGGCCGTGGAGTCTCCGGCGCTCGCCGAATACACCCCGGACGGTTACGCGGCGGCGCTTGCGGGCCTCATCCGCTCGCGCCAGCCGCAATACATGGTCTTCAGCCATACCTATCAGGTGCGCGACTTCGCACCGAAGCTGGCGGCGGCGCTCGGTGCCGGATTTATCTCCGATTGCCTGGGCTATCGCAAGCAGGATGGCCGGCTGGTGTTTGTGCGGCAGGTGTTCCAGGGCAAGTTCAACGCCGACGTCGAATTCACGGGCGCGGCGCCTTACCTGGTCTCATTCCAGGCCGGATCGTTCCGCGAAGACGCGGCCCTACGCGGCGCAACAGCGGCCCCGGTCAGCACCGTAACCGCGGAGATCTCCGCCGAGCAAGTGCGCTCCAAGCCTGGCGAACGCTTCCGCGAAGCCAAGCAGGCGGTCGATCTGACCCAGGCGGAGATTATCGTGGCAGTCGGACGCGGAATCAAAGCGCCGGAGAATATCGATCTTGCGCGCAAACTCGCCGACGCGCTGGGCGGCGAAATCGGCGCCTCGCGTCCGATCTGCGATGGCGGCTGGCTGCCGATGGACCGCCAGATCGGCAGCTCGGGCCAGACCGTGGCGCCCAAACTCTACGTGGCGCTCGGCATCTCCGGCGCCATCCAGCATCAGGTGGGAATGAAAGGCTCGCGCAACGTTCTGGCGATCAACAAAGACCGCGAAGCGCCCATTTTCGAGGTCGCCACCTACGGCGTGGTTGGCGATTTGTTTGAGATCGTCCCGCCGCTGATCGAGGAGATTCGAAAAGCGAGGGGCTAGGGGCTTGGGGGTCAGGGGACAGGGGTCAGGGGACAGGGAATGAGGCTGGCGGCTAAAGCCGGGAATCATGAATCGGTTATCAGGAATCAAGGATCAAGAATCAGGAATTGAAAGGCTAGAAAGGCTGACGG
Organism: Terriglobia bacterium; assembly: GCA_030038235.1. Classification (GTDB taxonomy): domain Bacteria; phylum Acidobacteriota; class Terriglobia; order UBA7540; family UBA7540; genus Gp13-AA77. The sequence goes on from JASHPE010000066.1 coordinate 9,904, forward strand.
CTAGTCCCTGACTCCTAACCCCACCCTAATCCCCAACCCCCAACCCCTGGCCCGTGACCACCGCCCTCATGCACAGGGTCGAAAAACCTCACCGAGCGAAAGATTGGACTTAAAGCCGCGGGTGCGTTTTTCATGAGCTTTCGCGGGCCGAAGGCCCTAAGTGACAGCCAGGAGTGGCTGCGCTAGCAGCGTTGCGACCGCGTCTCACACCGCAGCTTGTTGTGCCCGCGCAAGCTTCAAGATCCTTTCGGCGACCTCGGGGCATGCGCTCGACCATCTCCAATCGTCCGGCCTTGAGGTCAAACCCGCCTTCACTGGATTCCACTCGATGTATTGCCGGATTCGCTCGCCTTCGGCCGCGCTTCTCACCCAGTGGTCGAAAGATTCATCCTGCCAAAACGGCATTCCAACGCGCCCGAGCCTGGCATTGGCATCACGTGACGATACGCCTTTGAGGCCGTTCGTAAGCCGAGGCAGCGGGATGCCGGGCTCAAGCAGGACGTGGACGTGATTGGGCATGATGACGTAGGCAAGCAGCGCGTAATGTCCGAGCTCGGCGCCATGAAAGATGGCGCGCTCAACCAGAGCGGCAATCTGCGGGTGTGACAACCAGCGCGGCCCGGCCTCGGCAGAGTCCAACCAGTGATCCAACTCCACAAACTCCTTGCCAGCATCGGTAGCACAGCCACTCTTGGCTGTGCCGTCGTTCAAGCCGGTAACGCAGCCACTCCTGGCTGCGCCGTCGTTCAAGCCGGTGACGCAGCCACTCTTGGCTGCGCCCACGTTTACGCTACTGCCACGGCCGCTCATAGTTGTGCGTTTACTTCTGTGCTTTGAAAGAATGCTCCTGACGACCCCAGCAGGCAGTGATCCATAGAGCCTCCAGGTCAGGAAGATGGTTTTGCTTTCCGGCTGCCAGTGCGGCAGATTACGTCGATAAAAAGCCACTGACAATCTTGTACCACAAGCCGACGCCGGTAGCACAGCCACTCCTGGCTGTGCGCTTCCGAAGTGATTAAGGCTTCCTCAGCACAGCCAAGAGTGGCTGTGCTACCGGCTGTGCGCTTCCAAAGTGATTAAAGGCTTCCTCAGCACAGCCAAGAGTGGCTGTGCTACCGGCTGTGCGCTTCCAAAGTGATTAAAGGCTTCCTCAGCACAGCCAAGAGTGGCTGTGCTACCGGCTGTGCGCTTGCGAAGTGATTAAAGGCTTCCTCAGCACAGCCAAGAGTGGCTGTGCTACCGGCTGTGCGCTTCCGAAGTGACTAAAGGCT
>JASHPE010000067.1 GCA_030038235.1 Terriglobia bacterium
TCAGCTCCACCATGGGCAGCAAGCTCTGTCCGTTCTTGACCAAAACCTCAGCCAGACTCCGACTATCATTTTTCTCCGCGATCTGGTACTTTTTCTCCACGACGGTTCTCCTTGTTTGAGATTTTCCCAGCCCGATTCTAATCGAACCGGGTCCGAGAACCGTCGCTCAAACCTCCAACGGAATAAGGGGCACCCTCTCTCAAGGGGAGAACCGCACATATGCGGGGATGCCTGCCATCATATCGGATACGATCAGGCCCCTCAGTGTTCTTGTGTCACAGAAGTGGCGGCACGAGCCTGCTCCGATGCCCGCCGCTACTTCCATTCCCAGATTCCCGCCTTCGTGTTCCCCTGGGGATCGACTTCATATTCGAACACTGCCGCCACATTGTTGAGCCGTGCCCATTGCGGTGATGGCGTCTGGTAAAAGATCGCTCCGCGATAGCTTACCGAACCATCTTTTCTGAGCGTACCCACCCCCTGGCCGACCCAGGATGCGCCGCCGCCTTGCGCGCTCGTGACGATGCCTTGACCGCTCCCAAACAGGCTGCCGTCCGGCCGCATCACGGATGAATAGGTGCCAAGGGTCCTATGCGCAACTCCGAGAATCGAGCCCTCCGCTTGAAATGAGGTCTCCACCATCGGACCTGCGCCCGACGCCGGAAGCACCCGGCGCGCGGTAACCTGTCCGAACTCCTCTCCGAGCTTATCTCCGAGCATTGTTTTCCTCCCATCATTTGAAATGCGTTTCTTGTTAGCCGAACATTTTAGACTGAGGGCCAGCAGCCTGTGGCGGAAATCGAGTTCGCGGGCTCGGAGGAATTGAGATGTTGGTCAATGTCCGGTAGGCGGGGTGGATGGCTCAGAGCGACGGTCTGCGATTCCGTGGGCGCTCGAGTCACGTGAATCGCACACCTTGAATGTGCGCCAGCCGGCCAGCGCCTACCACCGCGTGCGCGTTTTCTCTGACGCGGCTTATTGCAGCCTCCTGTTGACGCCCTGCGCGACGCTAGTGCGAAAATTCGCTTCCGCATCCACGTTGAGGCAACTTCGGAGCGGTGAAGGGTAGTGTCCGAGATTTAACTGGGCACTCGATATGGATCTTGCTGTGCTTTCTTGCATCGGATTGAGCCGAATTGATCGTTCAACCTTGTGCCCAGCTATTTCTCGGACACTACACTAGCAGGTGAAGGGCATAGTTGCTCGTCCACCCCATCGGCGGTACCCTTACGCAATGCGACCCCTTCGGTATTCCATCAACGTCACATTGGACGGGTGCTGCGATCACCGTGCAGTGATGCCGGACGAAGACGTGCATCGTCACGCGGCCGAGAACATCGAGCAGGCCGACGCCCTCCTCTTCGGCCGAGTGACCTACGAGATGATGGAGGCAGCCTGGCGGACGCCGGCGCGGACGGGGGCGAGGCCTGATTGGATGGACGATTGGATGCTTCCCTTCGCCCAGACGATCGACGCGGCAAAGAAGTACGTGGTGTCGAGCACTCTGGACCGGGTCGATTGGAACGCGGAACTCGTGCGCGGGGACCTGGGAAAGGCCGTTCAGCAGCTCAAGCGGGAGTCGGGTAAGGGACTGTTCACGGGAGGCGTGACGCTTCCGCTGGCCTTGGCGGAGCTGGGACTGATCGACGAGTACGAGTTCGTGGTGCATCCCAGGCTAGTGGGCCACGGGCCCACGTTGTTCGCGGGCCTATCGGAGCCTCTGGACTTGAAGCTCGTGAGCCGGCGGGAGTTTGGCTCGGGGGCGGTGGCGATGCGGTATGAACCGAGAAGGTAGCCATCGGCAAGTGACGAGTGACAACGAGTGACAAGTGGCAAGTGACAAGAACCGAAGTCGCGCTTGTCACTCATCACTCGTATTTCAGGGTTCGGAATGGCAGGTTAGTTTTTTTCAACACGCTCCTCAAGGCGCCGCGACGGCATGAGGTTCTCGTGAAAATTCCTTTTCTCTTCGACCGGCCTGAATGATAATCTTGGCGGCTATGAGCAACACGAGCGCCGCGCCGCGGCAGGAGAATCGCACACCCGAGGTCGAGGTGCTGATCTCGGCGGACCGCATCGCCGCGCGCGTTCGCGAGCTCGGCGCCGAAATCAGCCGCGATTACCGGCATCGTTCCTTGCGCCTGGTCGGCGTTCTGAAAGGCGCCTTCGTCTTCCTGGCTGACCTTCTCCGGGCGATGGACCATCCCGACCTCACCCTCGATTTCCTCGGCGTCGCCACATACGGAAGCGGGTCGCAAACGTCGGGAGAGGTGCGGGTGACCAAGGACCTCGATCAGAGCATTGAGGGCCTGGACGTGCTGGTCGTGGAGGACATCCTTGACACCGGCGTCACATTTCATTACTTAACGACCGCGCTGCGCAATCGCAAGCCCGCCAGCCTTCAGACCGTGACCCTGCTCGATAAGCCGTCGCGGCGCATCCGGCCCGTGCAGGCGGACTACGTCGGATTTTCCATCCCCGACGCCTTCGTGGTCGGCTACGGTCTGGATTTCGCCCAGAGGTACCGCGAGTTGCCCTACATCGGCGTGCTCAAAACGTGATCGGCCGGTGCGCGTGACAAGTGACGAGTGGCGAGTGACGAGCAAGAAAAACAGTCGCGCGCCGCGAAGAAGTTGAGGTTAGTAGTGCAGCGCGGCCCAAGTGGCCGAAACCAAAATAAAAACTCAACACAGAGGTCACGGAGGACTTACAGAGGCCACGGAGAAGAGAGGCGAATCCTGATCCGCGGCCGCATTTCTCGCGCTCCTTCATGTGACCACGAACTCGCGAGCGTCTCCTCTGTGACTTCCGCTAGACCTTTGTGAACTCTGCGTTGAGGTTCTTTCTTCGGTCCTCGGAAGAATCTCGCCGCTAGCAGTACGGAGGAGTCTCATGAGATGCGGACGGTGGATGAAAATGGCATGGTTGGTTATGGCGCTGTTCGGTTGTGCGGCCGGCGTCCTGCAGGCCCAGACAGTCCCGTCACCCGCATTGCTGGTCCTCGCCAAGCGCGACACCACGCTTGCCATCGTCGATCCCGCGACTCTGAAAGTGGTCGAGCGCGTGCCTTCCGGACCCGATCCGCACGAAGTGGTGGCGTCGCCGGACGGGAAATTCGCTTACATTTCGAACTACGGTTTCGGCGCGTACCACACCGTCTCGGTTGTCGACGCCGCAGCGGCGCGGCCGGTGCGGACCATCGACCTGAGCCCCTTGCACGGACCCCACGGGCTCTGGTTCGCCGGCGGCAAGCTCTACTTCACCGCCGAGACGAACAAAGTGATCGGCCGCTACGATCCCGCCACGGAGAAGGTGGATTGGATACTCGGCACGGGCCAGAATCGCACTCACATGGTTCTGGTATCGCCGGACCTCGATCGTATTTTCACCTCCAACGTGAGTTCGGGCACGATCAGCATCATCGAGAAATCCACGACGCCCGCGGGCGGATTCGGTCCCCCACCCGGTGCTCCGCCACCCGGCGCAGGAGGACCTCCGCCACCCCGGGGCGGTCCCCCGATGCCACCGCATCCTCAGGATTGGAATGAAACGGTGGTGCCGGTCGGCCGGGGCTCCGAAGGCTTCGATGTTTCGCCCGACGGCAAAGAGCTTTGGACCGGCAACGCGGGCGACGGCACCATCTCGATCATCGACGTCTCCGCGAAGAAGGTTGTGGACACGCTCGACGCCAACGTCAAGGGTGCAAATCGCCTGAAGTTCACGCTCGATGGCCGGCTGGTCTTTGTTTCAACTCTTGGCGGACCAGACCTTGCGATCTTCGACGCCGCGTCCCGCAAGGAAGTGAAGCGAATTCCGCTCGGACACGGCGCCGCCGGCATTTTGATGCAGCCTGACGGCGCTCGCGCATACGTCGCTTGCAGCCCCGACAACTACGTCGCGGTGATCGATCTGAAAACTCTGGAAGTGGTCGGCCGCATCGACGCCGGCCGGGAGCCGGACGGCCTGGCGTGGGCGGTGCGGTAGGCTGCGTGTAGCCCCCTAGGGGCTGCAGGCTCACCAGCGCACGATGAGCGATTGCAAGCCATTCCACAGCAGTCTAAAATTGCGCCCATGAAGGAAGATGCGCCTTTCCAATTCCGGCGTCTGGGAGCGGCAGTCGGCGCCGAAATCGTTGACCTCGATCTTTCGCGCCCCGTCAACGATCAAACGTTCGCTGCCGTGCGCCGCGCCTTCCTTGAAAGTAACGGACTGCTGGTCTTTCGCGATCAACATATCACCCCGGAACAACATATCGCGTTTAGCCGGCGCTTCGGGCCATTGATGATTCACGTGCTCGACAAATTCCTGCTGCCGGGACATCCGGAGATTCTTCGGGTCTCGAACGTCGTCGAAAACGGCGAGCCGATCGGTCTCGGCGACGCGGGCCGCATCTGGCATTCGGACCTCTCGTACACGGCGGAGCCGAGTCTTGGTTCACTGCTTTACGCCCTGGAGATTCCCAGCGAAGGCGGGGACACTTCATTTGCCAACATGGCGGACGCCTACGATGCCTTGCCCGCAGAGATCAAGCAGCGAATCGACGGCAAATCGGCGGTTCATTCATACGGCCATAGCTACGCCAAATTCAGCGGATCGAAATTCCGTCCGAAACTCACCGAGAAGCAGAAAAACGAGGTCGCGGAGGTCGTGCATCCCGTGGTTCGCACGCATCCGGAGAGCGGGCGAAAAGCGCTGTTTGTGAACGAAGGATTCACCTCCCGCATCGTCGGTCTTCCCGACGCCGAGAGTCGCGAATTGCTCGAATTGCTCTTCGCCCATAGCACGCAGCCGCAATTTGTGTACCGGCATCACTGGCAGGATCACGACCTGCTTTTCTGGGACAACCGCTGCACGATCCACCTGGCCCATGGCTGTCCTCCCGAGCTCCGGCGTCACATGCACCGTACGACAGTGAAGGGTGATGCACCCTATTAAAAAAGCAAAGAGGCTATGACGTTATCCATCTTGGTCGTCGAACTGATCGCGGTGATCGGCTCAATAGCCTCGCTTGTGAGTCTGTATCTGTTTGTGTGGCCCGCGAACACACCTTTTACGTTTGCCGAAGGTGTTGCCTGCGCAATTGCGTCGTGTCTCATTGTCACCTTTGGAGTGATTCGGTTACGTGAATACGCGAGGCTGAAACCCAAAACTTACCACACAAAGAAAGCTATTCGAGACTACATGTATCGGTGGATATCAAGCGGAGAGAGGGTTGCCGTATTCAGTCGTGACATGACTTGGGTGGATGATGATGACATGCGCGAGTTACTTAGGCGAAAGGCTCGAAAGGGCGAACTAATACTGTGCCTTCCCCACGCGATTGCCTTGTCCACCGAGTTGGGAAGGCTAGGCACAGAAATTCACGTCTACCCCGAGCTCGATTTCATTCCGAGCTCTCGGTTCACGATCATCAATGTTGGGCGGCATGACTCCCAGGTGGCGATGGGCCGCAGAATCGGCGCAGTGCACACAATTCAGGAAGTTGCAGTAGGCCACGACCCTCTATTTGCTCTCGCCGATGACTTGGTTTCTGTCATCTCTCGTCTCGATAGGTGCAGATGACGATTCCCTCCGACCGCCTCAGACCAGTCATTGGCAAACAAATGGCGGATATCCGACGCGAGTGGGATCAGATCGCAAAGCTCCGGCTGGATCAGATATCGGAGGGTCGCGATGTCAGCTATTCCCATGTTCTCGAACCAACGATACTGAGGTTAATTCAAAGCTGCAACCGCACCGCCGTGCTGGATGTTGGTTGCGGAGTTGGCGTGCTGACCGCTCGCCTGGCCGAAATCTCTCAGAACGTCGTGGGCATTGACATCAGTGCCGAGAGCATCCATCTCGCAAAGGAACACGGCCAGTGCAAGGGCAATCTTCGATTTTCAGCCAGCTCCGTCGAGGTATTCGCGAGTCATGCGCAAGAGCGCTTCAGCGCAATCGTGACCAACATGGTATTGATGACCGTCTTAGACCTTCCGACGACCCTCGCCGCCGTGGTTCGTCTCTTGGCGCCTGACGGCCGATTCATATTGACAATTACGCATCCATGCTTCTGGCCTCGCTATTGGAATTACGAGCAGCAGGACTGGTTTGAATATGGCAAAGAAATACCGATAGAGGGTCCGTTCCGGATTTCAGCAGAGAGCCCGACGAGTTTCATCACCACTCATGTGCATAGACCTCTCGCCCAGTACTTTGACGCTTTCTCTGACTGCGGGCTGGTCGTGCTGTCGGCCGCCGAGCCGTGGCCAGAGAACGACGCCCCCCAGGAGTACTTGAGGACATGGCGCTTCCCGCGATTCCTAGCGATGGTGTGCTCTCTGAAATTGCCCTGAAGGCGGATAGCGCATCGAAGGGCCGGCCCCGGAATTTCGTCTCAGCCCCGCGACACGAGCCGAGGATCTGAGGGAGGAAGTCGCCAGCGTTGCGAGGAGTGAGCTAGGACGTCATCTGTATGGACGCTTGATCCTAGTTCACCTTCACGAGGGTTAGGCCGGTCGTCATTAGCCCGCCCGGGACTTGGGCAGTGTGTTACAACCGTTGAGTGCCAGATCCCAAAGCCAACCTGGTGCGCGCCATCGGACGCTTCAGCCTTGCGGCGTTGATGGTGAACATTATGATCGGCGGCGGCGTTTTCGAGATACCCGCGACGGTTGCCGGTCTCCTGGGATTTGCAAGCCCTATTGCCTATGTTGTAGCCGCCGTGGGTATGGGTATCATTGCGGCCTGCATGGCCGAGGTTGCGTCGCGCTTTCAGCAAGTAGGCGGTCCCTATTTATATGCCAGGGTCGCCTTCGGCCGCTTTCTGGGATTGCAAGTGGGATGGCTCCTGTGGCTGACGCGTGCGAGTGCGGCCGCTGCAGTCGCCAATGTCTTTCTCGATTACGTGCTGCCGTTCTTTCCTCAAGCGCCTCAAGCGAACGAGCCCATCTACCGCATCCTGATCTTGACGATTCCGATCGGGTCGCTGGCGGCCATAAACGTTCGTGGCGTCAGGATTGGAACCCAGATCAGCAATCTTTTGACGATCGCCAAGCTGCTTCCGCTGATGATTCTGCTGATCGGCGGCTTTTGGTTCATCCACCGTCATGCGGGCCTGCCTATGGAGGTAACTGCACAGCACCCCATCCGCGCGTGGATCGACGCGGTTGTGCTGATCGTCTTCGCCTACAGCGGATTCGAAGCAGCCCTGATACCGGCCGGAGAAGTCGTAGATCCAGTCCATAACACGGCGGCAGCGATCATGACCGCGATGCTCGTCGCGACCATCACTTACTCGCTCCTGCAGGTGGTGGTGGTGCGTGTGCTTGCGAGTCCGGCGCAAACGAATTCTCCATTGTTGGCAGCAGCGCGCGTTGTGGGCGGCGGAAGCATGGCCTTGATCGTCTCAGCAGGAGCCTTGTTCTCAAGCGTCGGCTACTTTGCCGCGACCATGCTTGCCACTCCCCGGATCACCTTTGCCCTTGCCGAGCAGCGAGATTTCCCGCGCTGGTTTGCCCGCATCCATCCCCGTTATCGGACGCCTCATACGTCAGTCCTTGCATTTGCCGCCGTAGCTTGGATACTTTCATTCAGCGGGACTTTCCGCGGGAACGCTGTTCTGTCGGCCACCACCCGCCTCGTCGTCTATGGAGTATCTTGCGCCGCTCTTCCCGTGCTGCGAAATAAACTACCGAGATCTGCAGGCTTCCGCCTGCCGGGAGGTGTGATCTTCGCGGTTCTGGGGTTCGCGTTCGCGATGATCCTGGTAAGCCGCATCAGTAAGGCCGAACTCGTCGCCCTGGCAATCACAATTGTTATCGCGTTCTTGAATTGGCTTGCCATTCGTGCGATGCGCTCTGACTCCTGATCGTCGGTTCGGGCGCGATTCTTGCCTCCAATCACGACTGACGGCTGGTGGGAGGCATTCGCAGGACCCGAAGCTGCGGCTCTACGTCACGTCATGGTGCTCTTCATTCAGAAGTCTTTCCTGAAGTAGGCCGAATACGTTCGTGTTTGTGGGAACTTTTCGTCCTTTCGCGGCATTACTAGGGATGAAGGACGGAATCGGGCGCGAGCACGACGCACTGCCCCGGCCCGTTCTGGAACCGGAGACGACAAAGCCAAGCGCCATGAAAGCTGCGCCACCGGATTCCGACGCGGAGAAGTCTCGATCTGCCGAAAGCGACGAGCAATTGATGGTCGCGTTCTCGCGGGGATCAGGGGACGCGTTCGGTGAGTTGTTCTTGCGTTACAAACAGCCGCTGTTTGAATTCTTTCGGCGCCGTGTGACCGATCCGGATGAAGCCGAAGAACTAACCCAGGAGACCTTTCTCGCCATAGTTCGCGCCTCGTCACGGTACCAGCCGCGGGCTCTCTTTCGAACCTATCTTTATGCGATCGGCTTTAAGATTTTGCACGCACATCGCCGGAAAACCGCGATCCGCGCTACGCTCTTCGGCGTCGCCACCCGGTCCCGCGCGCCCGCTCTCGAGAGCGCGACGGATTCGCAAGTGATACTGCGGCAAGCGGTGGGGAAACTGGATCGCCTGGACCGGGAAATTCTCCTGCTGCGCGAATTTGAGGAACTGAGCTACGCGGAAATAGCGCAGTTGCTGGGTTTGCCGCTCAACACCGTGCGCTCGCGTCTATTCCGCGCGCGAGTGGCCCTCCGCGCCTTGCTGGCCGCGCTGGTTCCCAAAGTCTCCCCCACCGGCCTGGTGGAAACCAAGGAGTGCGTATGAACTCCGCTACTCACCCTGTAGCCCCCGAACAGATCATGGCGCTTTTAGACGGCGAACTGGCCGCCGAGGACGCCCAGGCCGTCTCCACACATGTTGGCCATTGCTCTGAATGCGCCAACCTCGCCGCGCAGTTACGCAGCACGTCGGAATCGCTTTCCGCCTGGCAGGTACCCGCGATTCCGGCAAGGCTGGAAGAGTCGATTACAAAGTTGGCAGTCGAAACAGGTTCAGGCCTCAAGACCGGCCGGGCCGGCCTCTTCATTCGCTCCTGGGCCCCGAAACACTGGGCGGTCGCGGCTGCCGGCGTGATAGCGGCGCTTTTGCTTGCGATCACCATCCCCCCGCGAACTCTGCGCCAACGCGCGCCGGCAACAGCAATGGACAAAGCTCTCGAGGTGGGCGGGAAGCCGACGGAAAGCGACGGTTCCATCGGTAAGCTGCAACGCAACTCCCCGCCGGCCGCCCGCAGCGGTTCTGGATCATTGGAGTCTCGAGTCGACTCCCTAAGTGCGCCTGGAATTGCACCCGATTCGAACGGTCTCTTTCACGGGCTCGGCGATCACGTTGAAAACTCGTCCTCGGTCGACGGGCAGCCGCGCACCGATCAGCAGAGCAAGGTCGCTTCGGCTCCCATGATCGCCCGGACCGTCTCACTCTCGATCTTTGTGAAGGACCTCGCCGCCTCCCGCGCTACTCTCGACACGATCCTCGCGCGGCACCACGGGTATTCGGCCGAACTGACGGTCAGCACGCCTGAGGACGCTCCCCACGGTCTCCAAGCCTCTCTCCGGATTCCGGAGCCCGAACTTTCCTCCGCTGTCGGCGACCTGAGGCTCCTGGGTCGTGTCGAAAACGAATCGCAATCCGGCGAGGAAGTCACGCGCCAGCATGCCGATCTGGTCGCCCGGTTGAAGAACGCCCGCGATACGGAAGATCGCTTTCACGCGATCCTTCAGCAACGCACGGGCAACGTTGCCGAAGTCCTCCAGGTGGAGGAAGGAATAGCGCGGGTCCGCGGCGACATCGAACGCATGGAAGCGGAGCAGAAGGGCCTCGAACATCGCGTGGACTTCGGCACCGTCGAGCTGCAACTGACCGAAGAGTACAAAGCGCAGCTAAACCCGCCCACCCCTTCCGTCTCTATACGGCTGCATAATGCCGGCGTTGCGGGTTATCAAAACGCGACGGAGACGTTGCTCGAGATAGTGCTGTTCTTCGCGGAATACAGCCTTACGATCCTGATTTGGCTTGTCATCCTAACGCTCCCGGCCGGTCTCCTTCGGCGCAGATACCGCAAGGCACTTGATCGTCTATAGAGCGGGAGTATGTCTTGGGAGGCGGAGCGTTGGGAGGCGTCACGGCACCGGTTCTTGGGGTATCGCCAGGCCTTGGGCCTTGAGAAACTCATCAACCGTAGACGACCACGCGTCAACGTGACGGAACAGCGAGTGTCCATCCGTGCCGATGGGAGGGGCAAGCACGAATTGGTCCTGACCTCCCCCGGAACGAAAAGCTGCATCGAACTTCCGGGCCAGTTTCGGCCAGAAAAACTTATCATTCTGCGCGTAGATCCAGAGCATGGGTGTCCGTGAGCTTCTGCCAAAGCTGCGGTACGCATTCACCAGATCGGCAGGATTACATACTTTGTGGTCCGCTTTTGAGCCTCGGCCGCCCGCAAAATTGATTGCGGCCACAAGGCCAGTCGGAGCCCTTGCCGTAAGGGCCACAACCGCAAGTCCTCCGGTTGAGACGCCCATAGCTACCACGTGGGTGGCATCCACCTGCGGCAGATCGCGCGCATACTCTATGGCAACTCGCAGGTCCTCGGCTCCGTATTCCGCAGCTTCCTCGTAATTGGTGTACGGGCAGTGTCCGCCGTGGCGCCCATCCTGCTCCCCGCCAGACATCCCATAGCCCCGGCGCACAACCACAAGTGCGATCCATCCCCGGCGCGCGAACCACTGCGCTTGATGAAGCTCTTGCCAGGGGGTGACGTTGGCGTGCTCCTCGGCCTTTCGCGACGATCCATGCGTTATGACCACGAGGGGATGCTTTCCCGGCAAGTCGGCGTACACCAGCAGCGCGTCGAGGCCGTTCGGAGATGCTTCGACCCATGGGATCGAGACCTCGCGCTCAACGTAGCGCTGCGCGCTCGCGCTGGAGGCTGCCGCCAGCAGGGCTGCAAGACCGAAAACCAGGATGCGCGGTCGATTTCTGCCCTGCGGCCTTGACCCCGTCGGGCGCGGCATGGGCATATTCTGCCACAACGCTGAAAATCGGGGAGCCTCGATGCGAGGGCAGGCATAGTCAGCATGCTTTCAGCAAGGGCAAAAACGGCCTGTTGGCTCAATCCGAGCGCAAACTATTCTGCTATGATTACCGTGAGGGAGGTTTCCCATGCCTTATCTTTTCGTGTTCGCGGCGATCTTGATGCGCTTGTTGCCCCACCCTTGGAACGTCACGCCTCTGGGAGCGATGTGTCTTTTCAGCGGAGCCACATTCCACAGCAAGCGCGACTCCCTGCTGGTCCCGCTCGCGGCGGTCCTGCTCAGCGACTATGCGGTGATCCATTTCATTTATCATGGCCAATACGCTTGGTTCAGCCCGTATACCTGGACAGGCTTCCTGCTGGTCGGTCTCATCGGATGGATGCTCCGCAACAAGCTGACCGTGGCGCGCGTGGTCGGCGCCTCCCTGGCAGGGTCAGTGGCTTTCTTCCTGGTCAGCAACTTCGGCGTGTGGATGGGCTGGAAGCTCTATCCGGCGACCTTCGGCGGCCTCGTGGACTGCTACGTCGCCGCCTTGCCGTACTTTCGCAACAGCATGGTGGGCGATCTGGCGTATGCCGGCTTGATGTTCGGCGCCTACGCCTGGCTTCGCACACACTCCCGGCGGGCCGTGGCAATGGCCGCGAGATGATGAAGGGAGCAGAATCGTGCGGATATGCTCCTTGCTTCCCAGCGCAACGGAAATTGTGTTTGCTCTCGGTGAAGGCAGTTCACTTGTCGGCGTGACCCACGAATGTGATTATCCCGCAGCGGCGTCCCAGATCCCCCACGTGACCCGATCGAATATTCCGAGCGGGATTTCCAGCCAGGAAATCGATTCGGGGGTCAGCAACGCCCTCGAAACGGCGGGGACCCTCTACGAACTCAATCTTCCGCTGCTGGAGGAGTTACGCCCCGATCTGATCCTCACGCAGCGGCTCTGCGACGTTTGCGCCGTTTCTTACGACCGGGTGCAAGAGGCGGCGCGAAACCTCCAGTCGCATCCGGTGGTTCTGAACCTCGAACCTCATTCCCTCGCCGACATTCTCGAGAATATTATTGTCGTCGGCAAGGCGATTGATGCTGAGGCTCAGGCCAACGAACTTCGATGTGGCCTCGAGCGCCGAATCGACGCGATCGGGTGCAAGACCGAGAACATTCGAGACCGGCCACGAGTGTTCGCGATGGAATGGGTGAATCCTCCCTATTGCGGCGGCCACTGGATGAAGGAGCTGGTGGAGATCGCCGGCGGGCGAGACGATCTTGCGCTCCTGCACCGGCCGTCGCGACGGATCGAGTGGCGTAAGGTGCTGGAATTTGCCCCGGAAATCGTTGTCCTCACCTGCTGCGGATTCAGTCTGAGCCGCTGTGAACGGGAGGGGGAAATTCTGGCGACGTTTGAGGGTGTTCACGATCTGCCCGCGGCGCAGGCGGAACGTGTCTATGCGACGGATGGCTCCGCGTATTTCAGCCGGCCCGGGCCACGGATCGTCGACAGTCTCGAAATTCTGGCCTACCTGACCCACCCCGACCTCTTCCCGCGCCCACCGTTTGCGGCTGCCTTCTCGGCGCTCAGACTGACGCCCGAGGGAGTCATGCAAGCATGAAAAAGTGACATATCGCTGGAAGG
>JASHPE010000068.1 GCA_030038235.1 Terriglobia bacterium
GGCGATCTGCTTGTTCATGTCCCGAATAAGAAATTTGTGATCGCCATCGATGCGTTCTCAGCGGGCGCCACGCCGTTCATGGGCTTCGATCTAACACAGAACATGCATGATTACCTTCAGATCTTTGACCAAATCATGGCCTTGGACTGGGATGTGATGGTGGCCGGGCATCACAGCACACGGGCGACCAAAACAGACGTGGAGATTGCGAAGAGCTACGTCACGGACGTCGTTAACACCGTGGCCCGCATTCTGAAAGAGAATCATCATGCATTGATAGCGCAAGCTGCTACGAAATATGGTGACAATAAGTGGGCCATTTCTGCTGTGTTGATCGACAACGAAGTCGACCAGTGCGCAAACGAGATCAAGGGCCGCTGGGTGATGAAGCTGGAGGGTGTGGACATCTGGGCCGCCAGCCACTGCCGCACTGCGTTGGTTTATGACGAGTGGGATGTTGGGTCACGCAAGTAGATACTACGCGAGGGACAGCTTCGCTCTCGCTACAAGTCGAAACACGGTCGGCGGGAACAGCTGATGAGAGTGAGAACCGGGATTCGGAGCAAGCGACAAAGGAGGACGGAGAGCCATGTTGGACAACAAACCTGGCAACGATTCGAGTGGGATCGGACCTCTTGCGGACGATCACTTGTTGCACCGCCGTGAGCTCTTGAAGCGCGGTATGGGACTTGCCGGCGCTTTCAGCCTGGGCCTTGATCTTAGAGCGACCGGATCTGCTGCTCCACTGACCCAATCAAGCGTGGTGAAGGACGCCCGTGTGCCGCCATTGGATCCAATTGGCGAGGCAAAAAAGATCGCGTTCGACCGGATCGGGATTGGGGACAAGGTTCTATTGATTTCGGGCTTTCCGGAAACACGCCTCTCGTGGCACACGGTAACCCCATTGTTATCCGAGAAATACCAGTGCGTCCCCGCGGACTTGCCGAGCTTCGGGGAGTCGGGGATACTTTCGGCTCCGGCAACAACTGAAAATGTCGCGAGAGTCTTTCATGCGTTTGTAGCCGAACAGGGCGCACCGCTGCACGTCGTTGCTCACGATTTTGGCGCCTGGGTTGCGTATAGCTGGGCTCTTCTGTTCCCGGAGGACTTCAAATCATTGACGCTCATGGAAGCGGGGATTCCAGGCATCACCTTGACGAACGACGTCCAAGTCTCCGATTACAAGAGGAAGTGGCAATTCATATTTCAAATGCTTCCCGATTTGCCCGCAGAGCTCACCAAAGGGAAAGAGGAGATCTACGTCGGCTGGTGGTTCAAAAACAAGGTGCACACACCGGGTTCGGTGCCTGCGCGCGACGTTGCCGCTTATGTACGCGCGTACGCGCGGCCAGGGCGAATGGATGCGGCGTTCGACTATTGCCGCAATATTCTGAACGACATGGAGTTTAACAAGAGCCATTTCAGAGAGAAACTCCCGATGCGGCTCCTGGCTGTCGGCGGCCAATACTCAATTCCGACTATGGGAGAGTCGCTGCAGCCTTATTTTGCGCACCTCACCTCCGTCGTGATTCCAAATTCCGGTCACTTTGTACCGGAAGAACAGCCCGAGGCATTTACGCAAGCCCTCATGGCTCATTTGGGAGCCGCATCGTGAACCGCATCACCCCATCTGCTGGCCTGATTCAGTTGATTGGTGGTGCATCGGCCTACACCTCACATGGAAGGAGAACATCATGGCCGCCGCATTATTCCAGAGTCTCCCCGATGCTCTGAAGAGCTTGCGAACCCGGCCTCTGTTCGTGCTGCGCGAGCAGGTGCCGCCCCTGTTGGTCGTCGGTCAGACTCCCAATGCCTTTCGACGCATCGGCCTGGTTCAGGGGGGCTCATTTGAGGGCGAGCGGCTGTCTGGCGACGTTGTCAGTGGCAACGACTGGCAGGCCGTGCGGACCGACTCGTGCATCAAGCTGGACGTCCGGCTTGTGCTAAGGACGACGGACGGGGCCTTGATCGTCATGACCTACCAATGCCTGCGAGCTGGTCCGCCCAGCATCATCGAGAAACTAGACAAGGGCGAAGCGGTCGATCCTGAAAGCTATTATTTCCGCATGAATCCGTTGTTCGAGACCAGCGCCCCAAAATACGACTGGATGAACCGCATCATCGCGATCGGCGCGGGCCACCGGCTCCCCGACGGCCCGATCTACAGCATCTTCGAGGTGCTCTGATTCGCGGCGCGCGTTGCTGCCCGCACTAACCGAAATAGGCACCGTCGACATCAGCGGTTTCGCGTGATCGAGGTCGCCGAACTCGGCCAGCGAAGCGCGACTCGCAATCGAAAACCCGACGAGCGGCTCCGCTCGAAGAACAGGCGGTCATCATGTCGGAACCAGATCAAAGTGGTGAGCTCAAGTTTGTGGTCACAAATACCCTGATTGTTAGAGACATCCAGCGCTCCGTGGCATTCTATCGCGACGTCCTCGGCGCTGCGGTGCTGCGCGAGGGCGAGCCGACCTTTCTGCGGCTCGGCAACCTTTGGCTCACGATCAACGGTGGTGGTGGCCCGACTGACGACAAGCCTGAAGTCCTTGCCTCGCCGCCTCGCGACCCAAATGCTCTAAGCATCTTTCTGAACCTCCGCGTAACTGACATCAGGCGCTACTACGACCTTTGGTCTTCGCGGGGCGCGAAATTCATCACTGAGCCTAAGGTCCATGCGACGGAATTGCGGTGCTACATGCGCGACCCCGATGGGTACCTCGTTGAAGTCGGACAAACGACCATGACCGCGGGTCCTCTGGACTTGTACACGTAAGGCCCGCGACGCCGCAGGTTCTCGGGACGGGCGGGGTACGACTCGGCTTGCGGTCGATCCAAAGGAGGCACTTTATGGCTCGTGAACCAAAAGAGATCGTGGAAACACTGCTGAATTCAATTCGGGACCGGGGGGTGGTTCGCGCTCTGTGCGCGCCTGATGTCACGTACGTCTCGCTCAACCATAGCAACCCCGACCTTCATAAGATCATGCCGTGGTGCGGCACCGATCAGGGCGTTAATGCCATCAGCAAGACGTTCGACGATGTTGCTCGATACTGGAACATTGATTCATTCACTCCTGAAGTCATCTTTGGAGAAGGGGACAATGTCGCCGTCTTCGGCCGGTTTACGTACACTTCGACCAAACTGCGCAAAACAGTGGCGACACCCTTTTCGATCTTTTGCAAGGTGACTGACGGCTATGTCGTCTACATGCAGTTCATGGAGGACACGTTTTGCACCGCCTCCAGCTTCCGCTCTGGTGGTACGTGGAAGTTCCAGAGTGATCCGGACGGAGGGGAAGTCGAAATCTAGCAATCGGCCGAACATGGTGGCGCCCGCGTGAATTGGCCGCGAAAGGAATCGCCACTTGAACTCAGCCCTCCGCAAAGGAGAAATAAGACATGAAAAATATGCTATTTGGCCGCCCATCAAGACGGGACGTCTTGCGAATTGCCGCAGTCTCCGCCGTGGGAGCCGCTGTCTCTGGTCCCGTCCTTTCTGAAACGGCGAGCGCCTATGCAGTGGAAGGCGGATCCGGTCCACTCCGATCAGCAGGGGTGCTGGCGTTCGGGCCTGATAGCGTTCTTTTCGTCGGTGACATCACGGGCGCCGCAGTTCATGCCTTCGCGCTCCGGGACAAGGATCTGATACCGCAGAAGGGTGTCAAGCTCGGGAATTTCCATAATTTTGAGGGTCGCGATCTCGTCACCGGAGTGGACCAGAAGCTTGCCGCGCTCTTCGGTACGACGTACGACAAGATCGTCGTCAACGACATGGTCGTCCACCAACCCTCTGAGCAGATCTTTCTGTCGGTTGAACGCGGCCGCAGTACGGATGCCGCTCCGGCGATCGTGAAGGTGAATCATGGCCAGTTGGAGGTGCTGGAACTGGGGGGCATTCCGCACTCGCAAGTCCATATTCCAGACGAGCCCAACGAAAAAGCGATGCTTGAGTTCGACACACAGGGTCATTCGCGATCACAGACATCAAGTACTACGACGGGGAGATCTTCGTAACCGGCGTCTCAAACCAGCGGTTCGCCTCAACGCTGCACCGGATCCCTTACCCTTTCGACGCTGAGATGGCAACGAGCACCGTCGAGATCTGGCACCCGGTACACGGGGAATTCGAAACGCGTGCACCCATCATTCGACAACTCATCCGAGAGGTGCAGGGCGAGCCGTACCTGTTCGGCGTCTATGGTTGCACTCCTCTTGTGCGCTTCCCCCTGGCTTCTCTGAAGGACGGCGCTCACGTTCATGGGGATGTGATCGGAGAGCTGGGGTATGGGGCCAATCCGCTTGACATGCTCAGCTTCACCGATCCCTTCGATCAGAAGGAGTACCTGATCGTCACCATCGATACGCGAAGCGCGTCGCGCATCGCTGTCTTGGATCTTGCGACCGCGAAGCCCGAGCCTACCGGTGGTCCTATCGATTTCGGGCCGGGTGGCCTGGGTAAAACACAAGGCCATCTTCCGATCAAGGCCGATCATTTTGCGATCCTCAATCCAAAATGGGCGGTTCAGGTTTGGCGGCATCCGAAGACGGGGTATCGCTTGGATATCAGCAGCTTGGCGCTCCCGTACTGCTTCGAGCGCAGAGATGGTATGTCGGAAATGAACTGGCCGGACGGTCCGGACCCATTCCACTATCGCGAGCATCGCGGGGAGATAGCCTACGTGTCGTAATGGCGGCAGGGCTGAGACTTGAAGGCGCTGCAAAAGGGGAAACCGTGAACACACAGGTGACGGGCCAACCGACGGTGATGGTCGACTCCGATCCGGGGCAGTCCGGCGTAGTCGGCCTCACTGTTTGCGGCCTTGATCCAGATCTGATGATCTCACTCGGCGGACACACGCGAGCAGGCGGCTCGCTGCAATCTCTGCTCCGTGTGAGTGTCGTCCAAACCAGGGCAACGAGTGATGATAACCTTCCAGACATTTTTGGCCGGTATCAGGTTTTGGAAAACCGGTTACGGTTCACCCCCCTCTTTCCCTTCGAGCGGGGACTTTCCTATCGGGCAAGTTTCGACCCTCGACCGCTCGGTCGTCCTGAATTCTCACAAGTGCTCACGCTTGAGTTTTCTCTTCCGAAAGCGCCGAGCGCCTTGGCCACTGCAGTGCAACATATTTTCCCCTCAAGCGACTGCCTGCCAGAAAACCTGCTTCGGTTCTACGTTTGCTTTTCCAATTCGATGCAGCGCGGTCGAGCCGAGGCTGAAATTGCACTTCTTCGTCCCGATGGAGAACAAGCGCCCGACGTACTCTATCGCGCACCCGTCGAACTCTGGGGCAGGAGCATGAAGTGTCTAACCATACTGCTCGATCCTGGCAGGCTTAAACGCGGGGTCGGGCCCAACCGCGAACTGGGCCCACCGCTCAAGGCTGGCCAGGACTACACGCTGGCAGTAGGTTCAGGGATGCTTGACTTATCCGGCCGTCGGTTGCGTGAGACTTTTTGCAAGCGCTTCCGTGTCACGCAGGCCGTTCGGGAACACAGTCCGGTCGAACAATGGAAGATCGTTCCGCCCGAGACCAAGAGCCGTCAGGCTCTGGTGCTCATGTTTCCAAGCCCGTTAGATTGGGCACTCCTTTTGCATTCGATCACGATCTCATCGACAGATGAGCAATCGATAGACGGCCGAATCGTAATCGATCAATGCGAAAAGCGATGGAGCTTTACACCGACATTACCTTGGGCCGCGGGGTCCTACCACGTTCGCGTTGCATCGAGTCTCGAAGATGTCTGCGGCAACAGCGTAACAGCGCCGTTTGACAGACCCCTCCGATCAGGCAGCGATTTGCCACAGCAGTCGGCGATCCGCTCAATTGCCTTTCATCCGGTATGATCTCGCCGGCCCTTGGCGTTCTCATGGACTCTTTCCGCTGCCGTGGACCCGTCCGCCTGACCCTTGCCCAAACGTTTGAGCAGAGCGACGAGCACAGCTCTCTCCTGGCGCGACAGCGCCTTAACGGCCCGCTCCATGTCGACCGAATGCTGGTCGTATGCCTGCTCGATGAGGCGGCGTCCCTTGGCGGTCAGTTCGACGAGGCGCACGCGGCGGTCTTCGGGATGACGCTTTCTGACGACCAGCCACCTTGCCTCCATCCGATCCACCGCTGTGGTGATGGAGCCGGTCGTCAGCTCAACTTTGTCTCCGATGACATTGACCGGTAGCGGCCCCTTGTGTAGCAGCGCCTCCAGCACTCGGAAATCCGAATCGCAGAGGCCGACCTTCTTCTTGCTCGCGTCCGCCTTCGCGAGCAACGCGCGATAAGTCTTCCAGACGACGAGGAAAACGTGGGTGCCGTCGGTGTTGAGTATCCTCTGCGCCGCCTTCACCGTCATAATTGATCAGTATGTTCCAGGCAACATCTTGGCCTCGAAATACTTGGCAATCAAGAGAGAAATGAGCAGGGGGTCAGTTTCATACGAGTTGACGGGCTCGTAAACCGTCGCGTCTCCGAGAGCCTCGGAACTACCCAAAACCGTAATGCCTTGACATCAAGGTATATTGCAGTTCACAATCGCGACGATGCAGTCGTGCGGTAACGGTCGGGGGAACGGCAGGGAAGGGCACGGCGATGGTATCCAATTCTGCAGAAGCCCGGCTCCCCAAGGCGGATGCGCCTCTCGACGATTTTGGACTTGGTCGTGACCCTCTGTCGGACAAGACCGCCTTCCCACGCCTGAGTGAGGCCGAGCTCGCGGAGCTTGAGCCGTTCGGCGAACGACGCTCATTTGTTGCGAATCAGCCCCTGTTTTGTGCGGGCGATTACCCGTTCAACAGCCACGTCATCCTGTCCGGATGGGTGCGCATCGTCGACGTTTCCTCGGGTGAGCGCCTGGTGTTTGTTCGCTACGGCGCAGGATATTTCACTGGAGATATCGACCTGCTGACCCGTCGACCTTCGGTAGTTTCTTGCGAAGCGGACACCGCCGTGGAAGCGATTCGACTCACACCGGGCCAGCTTCGGGAGATGTTCATCCGAAGGCCGGAACTTGGCGAAAAGTTTTGGAAGTCGTTTCAGCGTCGTCGCGAGTTGCTGCTGGTGTCCAAGTTTCGAGGGCTGACGATCTACGGGGGAAGAGACGACAGGGCCACGCTGGATGCCGTCGAGCTTCTGTTCCGAAACAGCGTTCCACACGAATGGTTGGATACTTCCGTCGAAGAGAACCGGGTCAGGCTCCAACAGATTCGGGAGGACGTTCGGTCTTACCCCGTGGTTGCTCACGGCAGTCGAGTTCTTTTCGAAGCGCCTACTCGCGCGCAGCTGGCGGACCATCTGCGTCTTCGCCAGGACTTGCCGAGAGATGTTTATGACGTTCTGATGCTCGGCGGGGGTCCGGCGGGCCTTGGAGCGGCTGTTTACGCCGCATCGGAAGGCCTGTCTTCGCTGGTCTTGGACAGTCTGGGTCCTGGAGGACAGGCCAGCTCGACATCCCGGATTGAGAATTACGCCGGTTTTCCCGACGGTATTGCAGGCCGGGATCTCGCCCATCTGGTTTACCTTCAGGCTCTGAAGTTCGGGGCAGACTTCCACGTTCCAAGCACGGTGGTCACTTTGGAGCGGCGCGACGATCGATTGTTTCGAGTGACGACCCTCGAAGGCGATTGCGTACTGGGAAGAACGGTGATTGTCGCTGCGGGTGTGTCATACGGACGCTTGGATCTCGACGGACTCAGCTCCTTGCAGGGCGCGGGAGTCTACTACAGTGCGACCAAAGTGGAATCTCGACTGTGTCGGGGTTGCCCAACCCACGTCGTGGGTGCCGGCAACTCTGCGGGGCAGGCTGCTATGTTTCTCTCGCAAACAGCCAGTGAGGTTTCTCTGGTTGTGCGTGGCTCCGACTTGGGCAAAATGTCCTCCTACCTAGCGGAGAGACTTCTCGCGAACAAGAGAGTGAGAATCCGATATCGCAGCGAAGTCGTTGGAGTGGACGGCGTTGACCGCATTAGCGGTGTACGCATACGCGAGCCGAATGGCGAGCTGCGCAAAGAAGGTACTTCGGGGTTGTTCGTTTTCATTGGAACCAAACCAAGGACTGACTTCCTGCCGCCGTCTATCGTAAGGGACGCCAAAGGCTTTCTTCTGACCGGTCCCGAGGTCGCCCTTCATCCAGCATGGAAAGAGCCTCGGCTTCCGTGTACCGTCGAGACCAGTCTTGCCGGCGTTTTTGCTGCGGGCGACTGCCGCGGCGGTACCGCCAAACGGGTGGCGTTCGCTATTGGAGACGGCGCGGCGGCCGTAACATCCGTCCACCGTTTTCTCGGACGGACCCGCCACGAGCCAGCTACCGCCGAGTGGGAGGCTTGATGGGAACACGAGTTCCTTACCACGACGAAGAGCACCACCTTGAGGGATACTTGGCTGCCCCCGTCTCGGCGCACACGCGGCCAGGCGTGCTTGTGGTGCCCAGTTGGCTGAACGTCAACGAATCCATTTGCAGAAGGGCGGACAGATTGGCGGACCTTGGCTATGCGGCCTTCGTCGTGGACCTATTCGGGGCCGGCGTCCGTCCCAAACCGCCGCAGTTGCCCCAGGATGTGGTGGCGCCATTCCTCAAAGACCGGCTGCAGTTCCGCCAGAGGCTGTTCGCGGGACTTCGGGCATTTCAACGGCGGCCAGAGTGCAATCGAGACCGCATCGCCGCAGTTGGATACTGCTTGGGAGGATGTGGTGTTCTCGAACTGGCGCGTGCGGGCGCTCTCCTGCAGGGCGTGGTGTCACTGCACGGGATTCTCAGCGCGCCGATTCCGGCTCAACCGAAGGGCGTCGGAGCCAAGATTCTCGTTCTCCACGGCGACGCCGACCCACTTGGGCCGTTTGATCAGTTATCGGCTTTTTGCGATGAGATGCGCGCGGCAAAAGCGAACTGGGAAATCGATATTTACGGTGGGGCGCGCCACAGCTTCACGGGTGAAGGAATCTTCAATCGAGAAACTCCCGAAGCAGGTCGTCATTCGCAGTCCGAATCACGATCCTGGCGGACGACACTTGGATTCCTCGCAGAAGTCCTGGGATAACTGGAGCGCAGCTGTATGAGAGCGGCATGGTATGAAAGGCAAGGCCCGGCGCGAGACGTTTTGGCTGTTGGTGAGATGGACGAGCCGCAGCCCCTCGCCGGCGAAGTCCGGATTGGTATTGCCGTTTCCGGCGTGAATCCTGGTGACGTGAAGAAGCGCCAGGACTCCTTCGGAATCGGGATGGCGTATCCGCGTGTGGTTCCCCATAGCGACGGCGCGGGAACAGTTGATGCAGTAGGCGCCGGAGTATCACGCGAGTGGGTTGGGCGGCGTGTCTGGTGTTATGGCGCCCAATCTTATCGCCCCTTCGGGACTGCCGCTGAGTACACCGTCGTTCCTGTGCGCCAAGCGGTCCTGCTGCCCGAAAGCGTGCCTTTCGAGCAGGGCGCCTGTCTGGGCATTCCCGGCATTACGGCACATCGGGCCGTTCACGTTGCGGGTTCGGTGGAGGGCCTGACCGTCCTGGTACAAGGCGGAGCAGGCGCGGTCGGCGCCTGCGCCGTTCAACTCGCGCATTGCGCTGGAGCGCGGGTGATCGCCACTTGCCGTTCTGAAACCGACAAGCAAATCGTCTTGCGCGCCGGCGCGGACGCCTCTCTCCTGACCGATGGCACCCTGGTGGAACGAATCCGAGAACTGGCGCCGAAGGGCGTTGATCATATTGTTGAAGTGGCTTTCGCCGCGAACATCAACACCGACGTTGCCGTGCTGGCGCAAGGCGGTTCTATCGCGGCTTACGCCACCAATGCTCCCGCGCCGGAGATTCCGTTCTGGCAACTCGTCTTCATCAACGCCAGAATTTTCTGCGTCGGCAGCGATGACGTACCGGCGGAGGCCAAGCTGGAAGCCACACGCGCCATCAACCAAGCGCTTGAGGCCGGGTGGCCGGGCCTCGAAATTGCCGAAAGATTTCCCTTGGACGACATCGCACGTGCACACGAGTTCGTCGAGCACCCCACAAAGGCGGGACGTACGGTTGTGACAATTTGATGCATGTCGGTCGGGAGCAAGTCGGCGGCCGCCCAGAAGTTGATTCGCGCACACTATTCCTGCCATTTACAACTCGTAGCAGGTGTGGCATGTGACTCGCCGGTGTTACGAGTGCGAGGAGCACTCGCGTGCCGGCGACTCGAGCCGCAGCTCGCGGCGGTATCAGAGTCGACACAGACGCCCCGGGAGCGCGACCGCCGCTCGGTGTCACACTCGAGGTGAGGCCTCCGTTGTTGTCAGCAGGCGAGTGCCTGACGGTAGCGGTTGGCTAAGCTCGATACAAGGACTCGCGGCAGGCATATCGCTAAAAATAAACTCGCGGCAGGTTTATGCCTCAAAGATCTCCCTGCCCGGAAACCCTCGCCCTACGAAAACAGAAGACTTCCGGCCGTCGGCGCGGCAGAGATATGGTTCATTTCGGCAAGGTTATCCTCAAAGTGACAGAGCCTTTGCAATTCACGATGTCCGAGGTCCTGGACAGCAGTGAACACAAACCCACTGCCAGCGAAATCTCACGACAGAAACACGAGTGGTGGTGGAAACCGCCAAAAAGGGATCACCGGCCAAGCGGCCGTCTGAGGTTGACCATCGAAAGCCGAGAATACTTGGGCCTCCGCCGGTCATGGTCGGACGGTAAGAAGCAGCGGCTCGAGGGCTCTCTCGGCCACTTTCTGGTGGCGCTCACGGTCGTCGGCAAGGCGCTCAAGCGCCAGCGCGAGGAGCAGGCGGAGCGACAACGTGCATGGGAGGAAGAACGGAAGCGCCGGGAGGAGATGGCCGCTCCAGGGCCGAGTACGAGCGCAGCGCAAAGGTGGTCGAGGGCTTCGTTAGGTCCTGGGACAGGAGCAATTCGCTGCGGGCCTTCGCCATGAGGCTGTCCTTGGCGGGGGATCAGTCCGGAGTGGCCGAAGAGCCCATGATCGGCCAGTTCAAAGTTCCGCCGTGGAGCTACGGATATTGAGCCGAAGAGAGACAGCCTCGTGGCGCTTGGTTCCTCGGAGAACTGCAAAACCGCTTGCGAGGCAGGAACCGCGGTGGTAGACTCCCGCACGATTGCGGGATTCCGACTGTGGTTAAGGGCGGCCGCAAGCAAAATCGCCCAGGGCTGACGATGATCGAGGATGGCAAAAAGCGAAAGTCAGGCATCCCAACCGGAAATGCTGGCGA
>JASHPE010000069.1 GCA_030038235.1 Terriglobia bacterium
GGGTCGCCCATGTCGTGCAGGCAGTCGAAGACAGAGACGAAGTCATAGTCTTTGCCAGGAAATTCCTTCGCCGCGGCAACACCAAACGTTACGCGATCGGCCACGCCCTCCTGCCTGGCAGAAGCTCGTGCCATTTCGATCGATTTCTCGTGATAGTCGAAGCCGTGGAAGTCGGACTTGGGAAAGGCTTTCGCCATCAGGATCGTGGACGCTCCCTTGCCGCATCCTACGTCGGCAACTCTGGCTCCCCGGGCGAGCTTCTCTTTGACGCCCTCCAAAGACGGAATCCAGGAGGCGATCAAGTTTGCGGCGTAGCCAGGGCGGAAGAATTTCTCGCATCCGTGAAACACGCTTTCTTCGTGTTCGAACCATCCCATTCCTGCGCCGGAGCGAAATGCTTCGGTGATGCGGGGCACAGCCGCGAGGGAACCCAGGGCGAGCTCGAATGCGCCGGGCAGGTACGCCGGGCCGTCTTCCCTCGCCAGGGTGAGGACCTGTTCTTCCGTCATGCCGAAACGTTGTGATTCGGGCTCGTAGGTAAGGTATCCACCTGCCGCCTGGGATGCGGCCCATTCACGGACGTATCGTTCGTCGGTGTCAGTTTTCTTCGCCAGTTCGGCGGCGGTCATCGGTCCTTGGGCCAGCGCTCTGTATAATCCGAGGCGCTCTCCGATCACCACCATCCCGGCGTGGACCGAGGCGCCCAAATCGTTGACAAAGCGCCCTAGGAATTCGTTCAGTTTGTTGGTGTCTACAGGCATTGTTCCTCCGTTTGGATTTTGAGTTTCTTGTCACAATGGTCCGAAAACAGCTTTTTAACAACTGCTGAAACTATGGCCGCCCTGACTTGCTAACCTTGATGCCGCGCCCACGCTCCTACCAGCAAGGGAGCGACGACCACGCCATTTGCCGCCAGGACTTCATCGCGAATCCGCAGGGCGAGGCTATCGATCTCGACTTCCGCTGCCGTAGCGACTCCGAACGGTTCCATCGCCGGCAGTAAACTCCGGACGACTTCTGCCAACGCATCGTATGGCGCGCTCTGACCTCCACTGATAGCGCCATCTAGCCGCAGCACGGGCGCGGGCAGGCCAGCGCCTTGAAATATGCGGTAAAGTTCGAGCCCGGTAGACGAGTGAGCGCCGCTCAGCTGTAGCGTGCGGGTGATCCAGTTCACGCATCGTTGGTAAGTCGGCGACGGAGGATGAGATTTACAGCCATTCTCGTCAAATTCCTGAAAGGCAACGATCCCACCCGGCCGAAGGTGGGCCAGGAGTTTTCGGAGAGTATCGATGGGATCGGCGTAGTACATCAGAATCAGTCGGCCAACAATTGCGTCGAAGCCCCCCACGAGACTGATGAGCGTTGGATCACCCTCGACGAATTGCACGTTCGAGGCCCGCTGACTCTTGGCTCGCGCCCGGGCGCGGACAATGGCGGCGGCTGCCCGGTCGACGCCTACGACCACCCCGGTCGGACCAACAATCTCGCCCGCAAGGAGTGCTACATCGCCGCTCCCACAGCCCACATCAAGGACACGCATTCCCGGAAGCAGGCCGGCTTCGCGGAACAACTGCCGTGTAAATGGCTCATACATTCGCGCTTGCGTACTCAAGCGGTCGAGTTCGCGCTCGCTATGCCCGGGAGCATAAAAACGTGAAATCGGTTCCTGTGCTGCCACTAACACGGTTCCTCCTGCTATTTCGAATAGCCAATCCGACCTGGCGAATCGTCATGTCCCTGGCATTTCCGAGGCGCAGGTCGCGCGGCGAAGAGTTTCGCCGGCTCCGCTCGCCGGCACAACCAGCCGATCCTCGACTGCTCGCGGCGGAAACCGGTAAGGTCCCAGGCGGGTTATAAGGGCAGCGCCACACGAAGCCGCAGCCATGAATGCGATCAGCGCGTCGCGATACGAGCCGGTCCGGTCGAAACTTGTGCCCATCATGAGAGGCCCGAGCGCGCCTGCAAGCGCAAATGCCGCGAACAGCGAGCTGTAAACTCTCCCGAACTCGCGCAGCCCAAAGTATCGGCTGGCGAGATAGGGAATCAGATCGAGTTCCGCGCCCAGGCCGAGACCGACAAGGAATGCCCCCGCGAAGGCTGTAGTGCGGCTCGCCAGCAAAAGCAGCGCGATCCCGGCGCCGGAAGCGGCAAAGAGAATTGAGGCGAGCCGCGGAGCAAAAATGCGGTCCATCAAATATCCCGTCCAAATGCGGCCGATCATGACCGCTGCGCCGACCAGCGAACTGCCGAGAGCCGCCGCCCGCACCGTAAGATTCCGGTCATTCAGAATCGGGGCCAGGTGGACCACACAGGCTTGCAGACTTGCGCTCGCCAACGTGAACGCGCATGCCATCAGCCAGAAATCCCGGCTGCTCCAGGCTTGGCGGGCAGTGAGACCCCGTCCCACATGCAGAATGCTGTCCGTTCTTCTGGACGTTCTATCAACTGAAGGGCCCAAGGCGGCGGGGCGTTCCTTAAGAAAGAAGGCCACGACCGGCCAGCAAATAAGCAAAACCCCTGCGCCCAGGACTGAGTAAGCTGTCTTCCAGCCGAATCGCGCGATCAGTGTCTGCGTGGCGGTTGGCATGATCACCGCTCCCAGGCCGATTCCGAGCATCGTCAGGCCCAGAGCCAACCCGCGGAGCTTATCGAACCAATGCGACACCAGAGTTCCATAAGGCAGTGGCCCGACACCTGAGATACAGACACCCAACAGGACGTAGAAGCCATAAAACTGGCCGATGCTTCCTGAGAAAAAGCGATTGGCCAGCAGGATCGAACCGAAAATCGCCGTACCGATGAGAATCACCCGGCGTGGGCCACGGCGATCGATTATCCAACCGGCCGGCGCCGCACAGAGGGCGCCTGCAACCAGCATCAGTGTATAGGCCGAAGACACGGCAGCGCGTCCGGTGTGGAACTGCTGCATCAGCGGTTTGAAGAACACGCCGAACGAATAGACGGTGATGGGTATGCCCCAGAAGAGCCCAAAGCCCGACGCAAGTACCACCCACCAGGCATAGGAGACCTGCCTCGAAGATCGCTTTGTAGCTGACGCCCGCAGCAATTGTGCCCGATCGGCTGTCAAAGGCTGATTATCGAAATTCATTGCGACCTGCTGCTCCTTCGCTCGGCTTGACCGATGACTACCGTGTGCGGCCCCGTCGGCACTGGGTGGGCTCGGATGCTTTCGAAGCCTGCCTCGCGGTACATGGACTCCAATTCGCGGAAAGTATAAGCGTCGCCGGAGACGGTGCTAGCCAGCATAATGAGACTGAAGCCGGCGGCCATCGGTGGTGACACCCGATCCTCGTTGGGCACGAATTCCAGCGCGGCCACGCGACCACCGGGTTTGAGCGCTGCGTGGACTTTTTTGAGCAGACTGATGCAGGTGGACGGATCGAAGTGATGAAGGAAGTTGGTCAGCAGGACAATGTCGTACGGTCCGCCGTAGTTCACGTCGAAGGCGCTGCCTGGGATCACGTCGTACCGGTCTTCCACCCCGGCTTTGCGGGCGTTCGAGCGCGCGATTTCCAGAACTGGCGCCCAGTCCACCGCCACCACATGCGCCTCCGAGGCCTGCTTTGCCACTTCAATGCCAAAAAGGCCGTGTCCGGCGGCGATGTCGAGTACCTGGACGGGTCCGATGAGCCCCTCAAGGACGATCCTGCCGAGAGGTTCGCACATCAGCGCCATCATCGGTGCCATGCTGTGCGCGAACTCCACCCAAAGGGGATTCTCCGGTTCAACGAAACCTTGCCCGTCCAGACTCGTGCGCCCGCTGCGCACGACATCCGCGAGGTGCTCAAAGGGCGCGACGACGGAGGGGTTGCTGAGGAACCGCGCCGTCGAGGCCACGCAAGCCGCGGAGCGCGGGTCAAGGAACAGTGCGCTCGTCGGAGTGTGGTGATAGCGCCCTTCCTCTTTGGAAAGCAGGCCGATGACGGTGAGGTAGTCGCACAGAATGCGGATCCCTCGCTCCGATGCTGAGCACTGCCTCGCCAGTGAAGCAACATCCCCTGGACCTTCGCCGACAGCACGAAATACGTCCAGCTCAATGGCTGCCCGCAGCGCCGCTGTGCGTTGGTGAGCCATAAGGGTGTCGGAAACCAGGGCCGGCGAGGGTTTCTCCGACGGATGTGCTGCAGGTGTCACTTGTGTTGCTAGTCCCATTGAGGGCCTCCTTCAGCGCTGGAATTGAGCGGGCTTGCCGCGACGTCAGGGTCTTATTTGGCAAGCACCATAACCTGAACGAAAGAGTGCATAGGTCCGAGCCCTTCGCACAGGCGTCGCTTCAGCCTTGGTTCCACCCAGTCCGGGAAGGCTCGGCGCCGTTCAGCATCGTTGATGGCGGAAGCGAGCGAGGGTACGAAAACCGCCCGGAAGAAGGCGGCGTGGCGCGCGACTACACCGTCTATATGGCCGTCCCGTTGGTAGCCGGCCCAGGCGGGGTCAGGTAGATCGAAAAGCTCGCAATGTTCAACGGAAAGTGATTGGAATTGGCGCTCGACGTTAAAGGGTTCCAGGAGCTGTGCTCGTCGCCGGGGATATACGCCCAGAACCATCCGCTCTCTTTCGTGGCTGCCGATGAGCCGCGCATCGATCAGTTCGTCGAGCACCCCATTGGCAGCGTTGAATAGCGGTTCAAATCCCGAGGTGCCGGCATCGCTTAGACCAGGAAGCACAACCACCAGCCGGCCTCCAGCGTGCAACTCCCGGGCTCGGAGTGAAAGAAAGCGTCGCCAATCGTCGGCCGCCTGCCGCTCGAATGCCGTCCGCGCCTCACCTGTGCTGGCGTGCGCTATAAAGTGGCCTGGTATCAACGCCGGTACTTGGCTGAGCCACACGGCGGCATAGGAGCACCACCCGAGAGAAACGTGATCTCCCGGAAAGACGTTCTCGTAAAACGACCGTCCGATCGCCGACGGGAAAACATTGTGATCATCAACTGAATATCGTTCTGGATCACTGTGCAGCACATCGAAGAGGGTATTGAAGTCGTTGGCGTGCTGATCGACATGAACCACGGTGATGGGCCGCCCGTTGCCAACGCGGGTACGAAGGCATCGGACAGCCGACCGCATGGGGGCCAGTGAGTTTTTCCCCTGTGAAGAACCGTAGTCAGCGATGACGATGGGACCGTTTCCGAGCGGCAGCGCGCAGGATCGAGCCGCCGTCTCAAGGTAGGGCAATGCCTGATTGCCGCCACCGGCGGGAATCCTGGCGTGCAAATTGTAAGAGCCGCCCCCCTCCATGACACCGTGAGTTGATATCGCTGTCTTTTCCATCATTCCTCCGCGGATGGCCTCGAACGGTCAAAAAGCGTCCCCAGTTGTCGCGCGGACGGCAAAGAGTCGTCAATGCCCTGGCATTTCTCGCTCAATCCCCTCCCAATCCCCTGGCAAGCCTTTTATCTGCAGGGGGTTACTGGCGATCTCCCTGTTGTGAGGTCGTGTTATACTTTCGGAGAGGTGAAGCAAGGTAATGCCGCCTACCCTCCCATCCTTGGTGCGCTTTGACCATTTCGAAGTGGATCTGCGCGCGGGGGAATTGCGGCGAGACGGGAGCAAGGTGCGGCTCCAGGAGCAACCGTTTCTGCTTCTGACCGCGCTGTTGGAATCCGCGGGGGAAGTCGTCACTCGTGAGGAACTGCGACAGCGCCTGTGGTCGGCGGACACATTTGTCGATTTCGACCATCGTTTAGCAGTGGCGGTAAGCAAATTGAGGGACGCCCTGCGAGACTCTGCGGAAAAACCAAGGTTTATTGAGACTGTCGGGCGACGCGGTTACCGGTTCGTGGGGCAACTTGAATTCGCTGAATCGCCGTCACTGGACTCGAGAGCCGGAACAGGGGAGGCTCCTTTACCCTCCTCTGAACCAGCCATGCAAGCAGAAGTCCCAAGGCTAGCGTCCCTCGGACCGGCAGGATCGAGAAGGAGCAGGCTGATCCTCCTGTCCTCGGCTGGACTCTTCATAATCCTCAGCGCCATTGCTCTGCCGAGGTTTGTTCGCATTCGGTCCGGGAAAAACCAGCCTTTGGCGCCGCGGAGTCTAGCGATCCTTCCCCTCCACAATTCCGGTCAGGACTCGAGTAGCGACTTTCTCGGATTTTCTCTCGCCGATGTGCTGATTACGAAACTGGCGTATGTGAGCTCGCTTACTATACGTCCCTCCGCCGCGATTGAGAAGTATCGAGGAACGGCCATTGATCTTCAGAGGGTTGCCGCAGATCTTAAAGTAGACACGCTCCTCACGGGAAGTTTCGTTCGAGACGGCGACAATCTGCGGATCACGTACCAACTGATCGACGCCAAAACGGAGAAGATTCTGGGCCAGGGAGTAATCGACCTGAAGTATGACAATTTGATCGCCGTTCAGGACAGGGTCGCCAGCGAAGTGATATCACAGCTGCAACTGAACTTGCTTCCAGCCGAAGCCGAGCGGCTAAGGTCTGAAACCTCCGCCAGCTCACTCGCATACGAGTATTTTCTGCAAGGGCTCGATTTCCATGCGCAGCACAAATTCCCTCTGGCCATCCAGATGCTCGAAAAGTCCACACAAATTGATCCCAACTACGCTCCCGCCTGGGCCTACCTGGGAGCTTCTTACACTTCGGACGCGGCATTCGAGTTGGCCGGACGCGATCAATACGGCCGCGCCCAAGCGGCCTATGAACGGGCCTTGGCGTTAAAACCGAATCTGCTTGATGCGCAAGTCTTCCTGGCGAATCTCTTCGTCGACACTGGAAGAGTTGAGCGGGCGATGCCGTTATTGCGTGACGCGTTGAAGACGAACGGCAATTATGCCGCCGCCCACTGGGAATTAGGATATGCATATCGATTCGCTGGCATGCTGGAGGAATCCGTCGCGGAATGCGAACGGGCGCGTCAGCTTTATCCGCTGGTCAAGGGCAACGGCTCGGTGTTGAACACCTACCTTTATCTAGGACAATACCAGAAGTTTCTGGATAGCTTGCCACTCGACGATTCGTCGTTCAGCACGTTTTACCGTGGTTTTGGGGAATTCCATCTGAAGAGATTCGACGAGGCCGCGACCGATTTCGATCGGGCTTACGAACTCGACCCCAACCTGTACGCTGGAATCGGCAAGGCCCTTAGCGACTCGATCCACCAACGCCGGGAAGAAGGACTCGCACTCTTGAGGGGGCTAGAGGGGAAAATCGCCGAGCGGGGAGTAGGCGATCCCGAGGGCGCCTACAAGATCGCACAGGCGTACGCCGTACTGGGCGACAGAGCCTCTGCGTTACGCGTGCTAGGGATGAGTGTTGAATCTGGTTTCTTCAGCTATCCTTACATCGCAAAGGATCCTCTCTTAAGCGATTTGCACGGCGAACCGAAGTTCGATCAGATCCTCGATCTGGCGCGTCGGCGGTATGAAGCGTTTAAGAGTTCCTTCTTTGGCTAAGCCCATCTTTTTGCTAACCCGGCCCTCGGCTTCCCAACGAACAAGTACCTCTATGCTGGGCGTAGGCCTCGACCGATGGGCACTACTGAATCGTCCACCGCTTGGAAGTCAGATCACACGTCCGAGGGCTAAACCGAGCTTTGTCGGCTGCCGTTTACGGGACCGCCGACCGCGTCCGTCCTCCTGGGCTAACTGAGAGCTGAGCTTGCCGGTAAGATGGGCCGTTGAGAATGGGGTTCGGACGATGACAGGTGTTGAGAAATCGCCTTATGGCCACCGATCTGACCAGCATCACAAAGGCGTTGCAGGGGAAGCAGCGACCGGCGTTTTTCCCGGTCGCTCTGGCAAGCCGCAGATTCAGCGCTTAAGCGACCAGCCTCAGATCCCAGCCTGACCACTTCGGCTGTCGCTATGTGGCGAGTTTACCTCGCCAAATCGCGGCGTGAAGCCGCCTCTACGTCAAATTGACCGACTAC
>JASHPE010000070.1 GCA_030038235.1 Terriglobia bacterium
TCAGTATGGGTGGTATTCCCGAAGACTTTCAAGAGGATTTCCCCTCTCTCGATGCAAAAGCAGTTCAGCAACTGCATCTGCTTTGGATCGCATGTGGCACCGAGGATAATCTGCTCACGATCAATCGCAGTCTGCGAAGCTGGTTCGGCACCAAGGGCGTGAAGGCGACTGAGATCGAAACGCCGGGGAATCACACGTTTATGGTGTGGCGGCGGAATCTGGCGGAGTTCGCGCCGCTGCTATTCCGATGAAAGTAACGAAGCTCTTGCTGTTTGCCTTGCATCCGCCCGCTCACAGAGGACAAACATGCGCTATGCCGCCTTCTTTTTCTTTGTACTCTACATTTGTGCCAGCGCCCTGCGTGCTACGGAGTCGCAGAACGGCAAACAACCCAGCACTTCAGAGAAGCAGCAGGTCGAGAAACAAGGCACGCAAAGTCCAGAAGCCTATGAGTTGTATTCGAAGGGGCGCTCCTACTACGACAAACGGACTCTTGCAGACCTTGAGACCGCAATCTCGTATTTCAACCAAGCCATCGGCAAAGATCCCCGCTATGCAATGGCGTATGCGGGGCTGGCTTATTCCTATGGCAGATTGCCCGACTTCGGTGCCAGTGCCAGCGAAAACTATCCGAAGTCGAACGCCGCCGCGCTCAAAGCAATTGAATTAGACCCGACGTTAGCCCGTCCTCACGTCACTCTGGGCAGTAACAAGATGATGTACGAATGGGATTTTGCCGGAGGATTGGCCGAGTTCAAGAAGGCGGTTGAACTGGACCCCGACAACGCGGATGCACACGAAGTATACGCAGAGGAGTTGGGTTTGATTGGGGGCAGAGAACGGGAAGCCCTTGCTGAAGCCAATCGTGCCCATCAGCTGGACGAACGGTCACCAGCCGTCAGCGTGGTGCTGGGGAACGTTTACATTGACGCACTTCGGTTCGACGACGCCATTGCTATTTGCAAAAAAGTGGCAAGAGAGAACCCGACATTTGCTGGTGCGCACTATTGTTTAGCCATCGCCTATTGGGGAAAGAAGATGTACGGGCAGGTCATTGAAGAATGGAAGGCCTACGACCACTCTCCAACGACCGTGACGATTCAGAAATCACCTCGGCGATGGAACTAGGATTTCGTTCAGCGGGATGGAAGGGCGCTCTCAGCCAAAGCATCGAAAGCCTGAAAGCACAACGCAAGACGAAGGCTTCGTCAGCCTACGGGTCTGCGTACAGGATTGCCGAAGCGTATGCGGAATTGGGCGACAAAGATCAGGCTTTCCAGTGGTTCAACACTGCGTTCGAGGAACATGATGAAGGTCTAGTAGCTTTGGAAACTGACTTCGCACTCGACTCCATACGCTCCGACCCGCGGTTTGCCGAGTTGGTGCGGAAGGTGGGATTGGCGCACTAAGCAACCGGCAGCACCTCTAGACGGACTCTTCGAGGAAGTCTGCGAATCTCCCGTAGCAAAAATCAGCGCCGGGCACTACCACTGAAGACCCGGAATAACCGCTTGACCGGATCGTAGAAGCGATCCACCACCCGTTCTTTGAGCGGAATGATGGCGTTGTCGGTGATGTGGATTTCTTCGGGGCAGACCTTGGTGCAGCACTTGGTGATGTTGCAGAAGCCGATCCCGTCCGGCCCGCGCAGTTCGGGCACACGGTCCGCCGTATCGAGAGGATGCATTTCGAGCGCGGCAGTGTAAACGAAAAGCCGCGGACCGATGAACTGCTCGTAGAGGTGATGCTCGCGCAGCACGTGGCAGACGTCCTGGCAGAGGAAGCACTCGATGCACTTGTGGAACTCCTGCACACGCTCCACATCCTGCTGCGCGATCGTCCACGTGCCGTCGGGCCGGTCGGGCTTGCGGGGCTGGAACGGCTTGATCTTCTTCTTCGCCCGGTAATTGAACGAGACGTCGGTGACCAGGTCTTTGACCGGCGGAAAAGTGCGCATGGGCTCGAGGGTGACCGGCTTGTCGAGCGGCAGAGTGCTGAGGCGAGTCATGCACATCAGGCGCGGTGAACCGTTGATTTCCGCCGAGCACGAGCCGCACTTCCCGGCCTTGCAATTCCAGCGCACCGCCAGATCGTTGGCCTGAGTCGCCTGGATTTCATGGATGGCGTCCAGAACGACCATTCCGGGACCAACCTCGGTCCGGTAATCCCTGAAGCCTCCGGAACCCTTCTCGCCGCGCCAGATCCTGAAGGTCGCCTCGGCCATTACTTCATCTCCTTGATGATCTCTTTGAGCTCGGCGGACATTTCCGGCACGGGCTCGCGGCTGAGATGCATCTCGCCATCCGCGCCCTTGCTCACGATCAGGTTCACCTTGCCGAATTCCTCGTCCTTCGCCGGATAATCTTCGCGGAAGTGCCCGCCGCGGCTCTCCTTACGTTCCAAGGCGCAACGCATGATCGCTTCCGATACCGTGAGGAGGCTGCCCAGATCGACCGAGGTGTGCCAACCCGGGTTGTACTCGCGATTGCCCTCGACAGCCACTCGGCCGGCGCGCGCTTGTAAAGCGGGCAGCGCTTCAAGCGCTTTCTGAAGATCGCCCTGCTTGCGCACGATCCCGACCTGATTCTGCATGACCTGCTGCAGATCGCGTTGCACCAGGTAGGGGCCTTCGCCGGCCGCGCGCTCGAAGGGCTCGAGAGCATGGCGCGCCGCCGCTTCAACCTCTTCCTTGTTCGCGGTCGCGGCGTTGTGCTCCTTGGCGTACGCTGCGGCATACTCGCCGGCCCGCTTGCCGAAGACCAGAAGGTCGGAAAGCGAGTTGCCGCCCAGCCGATTCGCGCCGTGCAAACCGGCGGCGACTTCGCCGGCCGCGAATAGACCAGGCACGTCAGACATCTGCGTGTCGGGATCCACGCGCACACCACCCATGGCGTAGTGGATCGTGGGGCCGATCTCCATGGGTACTTCGGTGATGTCGATATCCGCCAGTTGCTTGAACTGGTGGTACATGCTCGGCAGTTTCTTCTTGATGTGCTCGCCGCCGCCCGGAACGCGATTCTTTATCCAGGCGATGTCGAGGAAAACGCCGCCGTGCGGGCTGCCGCGTCCTTCGCGCACCTCACGCATGATGCAGCGCGCCACGTGATCGCGGGTGAGCAACTCGGGCGGGCGCTTGGCGTTCTTGTCACCCTGCGTGTAGCGAAACCCTTCTTCCTCATTGTCGGCCGTTTGATCGCGATAGTTGGCCGGCACGTCGTCAAACAAGAACCGGCGGCCGTCCTTGTTCTTCAGGACCCCGCCCTCGCCGCGCACGGCCTCGGTTACAAGAATGCCGCGCACGCTCGGCGGCCAGATCATTCCCGTGGGATGGAACTGGACGAATTCCATGTCCTTGAGCGCGGCGCCCGCCTCATACGCCAGCGCCATGCCGTCGCCGGTGTATTCCCAACTGTTGCTGGTGATTTGATAGGCTCGTCCGAGACCGCCGGTCGCGAGCACAACAGCTTTGGCCTCGAACATCCGGAAGCGTCCGCGTTCACGGTCGTATCCGAAGGCGCCTGCAATGCGGTCGCCGTCCTTGAGGAGCTTGAGAACCGTGACTTCCATGTAGAACTCGATGCCCTGATGGATGCCGTGGTCCTGCAGCGTGCGGATCATTTCGAGACCGGTGCGATCGCCGACGTGAGCGAGGCGGGGATATCGATGGCCGCCGAAATTCCGCTGCAGGATGCGACCGTCCGGAGTGCGATCGAACAAAGCCCCCCAGGCCTCGAGCTCGCGGACGCGCGCCGGCGCTTCCTGGGCGTGCAATTGGGCCATCCGCGGGTGACTCAAATACTGGCTGCCCCGCATGGTGTCCGCAAAGTGGACGCGCCAATTGTCGCGGTCGTCCACGTTCGCCATCGCCGCCGCGATGCCGCCTTCCGCCATCACTGTGTGCGCCTTGCCGAGCAACGATTTCGACACGACTCCAACCGAGACGCCCGCGGCGGAGGCCTCGATGGCCGCGCGCAGTCCGGCGCCCCCAGCGCCGATCACGAGCACGTCGTGCTGATAGCTCTCGTATTCGGCCATCAGAGGATTCTCCAGTCGGTGAAGACGCCCATCGAGCACATGCGCACATAAAAGTCCGTGAAGCCGACCCAGAAGAGGCTGAACCATGCCCAGCGCATGTGGTGCGCGTTCAGGCAACTGACGCAATCGTAGGCTTTCTTGCGGACAGGCGACCGCGATAGCCGGTCCATAATGCCGCCGACAAGATGCCGCAACGAGTGACAGCCGAGCGTGTAGCTGCCGAGAAGCAGCACGTTCAGCAACAGCACCAGCGATCCCACGTGGACCTGGAAATGGCCGTCGAACCAGAAGCCATCCCAGGCATCATGCGCGAGGATCACGATGATCACCAGCGCCAAGTACAGGAAGTACCGATGGATATTCTGCAGAATCAGCGGGAAAGAACGCTCGCCGCGGTACACTTTGCGGGGCTCGCCGACGGTGCATGATGGAGGATCGGCCCAGAAGGCCTTGTAATACGCCCCGCGATAGTAGTAGCAGGTCACGCGGAATCCGCCGGGCGCCCAGAGGATGAATATTGCAGGTGAAAAAATCAGCCAGCTCGGAAACCAGGAAGGCTTGCCGCCGAACAGAGCATGCGCCGGATCGCCCCAAAGCTCCGGGGAGTACAGTGGCGAGAGATAAGGCCCGAAGCGGTAATGGGCGCCCTGCAGCCCGGCCCAGGTGGAGTAGACGATGAATGCGGAGAGCCCGAGAAAAACCGCGAGCGGATGCACCCACCAGAGATCCCGCCGCCGAGTCTGGCCGAACCCGCCCGCCTTGAGCGGCACATCAATGCTGCCCATGTCTGCGCCTCCGATGGGCCCGATAGAAAAGAATCGGGTGGGAATTCCTCAGGCACAAATTATCGCAGATGGGCGCAGGAAGAAAAAGGGCGAATTTCCGCAGGGCTGCCAAGCTTAAGACCGCTGCTAAGACGGATGCGCCTCCTCGGGAATAAGTTCAGAAGAGCCCCTGAAGTCCGCCACGCCTTCACCATTAGAGCCTTTGCCCAGAAGGGTGTCGAGAGTCTGGAACATCTCACCGGTATCCATCGGCTTCGAGATATATCCGTCCATCCCTGCCGCCTGGCAGCGTTCGGAGTCGCCTTTCAGCGCGTAGGCCGTGAGCGCGACGATGGGGATGCGGCGCCCGTGCCCGTTTTCCAGTTCGCGAATCGCCGCGGTAGCCTCCAGACCATCCATCACTGGCATTTGCACATCCATGAGGACCAGATCGAAGCCATGCTTGGCGAATGCCTCCAATGCCTCGCGGCCGTTCCTGACCGCGACCACACTGTAGCCGCGCTTCTCCAGCAGCCGGGTGGTGAGATTTCGATTCACGGCGTTGTCCTCAGCCAGGAGAATACTGGCGCCCGCTTGCCGATGGTATCGCAAAGCAGGATTGCTAAAGTCTGCTGGGGCCGCTTCCGCCGGTTGTGAAGCACCGCCCGCAATTCCCTGTGCGGCCCTTCCGGCTGCTGCGAACTCGAAGCAGGCGGTGAAGTGAAAATGGCTGCCTTGTCCCTCCTGGCTTTCCACCCAGATTCGACCGCCCATCATCTGCACGAGACGCGAGGAAATCGTCAGCCCAAGGCCTGTACCGCCAAAGCGCCGGGTTGTGGAGCCGTCGGCCTGCACGAAAGCCTCGAAGATCGCGCTCTGTTTTGGACCTGCAATCCCGATTCCGGTATCGCGCACCACGAAATGCAGCGTGAGACCCTTTTGATCCTCAGCCTGCCTGAAGACATCAATCACGACCTCGCCGCGCTCCGTGAATTTCACTGCGTTTCCCACAAGATTGACGACAACCTGGCGCAACCGCGTGGGATCACCATGGACTAGGGGCGGCACGTCGGGCGCCACGTTGCACGCCAAACGCAAGCTCTTCAACTTGGCGGGCCCGGCCATGAGCCTGATGATGTCCTGGAGTTGGGCGTGAAGGTCAAAATCAATCGGACTCAATTCCAGCTTGCCTGCCTCTATTTTCGAGAAATCGAGAATGTCATTGACCACGTTCAGCAGCGAGTCAGCCGATAGTTTGACGGCCTCCAGGTACTCGCGCTGTTCGGCATCAAGGACGGTGTCAAGCGCCAGCTCTGTCATGCCCAGGATGCCGTTCAAGGGCGTCCGGATCTCGTGACTCATATTGGCGAGAAAGGCGCCTTTGGCCCGGTTCGCCGCCTCGGCGGCATCGCGCGCTTTTTCGACCTCCTTCTCCGCCTGCTTTCTAAGCGTGATGTTGCGGCCAACGCCCATGAGCCCTATGGTGTTGCCCTCCCGGTCGCGCAGCGGCACTTTCGTTGTCAGGACCCAATTCACTCTGCCCAGGAAGTCCACATTCTTCTCTTCGCGATTTATCAGTGGTTCGCCTGAATTCAACACCTTCTGGTCGTCGGCCCACAAAGAGCGGGCAAGCTCCTCGGGATAGTAATCGAAATCGGTCTTCCCCAGCAGAGCCTCGGGGGACGAAGCTCCCAGCAACTCGGCTAGAGCGCGGTTGACCACCAGAAGCCTGCCCCCTGAATCCTTCACGTAGATGTAATCGGGGCTCCTGTCAATCAAAGTGCGCAGCAGATTCCGCTCTTGCGCCAGTTGTGCTTCGGCGCACTTTTTGCCCGTGATGTCCATGGTAGCGCCGATCATCCGGCACGGGTTTCCCGAAGAGTCATACATCACGTATCCGCGGTCGAGAACGTGGGCATAGCTCCCGTCGGCGCGCTGCACGCGGTACTCGGCGGACCACTGATCGCCGCCGGTGGCCACGGTCTTCTCCATGCTGCGCTGCACTCTCTCCACGTCCTCGGGATGGATGCGCCGGTACCACCAGCTTGCGTCGGAGCACAACTGCTCGGGCGCATAGCCGAAAACGGTCTGAATACCCTCGCTCCAGCAGACGGTTTGCGTCAGCAGGTTCCAGTCCCAAATCGTGTCCTGAGTGGCCCGCGCAGCGTACTCGAAGCGCTTCTGCAGTTCCAGCTCGGTCTCCACCTGCCGCCGGATCACCTCCGTCTGCTGCCTCACCCGCCGGCGCAGGACCAGGACCCATGCCAGCACGGCGAGAGTCAGTGTGGCGGACAACAGGGCCACGGGCAGGATGCGGCGCAGCGTCCACCAGGAGGGCCGGGCGAGCACCTCAATATCGTCTGGGCTGCGCAGCAGGATGTTGAACCCATCCGGCGCACGGTTCCGGTCAACGTCCACCGAGCAAACTCCCGTCAGGCGAAGCTTGCTTCCTGGAGGGAGCGAGGATTCCCAGTTGTGGGGCGCGAGGATCTTCTCGAGCCGGGCTTCAAACAGAGTGTCGCCGTCCTGAAGGATCAAGGTGCGATCCGCTTCGCTGTACCCCTCGCTGCGTAGGGTCGCTTCGATGCGCACGCGCATCGTGTCGAAAGCGCCCGTGAGCGCTTGAGCGGCGTTGATCTTTACGGCGGGAGGCACAGTGCCGGATCCAAGCCGCCGGCAAATGGCATGCGTCAGGACCGGCGTGTAATCTCCCGCGTCGGCGAAGCCGACCAACTCCACGCGGTCCCCGACAGACACGGCACGATCGTGGAAGCCGGGGACATACAGCCCCTGAGAACTGTCCTGGATGAAAAGACCTTTGGGCCGCTGCAAGGCCACTGTGCCCTGCACCCGGACACGGTGTCCCGTAGCGCCTGCGGCGGTAAAGGCCAACAGGCTGCTCAGCGAACGTACGGGGATATTGAAGGGAGCGGCAGAAGACCGCTCCACGATGCTCAATTGGCGCACACTGGAAAGATGGATTTCCACACCCACCAGTTGATTCTTCTGATTGAAATTGCTGGCACAAACGCCCTGGACACGCACACGTGCGTCAATCAACCGGTCCGCGTCCAGCCCTCGCGCCTCCACAATGTTGGCATTTACCCGGCCTCCGCCGACGCTAAGTTCGAGATTCAGGCTGTTACCCTGACGCACTGCGTCGCGCACGACGCCTTCGAACCGTACCCATTGGCTGTCTTCGCGGGTCGAAATAAGAGCGTCGAACCCAACATCGCGCGGCGCCGGCAGCGAGGCGCGGCCTAGAATCGTGAAACGTGGCCTGCCGATCTGGGGCGCGAAATCGGGGTCTTCCGTCACGCCGTCGATTTGGACCAGATCGCCGACCGCAAGGTTGGAGCGAAGCCCTTCGGTGTCGCTAACAAAAATGCCCGCAGTCGCATCCTGGACGAAGAAGTCGACCGAAGTCGGATTCAGGTAATCGAAGTATGTCACCACCGCGCGCAGACGCACCGGATATCCCCGATTCGCCTCATCCGGAGTCAAGTTCCGGATTTGTTGCGCCCTGGTCAACAGCGGCAGAGCTTTCGAGGAAGCGGCGGGTTGGGCGGAAGCCGGGCGACTGGAAGCCGGCTCGGGCGCGAACAGGTTCGCGGTCGGCGTGGCCATTGCCAGACACAAGCCTGCGAACCACCGCACCAGCAGCCTGGACAGAGGGATAGAGCAGCTTGGCAAAAGTTAGCTCCTGAGGGTCATCATCGCCCACAGGGTTCATCGGCCAAACGCTGCCGTTACTTGAGCCAAGACTCGATTCTGCCAGGCTCGCCAAGCGGCGACCCAGAACCTGATCCTCGTCATTCCGAGCGAAGCGAGGAATCTCATTTGCCCTTCTCTTTTCAGAGCGAGATTCCTCGCTTCGCTCGGAATGACGAGGATTGGTAGAGTCTTTTGACGTGGTGTTAGAGCATGTCTCAGG
Organism: Terriglobia bacterium; assembly: GCA_030038235.1. Taxonomy (GTDB): domain Bacteria; phylum Acidobacteriota; class Terriglobia; order UBA7540; family UBA7540; genus Gp13-AA77. Next base: position 8,734 of record JASHPE010000070.1, read on the forward strand.
CTTCGAAGATGGACGCCACAAACTCGCGTGGGTTGAAGGGCAGCAGATCGTCCAGCTTCTCGCCCACGCCCACGAACTGGATCGGCAGGCCGAGCTCGCGCGCGATGGCCACCACCACGCCGCCTTTCGCGGTGCCGTCGAGCTTCGTCAGGACGATTCCTGTTACGCCGGCCTTCTCGGTGAATTGGCGCGCTTGCTGCAATCCGTTCTGACCGGTCGTGGCGTCGATCACCAGCAGCACCTGATGCGGCGCGCCCGTCACCTCGCGGCCGGCGATGCGGCACATCTTCTCGAGCTCGGCCATCAGGTTGTACTTGGTGTGCAGACGACCGGCGGTATCCACGATCACCGGGCTTTCGTTGCCTTTGCGCGCCTTGGCCAGCGCGTCGTAGATCACCGCTGCGGGATCGGCGCCCGGCTTCAGCCCGACGATCTCCACGCCCAGGCGATCCGCCCAGATTTCGAGCTGTTCGCCCGCCGCGGCGCGAAACGTATCGGCCGCGGCCAGCAACGGCCGCGCGTTCTGCCCCTGATAGTATCGGGCGAGCTTGGCGATCGTCGTCGTCTTGCCCACGCCGTTCACGCCGACCATGAAGATGACTTCCGGCGAGCCCGGGGGCGGACCGCTCCGATGTGGCGCCGGTGTCCCCACCGGCGTCTGCCTGCTTTGCTGTAGCGCCGGTGTCCCCACCGGCGTCTGCCTGCCTTGCTGTAGCGCCGGTGTCCCCACTGGCGCCTGCTTGCCGTCCGGACTTTCCAGAATTTTGAGGATCTCCTCCTCGATGGCCGGACGCAGATCGCCGCCGGTGCGAATCTCGCGCTTGCGCAGCCGCGTCCGCAGCCGCTCCATGATGTCGGCCGTGGTCTTCACCCCCAGATCGCCCTGGATCAGCGCCATCTCCAGCTCGTCGAGCGCGGTCTCGTCGATGGTCTCGCGGCTCTCCGTGATCGCCTCGATCTTCTCGACCAGTTGCGCCTTGGTGGATTGCACCGCCTGCTTGAGGCGGTCGAAAAAGCCCGTCTTCTTTTCACCCTTGCTGAATAAGCTGAAAGCCATAGTCGCTATTGTAGCCGAGTCGGCCGATCCGCAGTCCGCCAGTTCGGGGTTCGGAGTTGGACAGTTCGGAGTCGGACCGTCATTCGCGGGGACGAAGCCGCTTGAGGCCGTGTATGTAGCCGCTGTCGTTGGACGTGATGGGCGGCGGTAAACGTGCCGGCTCTCATTGCGTTCCGTTCAAGCCGATTTGAGCGGAGGCTGATTCAAGGCTTTAATTGGGGAACGGTCATGATCGAGTCCAGGCAACTTGAAACGGCCGCGTGCGGGTCGGAGACACCCCTCAATATTGCCGCGGCCTCCGATCATCTTGATGGCAACCGTGAGACCTGCGCCGTCACTTGTCGTCACTCCGGGATCGCCATGTGGCCGACGTAATCGAGTCCGGGGCGAGCGTCACAAGTGCCGCTGACGGTCCAAGCTGCAACTGGACGCTGCGTTCCGGGCCGGGATTCGTCAGCACCACCGTCTGCGCGCCCTCCGGACTCTGGTAGGCAACATGAATCACAGTTTCAGATCCGCTGTCGGCGCTGGTCGACGCGAACCGGCGCGCGCCGCGACGAATCGAGCGCGCGAAGTGGTTCATGGCCCAGAAGTGGCCGCTGCGCGTGATCTCGTCGGTTCCGGAATGGATGGTCACGGTGCCGCCGCAACTGAACGGTCCCACGTTGGGCTTGCCGTGCTCGTCGAGCGCCAGATTCCAGCCAATCATGCATCGGCACCAGTTGCGGAAGACGCCGGTGAACGTCTGACCCCAATTGCACCAGTCTGTCAGGTAGTCTTTGGCGGTGTAGTCCGGACCGCCTTCGGTCCAGAACATCTCCGCCTGCGGATAGGCTGCGTGGACGCGGCTCATCATCTCGGGCTCGCCCACGTAGCCGTGCCAGGCGACCGAATGGCAGAACTCGCGCAGGCTCGGATCGTCGAGGCTGCAGATCACGCGTCCCCAAAGGTTGTAGTTGTGATCGAGCAGCCAGATGTTGGTGTCGAGCCCGCTCTTGCGCAGCGCCGGTCCCAGATGCTCGCTCACAAAGCCGATCTCGTACTCCTGCGGCCAGGCGCAGGCCGGCATGCGTCCGTCCTGCTCGGTGTCGACCTCGTTCTGCGAGGTGATGGAATTGATGCGTACGCCTTCCGCCTCGTACGCCTTGAGGAACTTCACGAAGTACCCGGCGTAAGCGGGCATCGACTTCTGGTGCATGCAGCCGCCCAGCATCGAGCCGTTGGGCTTCATCCAGCCCGGCGGGCTCCACGGCGACGCCAGCAGCCACAAGTCGGGATTCACGCTGCGGACCTGGCGCAGGATGGGCAGGATCCAGGCGCGATCATGCTCGATCGAGAAGCGCGCGAGGCCGGGGTCGGGCGCGCCCTCGTCGTAGCTGTAGACTTCGGTGCTGTAGTCGCTCGACCCGATGCAGATGCGTCCGGCGCTCAAGCCCATCTCGGAGGGATGGAACATCTCGTGGAACAGCCCGTCTCGCGCACCGGCCGAAAGGCGGTGGAAGGTGTAGCAGGCGCCGTCGGTGAAGGCTCCGCCGATGCCGAGATGCTCCTGGAACGTCTGGGATGGATCAAGTGTGATGACATCACCGGCCGACGATCCCGCCGCCGTCCAGGTGAGCGGCGGCGCAGCGGCGAACTTGCGGGTCGCGTCCGTGATGCGGACCTCGATTGTACCCGACGGCGTGTCATCGGGGCGGAGAAGTCCAGAAGCACGCGCGATGCCGGTCGCGGCGTGGGACGGGGTAGCCGCTACCATTCCGGCTGCCAAACTGGTTGCCATGCTCGCGGTGGCGGTCTTGAGGAAATCGCGTCGTGTCTTAGACATAGGCGCCCCCTGATGATGCCGATGGTTGCACTCCAGACTAGCACTTTACTGCTTACTGCGTCTCCGTGGTTTCTTGCGGAAACCCTTCAACCCTGGCGGAGCCCTGCGGCGCAATCAAAGAGCGTTTTTCTCCGTGCTCTCCGTTCCCTCTCGGGTGCAATCTTTCCTCGCACATCGCGAAGAATTTGACGGTTGGCGGTACGAAGGGCACGGAGGCGCGCACAGAGGGCGCATGAGGAGCCAGGGCAATGCAGCCGAACCTTGCGGGACGATCGTCAATCAGATGGCGAGTTTTCGGCAGCACGGGCGGCAAGACTATGACCTGTCGACGGTTAACTGTGGACTCTTAACCCGCAACTATTCGCGGGCAATTGTGTTATATAAAGTGTGGCGACAATGGCCATCGATTCTGACCTGGAGCTGATGTTGCGAGTCAGCCGCGGGGACGCGGACTCGTTCGGGGTCCTGCTGAATCGCCACCGCGGGCCGCTGCTCAGCTATTTTGTCCGTATGGTGCGCGACCGCGCGCTGGCGGAAGACCTTGCCCAAGAGGCCTTTTTGCGCGTCTACCAGGCCCGCGAGCGGTATCAGCCGGAGGCGCGCTTCACCACCTGGCTCTATCGGATCGCCACCAATCTGGCGTTGAATGCCATCCGTGACCGGAAGAGTGATCCCGTACTGCCGGAAACGGCGATGGCGGAGCCGGACGGCGACGGGTCGGCTTCGCTCCTGGAGCGGGCGGCGGACGGACGGCCGACGGCGGAGGAACAGATGGCGGAGTCGGACCGGCAGCGCTTGATTCGCGAGGCCATTGAAACGCTGCCAGAGAAGCAGCGCGCGGCGGTCATCCTGCACAAGTACCAGGATGTGGACTACCGCCAGATTGCGAGCATTTTGAAAGTTTCCGAGAGCGCCGTGAAGTCACTCCTGTTTAGGGCTTACGAGAGCCTTCGCGTGCGGCTGGAGCCGCTGCTCGAGGGAGGTTTGGTATGAAAAAGCATTGCCTGGATCGCGAAGAGATTTTCCTGCTGACGCAGGGCATGGCCGGCGAGCGCGAAGCCGCCGGGATGATGGCGCACGTCGAGAGTTGCGCCGATTGCCGCAAGGTGTTCGAGAGCTATCGGCGGCTGGACGACGTGCTGGCGCAGTGGAATCCGCCGGCCGAGCCTTCGCCTTGGTTTGACGCCCGCGTGCGCACGGCGGCAGCTTCCCGGCCGCAGGCACGCGGCAGTTCCGGGTTCTTGGGTCTGGCGTTGAACCGCTGGCTGGCGCTACCGGTTCTGGCGTCGCTGCTGGTTGTGGTCGGTCTGATCGCTCTCCGGCGCACGCCGCGTGTTACTCCTCCGGCGCACGCGGTGCAAAGCACGGCCGCGGTTCACGTTCCGGCGCCTCCGGCGCAGGCGGTCAAGGCTCCTGCGGCTCCCCAGACCGGAGCGCAGGAAGTAAACATGTATAAGAACCTTTCCGTGCTCGAGGATTACGACATGCTGGCGGGGTTCGATGTGATTTCGGAATTACCCAAAGGGAGCAGCAAGGTTGCGGATTGAGGAACTCACAAAACGATGCGGCGTCTGGGCAACCTGTCTGGCCTGTATCGCCGTGCTGTTGGCCGTGACCGGCTGTGTTTGGGCGCAGCAGCGCGAGCAGCCCAGGGCCGACGAGCAGGGCGCGCGCGAGCCGGACGGGCGCGAGGGCGCCGGGCAGCAGGGTCAACGGCAGCAGCAGGAGCAGCGCCAGCGGCAGCAGCAGGAACAGCGTCAGCTCGAGGGCATGAAGCAGCATCAGCCCGGATTTCTCGAGCACTTGCGCGAGCTGCCGCCCGCCGAGCAGGAGAAGGTGCTCAAGAACAACGCGCGCTTCCAGCAGTTGCCGCCGGAGATGCAGCAGCGGATTCGCGAAAACCTGGCGCGATGGAATCAGCTTACGCCCGAGCAGCAGGACATGATGCGGCAGCGCGAGAAGATCGTGCAGAGCCTGCCGCCCGAGCAGCGCGATCAGCTCCGCCAGGTCTTCCCGCGCTACCGGCAGCTTCCCGCCGACCGCCGGCAAGCCTTGATGAATGCTTTTCTCCAGATGAAGGACATGTCGCCTGCGGATCGCGAGAAGTTCCTGTCGAGTCCCGAGACCGAGCAGCGCTTCTCGCCCGATGAGCGCGACATCCTGACGAACCTGAACGGTCTGCTCCCCAAGTAAACTGCTTGTAGTGCGGGCATTCCGCCTGCATCGCAAGCACGTCTACTGTGCCGGCTTCAGCGCGAAATGGTCGCGCCGATTTTGCTTCCAGCAATCCTCAGTATTCTCGGTACACAGCGGCTTGTCCTTGCCGTAGGAGATCGTCGCCATCTCGCTGGCCGGAATTCCGAGATTCGCCAGGTAATCGCGAGCCCCATTGGCGCGGCGCTGTCCGAGGCCGAGGTTATATTCTTCGCTGCCGCGCTGGTCGCAGTTCCCCTCGATTGAAACCGCCACGTTGGGATGGGCTTTGAGCATCGAAGCGTCCGCCCTCAACGTCTGTTCGGCGTCAGGCCGGAGATCGGCCGAATCGTAGTCAAAGAAGATGTCTTGAAGCACACTGGTCGCGGTTCCCGCCGCGCCTTGGATATTCTCTTCAGATACGGAAGGCGTGGGCGGAGCGCCCGCGTTCACGGTTACGCGCGCGGTGCAGGTGGCGCTGCCGCTGGCTCCGGTCGCGGTGAGCACGTAAGTTGTGGACTCGCTGGGCGAGGCGGTGGTCGAGCCTTCGGTGAGCTGCTTGCCGAGAGCCGGGTCGATGTTAACGTCGGTGGCGTTCTCGGAGGTCCAGCTCAGCGTGACGGAACTGCCCTGATCGATCGCGGCTGGTTCCGCCGTCAACTTGCAAACCGGCGGACCGGGCGGCGCCGGTGCGGCGGCTTCGGGCGCTTGCGGCAGCGGCGGCATGGGCGCGCGATTCTTATGGCAAGCGGTGAACATGAACGCTGACGCCGCAATCGCCGCCAGCAGGGTAAAGAGTCTTCGCATCTCCGCTCCAAGTGGTGGAATCAACTCCGCCGGACCGCGCCACCCCTGCGCAACCGGCAAATTTCATTCTAGCGCCGACAGCGCGCCGTACGCGCCTTTCGATTACATCAACTCTATTTCGCCTCGCGCCAGTTGCGTCCCACGCCCAAGTCGACCCGCAGCGGGACCTTCATCGGCCAGACGCCTTCCATCTCCTTTCTGACCAGGGCTTTCGCCGCTTCCAACTCGTTTTCGGGCGCTTCAAACACCAATTCGTCATGAACCGTCAGAATCATGCGCGTACGCAAGGCCTCGCGCTCCAATCGGGCTTGAGCCTTCACCATAGCGAGCTTCAGCAGATCGGCGGCGGTCCCCTGCAGCGGAGTGTTCATGGCCTCACGCTCGGCCCGATTGCGCGCCGGAACGTCGCGGCTGTTGATATCCGGCATGGGCCGCAGACGGCCAAAAAGTGTCCGCACGCGGCCGGTGCGGCGCGCCTCGCCGACCGAGCCCTCGATATATTCTTTGACCTTCGCATAGCGCCCAAAGTAGGCATCGATGTACTGCTGAGCTTCGGTGCGGCTCGATCCCGTGCGCTCCGCCAGTCCAAAAGCGCTCAACCCATAGATCACACCATAGTTGATGGCTTTGGCCATGCGCCGGTGTTCATGCGACTGCAGGGCCGGCATCACGCCGAAGATTTCCTGCGCCGTGCGCGCGTGGATGTCCTCATCGCGCGAGAACGCCTCAATGAGCACCGGATCGCCGGACAGGTGCGCAAGCACGCGCAGCTCGATCTGCGAATAGTCGGCCGAGATCAGGAGGGCATTAGGATCTGCGACGAAGGCCGAGCGAATCATCATGGCAAACTCGTCGCCGATGGGGATGTTCTGAAGGTTGGGATTGGACGACGACAAGCGGCCCGTGCGCGATCCGGCCTGGTTGAAGCTCGAATGCAGCCGCCCGGTCACCGGATCGATATAGCGCGGCAACGCGTCGATGTACGTCGACTTGAGCTTGGTCCGCGTGCGGTAATCCAGAACCTTGCGCGGCAGCTCGTGGCGCTCGGCCAGCGATTCGAGCACCGAAGCCTCAGTGGAGTACTGCCCACTCTTCTTCAGCTTCTTGCCGCCCGGCAGCTTGAGCCGCTCGAACAGCACGTCGCCGAGCTGCCGCGGCGAATCGATTTCGAAAGCGCCGCCGGCCATGTCGTAAATCTCGCGCGTGAGATCGGTTAGCTGCCGGTCGAATTCCTGCGACATCTGGTTGAGGATCACGGGATCGATTCGCACGCCGGTCTGCTCCACTGTCGCCAGCACCGTCGAAAGCGGCAGCTCGATCTGGTTGTAGAGCGATTTCAGCTCTTCGCGGACGATCTCCGGCAGGAGCGACCCGGCAAGCTCGCGCGTGGCCTCGGCCGCCTCGGCCAGCGAGCCCGAGAGCTTGCGCCCGAATCGCCGCAGCGTCACGGCCGAAAGGTCGTCGCTCGCCGCCAAAGGTTCGAGCAGATAGGCGTAAAGCAGCGTGTCGTGCTCGATTTCGCCGACCGCCACACCGGACTTCGCCAGAAGCAGCCGCAAGAGCTTCGAGTTGTGAACGGCTCGCGGCCGGGTTGGATCTTCGAGCACTGGCCGCAATGCGCCCGGCAGGCCCGGATCGGCATCGAGCGGGATCACGGCGCGGCGCGCACCGTCGGTCAGTGCGAGGGCGGCCATGCGGCCGGAGAATCCCTCGTCGCCTTCGACGCCGAGCGCGATGGCGACTGGTGCTGCGTCCTGCAGGCCCCTGACCCAGCGAGACACAGCCTCGGGCGTTCTCAGCTCCTCAAACTCCGGACCGGCCGAGGCTTCAGGAGCCGGCGCTTCCTCCAGGAACTCCCGCAGCATGCTGGTGAATCCGAGCTCGCGGCACAGCGCCACCAGTTCCGGCACGTCAGCCGGACGGCACTTGAGGTCGCTCGCGTGAGTGTCGAGGGGAACGTCGGCGCGGATGGTGGCGAGATCGCGGCTCAAAAGGGCTTCAGCGCGGAAATCGCGCAGCGCATCGCGATAGCTCTGACGTTCGATTTGCTCGCAGCCGGCCAGCACCGCGTCGAGGGTCCCGAAGCGGCGGATGAGATCCGTAGCGCCTTTCGGTCCGATGTAGCTGCGCTTCTTGGCACCGGGCGCGAGCGGCGGCTCCTTGCCAGGTAGCGGTCGCGCGCCCGGAATGTTATCGCTCGAGTCTCCCGTGAGCGCCAACCAGTCCACCACCTGCGCCGGCTTTACGCCTATGATCTCCTCCACTTTGGCGGCGTCACACAGAACTTCCGGCTGATCGGCTCCGCGCGAGGGCTTCAGCACCCGGACGCGATCGTCCACAAGCTGAAAGAGGTCCTCATCGCCGGTGACGAGGAACACATCAAAGTCCAAAGTCTCGCCTTCGCGCGCGAGCGTTCCCATGATGTCGTCGGCTTCGAAGCCTTCGCGCTCGACCATCGGCAAACCGAGCGCGGCGCAGAACCGTCGCACGTAGGGCAATTGAATCGTCAAGTCTTCGGGGAACGCCGGACGGTTCGCCTTGTAGGTTTCGAAGAGCTTGTCGCGGAAGGTGGGCGCAGTGAGGTCGAAGGCTACGGCGACGTGCTCCGGCCGGTGATCCTTCAGCAGCTTACGCAGCGTCCGCACGAAGATGTACACCGCTTTGGTGGGCAAGCCGGAAGGCGAAACCAGCGCCATCTGCATGGGCGCAAAAAAGGCGCGAAACACCAGCGACATGGCGTCGAACAGCATCAGCTTTTCACGGGATTGTCGATGAGCCACTCAATGCTCCGGGTCTTAAGGCAGAAGACCATTGTAGCAGCCCATGTGTGGCGAAAAACGAGGAAAGCGCGTCGCGCAAGTGAAGAGGCGATGTCCGGCTTTTACTCGGCGAGAGTCCGGATGTTGTACCTTGCGGACTTAGGTTCGTTTTCTCGCAGCTCTCGCATCGGATGTTCTAAACGACTTACGTACGTCTCCTTAGCTTCATTTTTAGCTTCGTTTTTTGGACCATTTTGTTGATTCTACAATGGTTACATTAGCTTGGCTCTGCGAAATTGTGCAATTCTAAGGGGGAGGGGATCCTTTTTTGCCTCCGAGGCGGCAGCCAGGGCGCAGGTCGTAGGCTTCTGGGCTGAGCCAGGGACGCCGAACCCGGAATCCGGCGACGCACTCTTGTCCATCTTCAACGGCCGCCTGCCGTCCGCATCTTGTAAACTCGGTTCCACCATGCTTCGACCCTGCCACGTCTCAGTGAGACATTGGGTAAAACTGAGAAAAGTCAGAGAATTTATTTGCACAATATATTCAACAACTTAGCTTTGGAAAGGCGCCTGAACCGTTTGGCGGCAGCCTGCACGGAAGTCTTGGAAGAAAATCCGGCGATCTTCCGTCTAAAAACAACTGATGTACGGCCCTGAATCGTTCTGTTACCAGGCCACGCCGCAGCGCGCGCTCCGTCGACGGCATTTCGCGCGCGAACGACTCAGAATCACGTCAGTTGGGGGCAAGACACTCGATGCACGAACCACAAGGCCGATTGCCAAGCCGGGGAACGGCACATCTTCTCCTGATCGCGCTCTTTCTGCTGCCCGCCGGCGCGCATGCTCAGAACCCTGACGGAACCATCGCAGGCATCGTCCAGGATGCCTCGGGAGCGCGGGTGCCGGGTGCCCGGGTCGCGATCCGGGAATTGCAAGCAGCGACCACTCGCGAGATCACCACGAATGCGCGCGGCGAGTTTCGTTTCTTCAACCTGCCGCCCGGACCTTACCGCGTCACGGTGGACGCCCAGGGTTTCGCCGAGGCCACCTCGGACGTCGCCGTGGAGGTGAGCATAGTCCGCGACGTCACCGTGGCCTTGCAGCCCGCCACCGTGCGCCAGGCGGTCAATGTCCAGGGCGCAGCTTCGTCGATCACCACGCAGCCGTTCGAGACCACGTCTGCCGTGCACGGCGGAGTAGTTACGGCGCAGGATCTCGCAACCATCCCTCTGCCCGCCCGCAGCTTCGCCAACATCTCCTACCTGGTTCCGGGAACCGAGCCGGTGGAACCGTCCGATCCCACCAAGGCGCGCATCACCGCGGTTTCCTTTGGAGGAAGCTCGGGGCTGAACGATCAGCTCTCGGTCGATGGCGGCGACAACTCCGACGATTACATCGGAGGATTCCTGCAGAATTTCTCGCCTGACGCCATCCAGGAATTCGCGGTGAGAACATCGCAGGAAGACGCGGATACCGGCCGCATGACCTCCGGTTCGGTGGTGATCACTACCAAGCGGGGCGGCAACGATTTTCACGGAGACCTTGCCTTCTATGACCGCGCGGCGGCGCTGGACGCCCGCTACCCTATCGAGAATCCTCCGCCCAATCCCAAGCAGCCCTTCTCCCGGCAGAACTACATCGGCACGATCGGCGGACCGATCAAGAAGGACAAGCTTTGGTTCTTCTCCTCGATCGAGGCGGTTCGCGAAAAGGCGAGCATCGTTTACAGCCCGACCAGCACGACGCAACTGGACGCGCTCTCCGACTTGGCGGCTCAAGGACTGATTCCCGGCGTTACCTCGATCCCGGTGCCGAGCAGCGTTCCGATTCCTTTCCGCGACTACCTGGGATCCCAACGCCTGGACTGGTCCCAGTCGGAGCGGTCGCAGTGGTTCGTGCGCGGATCGCTCGACAACTACACCACCAATAACGATCTGGTGGAGCAGGCGACGCTGCCGTCCACCGGCGCGACGTCGGGGTCGAAGTACGAGAACGGCGTGATCGGGAATCAATACACGTTCAGCCCGACGTGGTTGGGAACATTCACCTTCGACGCCAGCTCGCTCCACCGCACCGAGACGCGCAATTCCGACCTCGGCTTCGCGCTCGCATTTCCCATCAGCTCGACGTTCCAGACCATCTCCGGATTCGAAACCTTCGGCGACAACCAGTTCGTGACGCCGATTACGGCGTTTCCGGTGGTGCGCAACCAGGAAAAGTACCAGTTCCGCTACGACGTGAGCCATGCGGCCGGCAGCAATGCCCCTCGCTTCGGGGTCGACTTTATCCACGAGCCGGTGCTGAGCGGCGCGCTCTCCGGGACGGCGGAGAATCTCACCATCTTCCCGCTCGACCCCACCTATTACCTCGCGAATCCCGGCCAATTCTCGGTGGACCTGGTGTGCGGACCGACCGCCACACCGGGAGCGACGTGCGTCGACACGCCGGCGAGTAACGGCAGCTTCTCGCAGAACCTCCAGCGGCTCGGCCTGTACGCCGAGAACTCCTGGCGCGCGAGGGCGCATCTCACCATCGATTACGGGCTGCGGTGGGACACCACCTTTGGACTGTTTACGGCCTCCGGACGCTCCCAGTTGGAAGACCCGGCCTATGCCACGCTGCGGGCGCTCCAGATCCCGCTCATCCCCGGCGCGCCCCACGATTACCGTCACGCTTTCGCGCCGCGTATCGGCATAGCCTACGGCCTGAATGGCGGCTTCAAGACGGTAGTGCGCGCGGGCTTCGGCATGTTTTACAACGATCTGGCGCAGAACGGCTGGGTGACGGCGCTGCAGGCGGTCAACCAGGCGCCGGGCGTCTGCGTGAATCCGGGCGATCCCGGATGCCTTCCGGGAGCGGCGAACGGCGGCAACGGAGCCATCATCGATCCAGGCTATAAGACCCCCTACGCGGTCCACAGCACGGGCAGCATCGAACACGCCTTCAGCCCGAATTGGACATTGACGGCCGACTACACGCACGAGCAGGGCGACCACTCGTTCGCTCGCTACATCTACGAGGCCGGCTACACGCTGTTCACTCCGCTCTTCCCCAAGACCGACCTCACCGATCAGATGAACACGGTGCCGAACATCACCGACTTCCGCGCCGACAATCGCTCGCGGTACGACGGCTTGTCGATCCATCTGCAGGGCAACGTCAGGAACCGCGCCAACCTAGTGGTGAATTACACGCTGTCGAAGGCTAAGACGTGGGGCTGCGTTCTCGGCGAATTGTTCGACTATGTGGACGGCGTCTGCAATCCGTTGCACGCCTTCGGTCCCGGCGATTTCGGACCGTCCGGCGAAGACGTCACCGACCGGTTCGTCGTGGTTGGAATCTTCCACGCGCCCGCAGGCTTCGAGTTGTCGCTGCTTGGCCAGGCCGAGACCGGCCGCCCGATTACTCTCACCACGCCGGCCGACGTCAACGGTCTTGGCGATTCGCTCGACGATCGCGCCGTGATCAACGGCGTTCAAACCACACTCGACCAGTTTCGCGGAACGCCATACATCCAGTTCGACATGCGCGTGGCGCGGCCCATCCGGGTGAACGAACGCTGGTCGGTGATGCCGTTCATCGAGTTTTTCAATTTGTTCAACCGCAACAATCCGGGCGCAAACTATGTGACCAACATTGCCGCGCTGCCCAACATCGACCCTACTCCGCAGCAGCTTGCGAATCTCACCGAACTGTGCTCGAACCCGGCTTGCACCGCGTTCACTCCCATCACGAGCTTCAAACAGGTTCTGGTTCCGGCAGGCGCGCTGGGCGATTTCTTCGGACCGGGCACCACGGTGGGAATTCCGTTCGCGGCACAGATCGGTGTGCGGGCGAATTTTTAGCCTCCATAACATCCGGCCTGAAGGTTGAGATTCTGAGGGCGCGCGATTCTACATGCAAGGGCGCTTTCACAGTGCCGTCGAAATCTCCCAGCGGCCGGTTCGACGGCATTCGTGTATCATCGGTGCCATGCGAACCATGACGAAATGGATTATTGCGACGTTGCTGATGGCTACGGCGGCGGTCGCGCAGCAAACTCACAGTCAGTACGAGCCGGCGAACGCGCCGGGCGCCGGACAGAAGTTGCTCGCCCAGTTTGTGGGCGACTGGGACGTCGTCGACACATTCTTCCCGGCGAACCGGGAGCCGATCGTTACGAAAGGCACCTGTAAGCAGTACATGATCGAGGACGGGAAGTTTCTGCAGTCGGATTTCACGTTCTTCAATGCTGACGGAACCAGGAGCACCGGCACCGGAATCTCCGGCTTCGATTCCAAAACGAATCGCTTCACCACCGTGTGGTACGACTCGCGGCGGACGGCGATGTCGATTCGCCAAAGCGACGGCACGTTCGACGGCAAGAACATCGTGCTGTGGAGCACGCCACTCGATTCCGAGAGTCCCGGGCGCAAGACCGTGGCGCGCGGGCACCTTGAGGAGGACGGCCGCCTTCTCCTTTATCGCCATTTCCTCATCGATGACAAAGGGCAGGAGCGGATGATGTTCGAGCTGCGGATGACGCGGAAGTAGTTGGACCGGAATTCCAGCTCATTACCGCTCGATGCCATCGCACCGACCGCACCCGGATGATGATCCGAAGTCGCAGAGTGTGTCTTCCGCGCCACATCTTCCGCCCGGATACGAATTGACTAACCAGTTTAACTCATTCACTATACAGGGTTAACTTCGATCGTGCCTTATGGCCTGTAAGCTGCTCAAACAGTCTTTGGCCAGGAGGAGTATTTGGACTACGAGCACACCATAGCCTCGCAAGTGAGCCTGAGCGGCATTGGACTTCACACCGGTGTGCCGGTGAACGTGAGGCTCATGGCCGCGCCCGCCCGGCAGGGCGTCGTCTTTCGGCGCACCGATCTCGACGGCTTCGAAATCGAGGCCCAGGCGCGCCACGTCGCCCGCCTGAGCTATGCCACCAGCCTGATGAAACGCGGCGTGTTGATCTCCACCACCGAGCATCTGCTGTCGGCGCTGGCCGGCGCGGGCGTGGACAACGTCACCATCGAGATCGACAACCTGGAAGTCCCAATCCTCGACGGAAGCGCGCTGCCTTTTGCCCGGGCGATCGCCCGCGCCGGACTTCGACGGCAGCGAGCCCGGCGGCGCTACGCCAGAATCCTCAAGCCGGTCGAGGTGGTGGAGGGTCAGAAGCGCATCGCGGTTTATCCGGGGGACGGATTCAGCGTCGACTACCGCATCTTCTTTCCCCATCCGCTGATCGCCGATCAGGAATACAGGTTCTCTCTCGACGCGGAGGGCTATCAGAGGGAAATCGCCCCGGCACGCACGTTCGGATTTGCCGCGGAGGTCGAGATGTTGCGCCAGAACGGCCTCGTCCGCGGCGGGTCGCTCGAGAACGCCATCGTGCTCACCGAGGTCGGCGTGATGAATCGCGAGGGGCTGCGCTTCGCGGATGAGTTCTGCCGCCATAAGCTTCTGGACCTGATCGGGGACCTCGTTATGCTTGGACATCCGATCATGGGCCACGTGGTGGCGGATCGCGCCGGTCACGCCATGCACTACGCTCTGGTGTCACAACTTCTCAGGGACAAGAGCGCGTGGACGCTGACCACTTCGGACGTCTCGCAACCGCGCCCCACGGCCGAGCTGCCCGAGACGGTTCGCGATGCCGTAGGTAGTTACCAGTAGCCGGTTGGCGGTTGCCGGTAATCTATCTCGCCCGAAGCACGACAATCCTCGCCACAAGAGCATATTTCAAAGCTCAAGGTATACTCGAACGGGGCCGACAAGGGTCCCTGGAGAGCAGCGCAAGAATGACCCGTGAAGCCATCGCGAAACTCCTCACTCAGGTCCGTCGCGGACGGGTGGGCGTGGACGAGGCCATGGAGCGTTTGCGCGACATGCCGTACGAGAACATCGGCTTCGCGCGCATCGATCATCATCGACCGCTGCGCCAGGGGATGCCGGAAGTGATCTTCGGGCGCGGGAAGACTCCGGAACAAATCGAAGGCCTGGTGCGGCGCATGCTTCGTCACGGCCACAACGTGCTGGTGACGCGCACCGACGCCACGGTTTTCGAGCGCGTCCAGCGCTTCGCGCCACAGGCGGAGTTTCACGCTCTTTCGGGCGCGATTGGCATCCGTCGGGAGCGCAAACTGCGCGGTGGCGGCACGATCCTGGTGGTTACGGCCGGCACCACGGACATTCCCGTGGCGGAAGAGGCGCTGGTGACCGCCGATCTCATGGGCAACCGCGTCGAGCCGCTTTACGACGTGGGCGTGGCCGGACTGCATCGCTTGCTCGGCGAGAGCAAGGCTCTGAAACGCGCCCGCGTTGTGATTGTTGCGGCGGGTATGGAAGGCGCGCTGCCGAGCGTGGTCGGCGGACTGGTGGCGGCGCCCGTGATCGCCGTCCCGACAAGCGTCGGCTACGGCGCAAGCTACCGGGGTCTCGCGGCGTTGCTCGGCATGATGAACAGTTGCGCGCCCAACGTGGCCGTGGTCAACATCGACAACGGCTTCGGCGCCGGGTATCTCGCGAGTGTGATCAATCGGCTGTAAGATAGCTCTCCACACAGAGACGCGGAGATGCAACGATGAACGAATGAATAATGAACGATGAATGGTCGTTCGCCTTCGCTTCCCCCGCTTTCGCGACTCCACGTTTGGCGTTCCGTCATGTCCCTGGCCTGGACTAGGGTCATCATTCCGCGTTCACCGTTCCTCTGTGCCTCTGTGGTTAAACCTTCCCTCGAACGCCTATAATCGATCTCGTTATGGACGATCGCACCCGTCTCACCGCGATGGTGAAAGCTGCGGGTTGAGCGGCCAAGTTGAGTCCAAGTATCTTGGACTCGGTGCTGCGCAAGCTGCCGCGACAAACCGATCCTCACGTCCTGATCGGCTTCGATACCGCCGACGACGCCGGAGTGTATCAACTCACGCCCGACCTCGCCCTGGTGCAAACCGTCGATTTCTTCACGCCCATTGTCGATGACCCCTACACGTTCGGCCAGGTAGCGGCCACAAACGCCCTGAGCGACGTTTACGCCATGGGCGGACGTCCGATTTCGGCGCTGTCGATCGTCGGATTCCCGAATACCGGCCGCGATGTGGACGTGCTCGAGCGCATCCTCGAAGGCGGCCTCGCGAAAATGCAGGAAGCGGGCTGCGCCGTGATCGGCGGGCATTCCATCGGCGATGATGAGATCAAGTTCGGCTACGCCGTCACTGGCCTCGTGGACCCGTCGCGCGTCTGGGCCAACGCAGGCGCGCGCGAAGGCGATCGGCTGATCCTCACCAAGCGCCTGGGCACCGGCGTGATTTCGACCGCGCTCAAGCAGCAGAAGGCAAGCGACGCGGCTGAGGCCGCCGCCATCGAATCGATGACCACACTCAATCGGCAGGCGAGCGAGATCGCCCGAGCGTTCGACATTCACGCCGCCACCGATATCACGGGCTTCGGGCTGCTGGGGCACGCGCGAGAGATGGCAGTCGGCAGCAAGGTGAGCCTGGTGATCGAGTCTGCCGCGATCGCGTTCCTGCCCCACGCGCTCGATTACGCGCGCCAAGGCTACGTGCCGGGCGGGTTGAAGCGCAACCGCGACTTCATTGGCGGGTGCGTGGAGTTTGCGGACAGCGTGCCTGAGGACGTCCGCAGCCTGCTGTTCGATCCGCAGACCGCCGGCGGTTTGCTGCTTTCAGTCGCAGCGCCGGATGCGCCAGGGCTGCTCGCTGCGCTACGCCACGCTTATATCCAGAGCGCCGGGATTGGTCAGGCCATCGTCAGTACACACCCGCTGATCGCTGTACACTAGGGGAGCTTTTTAGGGGCCGCGGAAGATCGTGAGGACGTTACCGGCCGCAATCAAGTGGACCAGGAGGAGAGGATCATGTCTTCCAGCACATTCGCCCGTTTTTCTCTTGCGATTTTCCTCTTCGCATTGTTCTCGACTGGCAACCTCGCGCGCGCAGCTTCTGCATCCGCCTATGTGCGCGTGAGCCAGGTTGGATACGAAACCGCCAACGCTCCGTTCCAGGCGTACCTCATGTCGACCGCCTCCGAGTCAGGCGCCACGTTCAGCGTGGTCAATTCCGAGGGCGTGACGGTGTATTCCGGCTCGATCGGAAGCCTGCTGGGCACGTGGAGTAACAGCAAGAAGCTGAGCTATGACGTTTACGGTCTCAGCTTCACAGTGCCGGGAAGCGACATTTACACGATCTCGGTGAAGGGTCCGGTCGCGGCCACGTCGCCCGAATTCGCCGTGGATGCTCCGAGCGTGCTTTATCCGGGACTGTTGCTGAACACCTTGTGGTTCTACGAGACCGAACGCGATGGACCGGACTACATCCCCAACGCCTTGCGGACCGCCGCCGGACACCTGAATGACGAGAGCGCGACCGTCTACGACACGCCTCCGCTCAACAAGAACGACCTGATCACCACCACCGGGACGCCGCTCACCTCGACCGGAGCCGTGATCGATGGGGCCGGCGGCTGGTGGGACGCCGGCGACTACATGAAGTACGTGGAAACGATGAGCTATACAGTGTCGCTGATGGAGATCGGGATTCGCGACTTCCCCAATCAGATGGGACCGTCGGCTCCGCCAGATCCCGCGGCCCCGCCCGCGTCGATCTCATATTCCGGCAACGCTTCCGGCGCCCCTTCGTCGTCCGACTTCACGGCCGAGGCCCAGTTCGGCTTCAACTGGCTGATCGAGATGTGGAACGATAGCACGAAGACACTCTACTACCAGGTGGACAACAGCCAGGATTGGAAGAACTTCCCGAATCTTGAGACGGAATACGACATCTGGACGTTGCCGCAGGCGGCCGACGATTACATGGGCTGCACCACCGACTACTTCTACATCTGCTATCGTCCGGTGTTCATCGCAGCGCCCGCTGGTTCCAAAATCAGTCCCAATCTCGCCGGCCGCATGGCGGCGGCCTTTGCCGAATACTTCCAGCTCTACCGCACCAGCAATCCCACAACGGCGAACGAGGCGCTCCTCTATGCTGAGGACATCTTCGCCCTCGCCAATACATCCCTGTCTGATCCCGCGAAATCTGTCGGCAGCGGCACCTGCCCTTCGGGATGCCTCGAGACCATTCTGCCGTTTGATGGCTACCCCGAGACTGTTTGGGACGATGACATGGAGTTGGGCGCGACCGAACTCTACATCGCGCTGCAATCCGCGGGCGGGAATCTGCCCGCGGGGCTGCCCGTCACCAATCCGATGACTTACCTGAAAGACGCCGCTCAGTATGCGGACAACTACATCACCAAGATCTACGACAAAGGATACGAAGACACCCTCAACCTTTACGACGTAAGCGGACTCGCGCACTTCGAGCTTTACCGGGCCCTGGGCGTGGCGGGGAATCCGGGCGGCCTCGCGGTCAATCAATCCACCATGCTGACGGCGCTCGAAAACCAGCTCGGCGTCGCGATCACGCAATCCGGGAAAGACGTGTGGGGCTTCGGCGTGCCCTGGCAGAACGGCGATACCACGTCGCACGGCGGCGGGCTCGCGGTCATGGCGAGCGAACTCTATTACCTGACGGGCGCGAGCAGCTACAACACTTATTCGCAGAAGTGGCTGGCGAATATCCTGGGCGCGAACTCGTGGGGATCGTCCTTTATCGTCGGCGATGGCAGCACTTTTCCCAACTGCATCCAGCATCAGGTGGCGAATCTGGTGGGCGCGCTGGACGGAACTTCGGGCGGCACGCCGATTCTTTGGGGCGCAGCGTCCGAGGGTCCTGCCAGCTCAGCGACTTCGGGAACCCTGCCCGGCATGAAGCTGTGTCCGGCAAACGGCGTCGACACCTTTGCCATCTTCAATGGAAACGACGGCGCCTATAACAGCTCCGAGACGGC
>JASHPE010000071.1 GCA_030038235.1 Terriglobia bacterium
TCCGGAAGGCGCGGCGCAGAAGGGTCAGAGTGATACACTAAACGCACGAGAGTGACGACGGTTTTCGAAGCGGCCCGCGAGGATTGATACACATACTTCTGTGAAAGAGATTCCGGCGGTTGGGCACCCTCAAGATCGTGCTGGAGCGCCAGGGCGCAGTCGCGGAAAAGAATCGTCGCACCTGAAATGGGGGGCCCGATGAAGAACAGAGTTTTTCGGTTTCTGGCGTTGTTGATCGTGCTGGGATGTCCTTCGGCCGCGGTCCGGAGAAATCTCGCGCTCGACTCCGCAGATGGCGCTCGTGAGGCGACCCCCGATTTGGGTGTGGGGCCGCAATACGACACCACCCACGTCTATGTGGCTCCGCAAGATTTTGACCGGTTCGTCGCCAGTCTTCTGGCCACTTTCGGCGGCACCACTTCCAAACAAGGCGTCTTCACGGTGACGCCGACTCCGAGCAAGACGATGTCTCAACTGGTGCTGACGCCCGTGGGAACGCTGTCAGTATTCGGTTTCGAGACCCCAGTGCCCTATCCCTTTGGCCTGGAGCGGACGGGTTATCTCGTGAGGGACATCGACGCCGCAATCCGTACCGCTCGCGCGGCCGGTGCAGATATCGTTGTCACGCCGTTCCACGATGCTGTCGGGCGGGACGCCATCATCCAGTTTCCCGGCGGGGTAACCACACAGCTCTATTGGCATACCACGGCCCCGTCTTACACGCCGCTCCAGACCGTTCCGGAAAACCACATCTACATATCTCCGGATGCGGTGGAAGCGTTCATTCACAGCTTCCTGGCCTTCTCTCACGGCAAGATCGTGGCAGACGATGCGCACGCGCCGGGCATCGAAATCGGGCGGCCCACCGATTCTTATCGCCGCGTTCGTATTGAATCGACCTTCGGTAAGGTCAGGGTGATGGTGACGGATGGCCATCTCCCCTATCCTTATGGCCGGGAGTTGACCGGATATCAGGTCGCGAACCTATCCGACACCCTCGCCAAAGCCCAAGCGGCCGGGGTCACGATCCTGGCCGGGCCGTACGCGTCTGATGCCGGGAAAGTAGCGATAGTGCAATTCCCAGGGGGCTATATCGCCGAGATCCACTCGCCAGTCAGGTAATTGTCGGACTGTTGCCAGTGGCCCTAATCGGCGGCGAAAAACGGTTGATCCGGGAGCTAAACGCAGCGACATAAGTATTTGCGCATGTAAAAGACTGCGACGCATCAGGGCACGAACTTACGACATTCTGTTCCAGCCACGAAGGGCCGGCTGGCGCGGAGCCAAGCTTTTGCGATTCGCCACCGGTACCTGCAATCCGCCCGGCCATTGCCGTTCGCCAGCCCGCCATCCTGCGCCGCGGGGGCTTATAGTCAAGGCTCTTGTGCTACACTAACCGCAGATTCCAGGCGCCAGGGGGACTCCAGGTGGGTTCCGAGGTTATCCAGACTCTCGGCAAGTACGAGATCATCGCGGAGCAGGGCCGCGGCGGCATGGGAGTGGTCTACAAAGCCCGCGATCCGATCATCGGCCGCATCGTCGCCCTCAAGACCCTGACCTCTGACCTGGCGGAGAATCCGGATTCGCTCAAGCGCTTTTACCGCGAGGCGCAGGCGGCCGGCAATCTGCAGCATCCCAACCTGGTCACCATCTTCGACCTTGGTGAGGCCTCGGGGCAGCCTTACATCGCCATGGAGTTCGTGGAAGGAGAGAGCCTGCGCGACATCATCGCGCAGCGTCCTCCCATGCCGCTGCCGCAGCGGCTGAAGATCATCCGGCAATTCTGCTCGGGACTCGCCTATGCCCACGAGCACGGTCTGGTCCACCGGGACGTCAAGCCCGCTAATATTCTGATCAGAAAAGACGGCACCGCCAAGGTGGTCGATTTCGGCATCGTTCACGTCGAATCCACCGCACTCACGAAGAAAGGAATGTTCCTGGGGACTGTTCAGTATGCGTCGCCCGAACAACTCAACGACAGTCCCGTTGACCAACGGTCCGACATCTTCTCGGTGGGCGTGGTGATCTACGAATTTCTCGGCTACCAGCGGCCGTTCGACGCGCCGACGGTGGCATCGGTGCTCACTCAAATTCTAACCAAAGATCCTGTACCCTTGGCAGAGCTGGTCCCGGGAATCCCGCCCCAGTTGGGTGCTATGGTCGCTCGCTGCCTGCAAAAGGAGCCCGAAAACCGCTATGCGTCGCTCCAGGATTTGATCCTGGAGCTTGACCCGATCGCCTCCAGACTGCAACGCGATCTGGCGGCGGACCTGGTATCGCAGGTGCCGGACCTGATCACCCGGCACGACCTCGCGCGCGCGCGGGACCTGTTGCACAACGCCCTGATGCTCGACAGCAGCCATTCCCAGGCGAAAGCGCTCATGAACGAGGTCAACTCGGCGATGCGGCGGATCGAAGTCTCCACGAAGGTCGGAGGGTTGATCGCCGAGGGAAAAGCGTTGCTGGAACGACGCGATTATGCGGGCGCCCTGGAAACCTTCGAAGAGGCAGTGAAGCTGGATTCGCGGCACGAAGAAGCTGTGGCGTTCCTGGCGAAAGCGCGCGAGAAGCAAGCCCAGGCCAGTCAGATCCGTCAGAGCTTGTCGGCGGCGAAGAATGCTTACAGAAACGGGGACCTGACCGACGCCGAACTTACGGTTAAGGAAGTACTCCAACTCGACAGCGCCAATTCGGACGCGCAAACGATTCTGGCCCAGATCCAACAGGAGCGAGCGGACCGGGAAAAACGGTTTCGGCTGCGGGAAGCCCTCTGGGAAGTGCGCAATCTGCTCGATCGGACGCGTTATGAGGATGCTACGCTGCGCCTTGCCGGCCTCCAGTTGGAGTTTCCACAGGAAACCGAGGTAGCGCAACTGGTGGTCGAAGCGCGTCAAAAGAGCGAAGATTTTCGCGGGGAGATCAAGGGAGTCAAGGCCCTTCTCGAGACCGGCAGATTTCAGGAAGCCGCCGAGCGCGCGGGAAAGCTGGCTGTCAGGTTTTCGCAACGTCCGGAGGTCATTGAGCTCTACGAGTCCGCAAAAAGACAGTCGGACTTTATGGAGCGGCGGCGCGTACTCGGGGCCCATCTAACCAGAATCCAGCAACTGATCGATGGCGGGGAGTACGTCAAGGCGCTGGAAGAATGCGAAGCCTCGAAGGAGCGGTTTCCTGAAAGCGTGGAACTTGACCGCCTGACCGTTCTGGCCAAGAGCCAGAAGCTGGCTGAAGAGCTGGAGCGGGAAGTTCAGGCGTGCTGCCGGCGCATCCAGGCCCTGCTTGACGCCGGCCGCTTCGACGAGGCTGCGGCGCTCGCTGAAGGGGAATTGGCCCGGTTTCCAGGAAGCCCCAAACTGGTGCAGTTACTGGTGTCCACCCGGCGCAGCCAGTTTGAAGCCGCCCGTCAATCGACGGCCTCTGCGCCACCCGTCGACAAGCCGTTTGAGGAGGACGTCCACGAAGCTGACAAATCCATCGAAAGCATCTTCGCCGAGAACAAGGCCGGAGGAGCGTCCCAGGCTTCATTCGAGAATCCATTGACCGGGGAAATCAGCGATCCCTACAGTGCGACGCAGGTCTTCACAGCTCAATCGCTCCCCTCCATGCCTTCGCCCGCCGGGGTTGTCCAACCTCCTCCTGAGACGCTGCTTCCCGCGGTTGGGGACGTGGCAGCGACCGCTCAATCCCCGGCGCCATTCGAACCGCAGCCGCCAGCGGTTGAGACCGAAGCTCAGCCCGTCACCAATCGGCCGTTCCATTGGCTGAAGCCGGGACATCTGCTGTTTTTGGCGGTGATTCTGGTAACGTTGGCTCTCGCCCTGGTCTGGGTATTCCGCAAACGTCCTGCGCCCCCTCCGCCTGCTCTGGTTGCGCTCGCGATATCAACATCGCCGGCCGGCGCGGCGGTTGCGATTGACGGCCGGGACGTCGGCCCCAGCCCGGTAAGACCCAGCTTGAGCCCGGGTCGTCATCAAATTGAGGCTAAACAGGTAGGCTATGATACGCTTTCCCAGTCCGTGGACGTCGCCGAGGGAATGACCCCCATTCCAACGCTGGCCTTGACGGCGCTGCCTCTTAAGCTTCAAGTGAACGTCCCCGACCTCAGGAACGTCACCGTCAAGTGGGACGACGAGTCCCCGGCGCCTGTTACGAGCGGTCAATGGAGCCGCGACGTCGAGGCGAGTCCGCAGCCCCAGACTCACACGCTTGAAATCACTGCCGGCGGCGCGACCGGCAAATTGACCGTCGAGGTGACAGCGGGCGCGACGCCCGAGATCACGTTTGAATCCAAGCCCAAGAACCTCGACTTGGTCGCGCTCACCAGTTTCGGCGGACAGGCGCGCGCCCAGTTCGGCTCCCCGCCCGCCACGGTGTCCGTAGACGGCCAGCCGTATGACTTGACCCCCGCGGCCCCCGGCTTGAACAATCTCGCCGGCGCCCAACACACGCTGTCGTGGGACGACGGCGCCGGCGCCATCACAGAAGAGTTCGAGACGGGCTCGAACCCGGCGGCCGCTATATTTTTCGTTCGCACCGCCACGCTGGCGTCAAAAAGTAAGGCGCCTAAAACCAAACCATCGCAGCCGCCCCCGCCGCCCACGGTCCCTCCGGAACAGCAGAAAATTGCAGATCTGACGAAGAAGGCCTTTGACGCCGAGCAGGAAGGCAAGTTCGCTGAGCCTGATCAAGACAACGCCATTTTCTATGCGAATCAAGTGCTCCAGCTCGACAGCAAGAATGCTTACGCGCCCCAGATCGTACAATTTAGTTTTTACCGCGAGGTAAGCAAGATCGACGACGCGTTGCAAGCCAAAGACTTCGCAACGGCAGATCGTATGGTAGCGGCCCTGGCCAAGCTCCGGCCTGGCGATCAGGAAGTTCTCAGCCTGCAGAAGCAGGTGGGCGACGCGGAGGAAGCGGCCAAGCCACACGCGGCGCCAGCCCCGAAACCAGTCCTCAGCAATTCCGCGAATCTCATCGCGGAACATTATGAATTTTTCGGCACGCTCGTCGTCATCGGTCATCGTCTCAAGTTTGTCTGGACGCCCGGGCCTGGGCCGAAGCCGCCCCAGGTGGACCTGAGCTGTGCGGATATCAAGGAAGTGAAGCAGGACCGGGCGAAAGGCCAATTCCACGTCACCACGAAAAACAATCAGAAATACGAGTTTCTCTCCGAGCAAGTCACCGGCAACGACGTGCAGGGCGCCTGCGCCAAACCTTAATCGGAACAGGTAGTCATCCGTCGAGTCTTTAGACTCCACAACTTGAGATTCAATGCGATTCGACTTGGTTTAACTCGTCGCTCCAGCGACGTGGTTATGTTCCGGGGTGCGAAGGGGTAGCTGGTTTCGGACAGCGGTCTCCGGGAAAGATTTCGAGGGCCGCCCCAACATCCGAACCAAGCCGTCATGTCGCTTTTGCGACACTCCGAAGGATGCGAATTACGGCGCGCCACGCCTTGAACTGCTTGCTGAAAACAAATCCGTTAGCGCTGTTTTCGGAGCAGGGCTCTACGGCACTCTTCTTTGGGCTCATCATTGTCATTGTCGATCGAGTACAATAGGGCTCTTTGATCGTCTTGGGCGCTCCGGAGCAGGTTGCAGGTGTTCGTATGAGGCGAATCCTATTCGTAGATGACGAACAGCCGATTCTTGACGGCTTGCGGCGCGTTCTGTCGGTGCAGCAAATGCAGTGGGAGACGGCCTTCGCGCCCAGCGGCGAGGCTGCGCTGGCCATCCTGGAATCGTCACAGTTTGACGTCATCGTCTCGGACATGCGCATGCCCGGTATGGACGGTGCGGCCTTGCTTAAAGAGGTACGGGAGCGTCATCCCGACGTGGTGCGAATTGTCCTGACTGGCCTGACAGAACTGAGTGCGACTTTACGCGCCGTGCCCGTAGCCCACCAGTTCTTGTTGAAGCCCTGCGATGCCGGCACGCTGCGCGTGGCCGTCGACCGCGCCTGCAGCCTGCAGAGCATCCTCACCAGCGAAACCCTGAGCCGCATGGTGGGCGGGCTGGGCGAGTTGCCATCCGCGCCCCGAGTCTATGGCGCACTGACGCTGGCTCTGAAGGATCCTGAGGCGCCACTGGAGCGAATCGGGAGTATCGTCGAGCAGGACGTGGCCATCTCGGCCAAGGTGCTGCAACTGGTGAACTCCGCGTTCTTCGGCCTTGCGCGCAGCGTCAATTCGGTTAGCGACGCCGTGGTCTATCTGGGGGTGAACATCCTTGAAAGCCTTGTTATAAAGGCTGAGGCCTTTCGAGTCTTTCGGCCGGGCGATCGCGTGCAGGGCTTTTCGATTGATGAATTCGACGCTCACTCCCATTTCACGGCCCGGATCGCCCGTACGCTCAGCCAGCCGAAATACCTGTCGGATTCGGCGGTGGTGGGAGCGCTGCTGCACGACATAGGCAAGCTGGTGCTGGCCACCCGCGTGCCAAAGCGCTTCGCAGAAGCCCTTCGCACCGCGAAAGAGCGGGAACTACCGCTGCATCGCGTTGAAGCGGAAATCTTCGGCGTGACCCACGCTGAAATCGGAGCCTACTTGCTTAGCCTGTGGGGGCTCCCCACGTTCGTCACCGAGGCGGTTGCGCACCATCACGACCCCGCTCGTGTCCCGCACCAAACCTTTGACGCGGTGACGGCCGTCTACGTGGCCAACCTGCTGGCTCACGAGGTGAGCCAGTCTCCGGCCGACTTGCCGTCCGAACCGCTGGATGAGCCTCTGCTCAGTAGTTTGGGCGCGGCAGATCAGCTTCCCTTGTGGAAGCAAAGCGCCCGGCAGACGGCGCAGGAATTGGCGCAAGCCTCTCACGCTCTCGGATGACAGTCGGGTTCTCCCGGTGGACCATGAATCGAAACCGGGAAGCTTCGGGGAGGCCCAAATCCCTGATTCCAGGGTTGGCTTGCGAAATCACTCTCCCAGGGCGCCACACGTTCGTTCTTGTCCGGGCCCCGCAGGCCCCGGAATCTTCCGGCGATGTAGCCTAGAGTTCAGGGCTCAGAAAAGCTTGACAAACACGCCGGTATATGCTACGCTGTCGCTGTTCCTTGAGAAATCGAGCAGCGTGCCATGGCTCTGCGCCGCCCCCTAACTCTGTTTGCCAGTCCGCAAGTGTCATCTCGATGACCCATAAGGGTTTCGCCGAATCGGCGGGCACTCTTCCTGATCCCCAGCCCCTGGCGGCCCCTATACCGGTCCCGTGGCCTGATTCCAAGTCAGCCGGGTTAGGAAGGATGAAGTGCGGACGAACCCGTCACGCTGATGTTATCATTCAGATACGATCAACCCATGGCGCGCTTGCTGATCATCGACGACGAGGAGTCGCTCTGCCAGGTGCTGGAGATCGCGTTCCGGCGCGCAGGCCATCAGGTGGAGACGGTTTCGAACGCCGAGGCGGCACGCCACAAGATCGACGGGCGCATCTACGACGTGATCGTCTGCGACATCCGGATGCCCGAAGCCACAGGCATCGAGCTGCTGGAATATGCCCGCTCCACGCGCAATCCCGCGGCCTTCGTGTTGATCACGGCGGTGCCGACCGTTTCCACCGCCGTGGACGCGCTCAACTTGGGCGCTTACCGATACGTGGTGAAGACCGACCGGCTGATCGACGAGCTGAAGCTGGTGGTGGAGCGCGCCGTCGAGGAACAGGCGCTGCGCGAGGAGAATACGCGCCTGCGCAGCGAGCTGCTGCACGCCTTCTCGCACCAGAACATCGTGGGCCGCAGCCCGAAGATCGAGCGCGTGCTGGAGCTGGTTCGCAACGTGGCGCCGGCGCCGAGCACGGTGTTGATCCTGGGCGAGAGCGGCGTAGGCAAGGAGCTGGTGGCGCGCGCCATTCACGAGGCCAGCCCGCGCCGCGAGAAGTCGTTCGTCTCAATCAACTGCGGGGCCTTTCCCGAAACCCTGCTCGAGAGCGAATTGTTCGGCTACTGCAGAGGCGCCTTCACCGGAGCCGACAGCAACCGCAAAGGGATCATCGAGGCGGCGCACGGCGGAACGCTGCTGCTCGACGAGATCGGCGAGACCAGCCTGAGCATGCAGGTGAAGCTGTTGCGCGTGCTCCAGGAGCGCCGCGTGCGGCCGCTCGGCGGCACGTCAGACCAGCCGGTGGACGTTCGTCTGATCGCCACCACCAACCGCGACTTGAAGAAGATGGTGGAGGCGGGCCAGTTTCGCGAGGACTTCTACTACCGTGTGAGCGTGATCACCGTCGAGGTGCCGCCGTTGCGCGAGCGCCGGGAAGATATCGAGCCGCTGGCGCGCCATTTCCTGCAACGCTTCTCGTCCGCCATCGGCAGACCCTTGCACGACTTCGATTCCGAGACTTGGGCTAGACTCATGGCCTACTCCTGGCCGGGAAACGTCCGGCAACTGGAACACGCCGTTGAGCACGCGGTGGCGGTGAGCGCTCCCGAGGATCGGGTGGTCCGCGCCGTGCACCTGTCCGCCGAGGTGGCGGCTTCGGAGTCGCCAGCCGGGATGGGCGCTGAGGGGGTCGACTTCGATCGCGAGATCGCGGCCGCGGAGAAACGCTACCTCACCGAGGCGCTGCGCGCTGCGGGCGGCGTCCAAACACGGGCCGCCGAGTTGCTTCACATGTCATACCGCTCATTCCGGCATTACGCGAAGAAGTATGAGTTGTGAAATGCGTGCCTTTCACGGAGGCCGGGCCGATGGGCAAAATATGTCAGATAAGACTGACAAAAAAGGTCAACGGCGGCGGCGTGGCGCCATTTCAGCCTGCTGCCGAACGCTGCTCCGGCGTCTCCTAAGTCACCCGGAGCACATGACTTCGCTCAGATGTTCCGGGGATCCTGGCCTGTGGCAGGCTGAATGCTCTACGACCTCGCGAAGGCCGCCCAGAGCGGGGAAAGAGGGTAGAGTAAGCATGAACAAGAAAGACGCGGGATTTTCACTCATTGAACTGTTGATCGTGGTGGCGATCATTCTGATTATCGCGGCGATTGCGATTCCGAACCTGCTGAAGTCGAAGATGGCAGCGAACCAGTCGTCCGCCGTGGCGTCCATGAGGACGCTGAATACCTGCGAAGTGACGTACAGTTCCACTTACAACCAGGGGTTCACGTCAAGTCTCGCGCAGCTTGGACCGCCGTCGAGCGGCGCGGCAACGTCAGCGACGGCCGGGCTTATCGACAGCGTGCTCGCAGGCGGGACCAAGAGCGGTTATACTTTCACTTACTCCGCCGGAGCGACGGCGGCCGACGGAACGACGCCGAGCTATACGATTAACGCCAATCCGGTGACGGCGGGCACGACGGGTCAGAACTACTACTACACGGACGAGACCAATGTGATCCGGCAGAATTCGACGCAGCAGGCTGCCGCCACCGATTCGCCTATCGGCGGATAAGGGGCAGGTTCGCCGGCAGCTCAACTTTTTCGGCGGCGCTCGTCGCGATCCACGCACGGGCGCCGCGCTGTTTTGTTAAACGAACGGCTTCACGAGCCGTCTGACATTCATAGACGGGCCGAGCGCATACTCGGGGGAGGAAACATAAATGAAGAAAACCTCGGAAGGGTTTTCCCTGATCGAGCTGCTGATTGTGGTCGCGATTATCTTGATCATTGCGGCCATCGCCATTCCGAATCTGTTGAAGTCCAAGGCCGCTGCCAATCAGGCCTCGGCCGTGGCGTCGCTGCGGACCCTCAACACTGTCGAGATCACGTACAGCAGCACTTACAATGCCGGGTTCACGACTACGCTGATCCAACTGGGACCGCCGTCGTCCGGTAACGCCACATCGAATGCAGCGGGGCTGATCGATAGCGTGCTGGCGGGCGGAGCCAAGAGCGGCTATAACTTCGTTTACGCGGCCTCGGCAGCCATCAACGGGCAGGTCCAGAACTACACGTTGAACGCCAATCCCCAACAAGTGGGGGTTTCGGGCACTATTTATTACTATACGGACCCGACGAACACCATTCGGCAGAATGCCACGCAGCAGGCCGCAGCCACGGATTCCCCGATCGGCGGCTAGCGCTCCAACGTGCGGTGACTCCGCAGGGCGGCCGCCGGGGTCCTGCGGCGACCCGCGAGCCAAACTGAGCCATGCCTGCGGTCGAAATCAGCGAACTCACGAAAGACTACCGGCTGGGATTCTGGTCCAAGCGCCGCAAACCCGCCCTCGATCATCTCAGCCTGACCGTCGAATCGGGTGAGGTATTCGGCCTTCTGGGACCGAACGGCGCCGGCAAAACAACGCTCCTCAAGCTGCTGTTGCGGCTCATCTTTCCTACTGCAGGGTCCGCGTCCATTCTCGGCCGCCCAGTGACGGATGCGCGCGCTCACGCGCGCATCGGCTATCTGCCTGAGAACCCTTATTTCTACGACCATCTGAGCGCCACCGAGTTCCTGAACTACGCGGGATGGCTCTGCGGACTCAATGCCGCCGCACGTCGCCGGCGCGCCGGCGACTTGCTGGAGCGCGTCGGTCTGGCGGAGTCCGCAGGTGTACCGTTGCGACGCTTTTCCAAGGGAATGGTGCAGCGCGTTGGAATCGCGCAAGCTCTGATGAACGATCCCGACGTGATTTTTCTGGACGAACCGATGTCCGGGCTCGATCCGCTGGGCAGGCGTCAGGTACGCGACCTTATCTTGGACCTCCGGCTTCAGGGCAAGACCGTCTTTTTCTCGACTCACATTCTGCCGGACGCCGAGACGCTGTGCGATCGGGTCGCCATTCTGAATCGCGGACGCTTGCAGGGTCTGGGAAGTCTGCAGGAGCTTCTGGGCGCGAGCGTCGAATCCATCGAACTGGTGCTCGACGATCCGTCGCCGCACGCGCTGGAACCGCTCAAGTCCTTCGCGACTGCCAGCGTCCGCACCGGCAATCAGGTGCGTCTGGAGTTGGCTGCGAGCAACGATGTGGATGCCGTGCTGGCAACTGCACTGAGCGCCGGCGCCCGGATCGTGTCGCTGAATCCCGTCAAGGTATCGCTGGAGGATTATTTCCTGGCCCACGTTCAGGATCCGGCCGGGAACGAGTCTCCGAGGCCGGGACGGAAATGAGTAGGATTGCCGCCATCGCCGTTCACACGTTCAAAGAATCCGTGCGGGAGAAGGTTCTCTACAACCTGGTGGTCTTCGCCTTTCTGATGATCGGAGCCGGCCTGATTCTGGGCACCGTTTCGGTGGGAATCAATGAGATCGCCTTTGTCAATCTCGGGCTGAGCGCGATTTCAGTTTTCGGCTTGCTGATCGCGGTCTTTATCGGCATCAGCCTGGTCTGGAAGGAAATGGAGCGGCGCACGCTCTATAATGTCCTCTCGAAGCCCGTGGCGCGGGCGGAATTCATCATCGGCAAGTTTTTCGGACTCGTGCTGACGCTGGCGGTGAATACCGCCATCATGACGGCCGGATTCTACCTCGTGCTCTGGTATGAAAAGGGCCGGCTGGCCGCGCCGGACCTGGCGCCGCTCGAGGCGATTTACTTCATCCTTCTGCAATTGACGCTGGTGGTGGGTGTCGCCCTGCTGTTTTCAACCACCTCCAGCCCCGCGCTCTCCGCGGTCTTCACGCTCAGCCTCTACGTGATCGGCAATCTGCTGGACGATCTGCGCGTTCTTGGCGAGCAAGCCGGCAGTGGCGGGTTGCGCGGACTGTTGCGCCTCCTCAGCGTGGTCTTGCCGGACTTCGGCGCCTTCAGCGACATCGCTCCGGCGGCGCACGGCGAACTGGTGCCGGGCGGCCGCATCTTCACGCATTCGCTGTACGCCGTGCTTTATGCCACCGTGCTGGTTTCAGCGACAATCCTGATCTTCGAGCGAAAGGATCTTCGATGAGCTCCGAGATTGTCCAGGCTGCCTCCCGGCGCGCGGCGGCTATCGCGCTCATCATAGGGTTCACCGCCTCGGTTGCGGTGCGCGTCCACCTGGACCGCGAAGTCAAGAGGCAGACGACCCCGGTCATGTATGTAACCTCCGGCGAGACCCTGCGGCGGCTGAGCTTCGGATATCAGGGCCTGCTAGCGGATCTCTACTGGACGCGAGCGGTGCAGTACTTCGGCCGGCAGAAACTCTCCGGCACCGGGGATTTTGGGGAGCTTGGCCAACTCCTTCGGATCACCACCGAGCTCGATCCGCATCTGCTCATCGCCTATCGCTTCGGCGCGATTTTCCTGGCCGAGAAGCCGCCCGCCGGCGCCGGAAGCCCCGACGAGGCCTTGGCCTTGATTCGCCGCGGCATCGCCGCGAACCCCTCGTATTGGCGCCTTTGGCAGGATCTCGGCTTTATCTACTATTGGGACTTGAAGGACTACGCACAAGCAGCGCGCGCGTTTGAAACCGGAAGCCGCCAGCCCGGCGCCGACCTTTGGATGAAGACGCTCGCAGCCTCAGTGGCGGCGGAGGGCGGCGAGTTTGAGACCTCGCGGCTGCTGTGGTCCGAGGTCTATTCACAAGCGGCAAACGAGAGCATCCGCCGCAGCGCGGAGGAGCATCTGGCGGCGATCAAGGCGGCGGAAGACATCGAACAGCTCAATCGGTTACTCGCGGAGTTCGCCCAGCGTGAAAAGCGCCCGGCGGTGTCGATGGAGGATCTGGTGCGCGCCGGCGTGCTGTCCGGCCAGCCCGTCGATCCGTCGGGCGTCCGCTACCAAGTGGGACCCGATGGCCAAGCCGTGCTTGGTCCGCGCAGCCGCATCGATCTGCGCCTTGCGCACTGAAAAGTAGCGGTTCATTCTGCTGTAGCGCCGGTGTCCTCACCAGCGATTGTTCAGTTCGATCGCGCCGGTTTTGGGGACGCCGGCGCTACAGCCCCGCGTATAATAGCAACCAGGTTTACGAAGTGGTAGAGTCATTCCAGTTCATCTTCTGGGAAGCGCTGAAAGCCTTGGCGCTGGTGGTAGCCGCACTGCTGGCTGTCAAGGCGGCGCGGCCGTTGGCTTCCCGCGATCGTCGCGGGCTGCTGCTCTATGCCGTCGTCCTAGTGTTGACAGCCGTGGGCGCTCAGACCGTGGGAAAAGACGTGGCCGCCGAGGTCTATGCCGAGTCGGTTCCCAAGAATCTGGACCGGCACCAGTACGCTCTCGCATACAGCAACGGTCTGCGCGCGGTCGAGCTGCGGCCGGGCAATCTTTATTACTGGCAAATGCTGGCGCGCGCCAAGTTCGCGATGCGCCAGTTCGGTTCATTGCTCGCGGACGAACCTGCGTTCCAATCGCTAAGTCCCAAGGGCCTCGGTGAGGAGGATGTCCTGCGTTTCACCTACGCCCGGTATTTTCTGGGCCAGTACGAACAGGTCGTGTCAATCACCCGTCAGATCGAACAACAGAATCCGGGCTATCCCAAGTCCTACGTGCTGACGGGCATGGCAGAGACGGCGTTGCGGCACTACTCCGATGCCGAGCGCGATTTCCTGCAGGCTCTTAAGATCCTGCCCGCGCAGCAGGACGCCGTGGAAGGTCTGGCGCAGGTCTACTTCCTGGAGGGCGACACGAAGCGCGCGCTCACCGTGCTGGATGCGACGGCGCATTACGATTTTCCGCCCGCCACGCGCCGGCGGTTCGAGGAACTGAAGGCCCTTTATGGACAGTGAGCGCGCAATCCGCTTCGGCCTGCGCCTCGAAGACGCCGTGGCGCTCGGCTTCTTTCTGCTCAATCTCGTCTTGCAACTTATCTTCAGCGAGTTGCGCGGCGAGAACCTAAGCCCGGCCGACGTTCTGATCATCATCCCCGCGATAGCGGTGCTCCTGGCCAAGGAACTGGTCCATTACTTCCTGGCCGGCGGGTCATCCGGCAAGCAAGAGGGCGAGTTGCGCGAGTTCATCCGGCCCTACTGGGGGGTCATCCGCGACTGGGCGCCGTTTCTCATCATCCTGCTCATGTACTATTCGCTCTGGGGCGACGCCACCCACCTGCTGGTCACCCACGATCGCGATGCCGCGCTGATCGCCATCGACCAACGTCTCTTCGGGTTTCAGGCGAGCGTGGCGCTGCAACGTATCGTCGGTCCGGCGCTGACGTCCTGGATGCAGTTCGCCTATCTGTTCCATCTCTTTAACATTCCGATCGTGGCCTGCTTCATCTATATGCGGCGCCCGCGCGCCCGCTTTCGCGAGATGATGTGCGGCCTGCTGGTGGTGAGCTTTCTCGGACTCCTGGGCTACATCCTGGTACCCGCCATCGGACCCATGTATACGCTGCGCAGCCAGTACACGGTGGCGCTCAGCACGCCGATCGCAGCGCTCAATCGACAGATGGAGTTTATGGACTTCGCGCGCATCCGGCGCGACGTTTTCCCCAGCCTGCACGTGGCCATCTCGTTTGTGGTCTGGCTTTACGCCTGGCGAAATTCGAAGCGCCTGTTCTGGATCCTGTCGCCGATTATTCTCAGCCTGTGGGTTTCAACCGTGTACTTGCGCTATCACTACCTGATCGACTGCCTGGCGGGGCTGGTGCTCGCGCCCGTCAGCTACGCGCTCGCCAACTGGCTTTTGGCGCGATTTGGGACACTGCAGGTATCGCTGCCGCTGCCGCCCGGGTGGGCGGATCGGCTGAGGAGATTAGGCGCGCCGGCAGGTTGAGGCTTACGGTGTGATTGTTAAGAGGCCACTCTGCCGAGCGGCACCAGCGGGTTTCCTGTCGTTCGTCGCGAGCGGAAGACGCAAAGCGAGAGCCGTCTGCAGGTAGCAGGCATCATAGACAGATAAGTTATGTTTGACTGCCAACTGAAGAAGCTGCTCCGCGTGGCCGACCGGCACTTGCCGGATGGCAAAAAGCAGGAGTTCGGCCCAAATGTCGAGGGCACGGGACAAGTGGACTTTAGCTCGAGTGACGGCCTTAGCGATCGCGTTCGTAACTTCCAACTGCCAGATCCAAGGCACAACGACGCTGTCTTCGCCGGCCTCGAGCCGCTTAAGGCTGGCGTCAGTATTGATGGTGGCTCGGTCGGAAAACCACCAGGTGAGCGTATACGACGCATCGAGAACAAAGACGCTCACTCGCGCCCTTCTTCGATCAGTTCCCGGATGGAAACGTCACCGAGATCCATGCCTTCTCGAAGTTCCCAAAGTCGCGATCTTCCGGGCTGGCCGGCGATCGGTTCAATCTCTTCTGCGGGCATTTCCAGGGCGGCGCTGATGACCTCGCCGCGATCGTGGTACGCACTTGATTGGATCGCTCTGTCGATCAGGCGCTGCTGCTCCGGCCTTAGCTCAATCATCATGGCCCGTCTTCTTGCGTCTACCCTCCTTCGCCCAACCCACTATGTCAACCAGGCGTCCGCCGAATTGCGTGCCGGCCGTGTGGATTATTCCCGTCTACCGTCGTTCAGCATCCGCGCTATATCGGCAACCGATCGAGCGCGCCTCTCGCTCATTACTGCGCTCATCACGATTGCGACGGTGCCCTATCTCAACATCCTGCTGAATGGCTTCGTCTACGACGACCACACGCAGATCACAGACAATCCCTACCTGCGCAGCTTCCATCACCTTCGCGAGATTTTCACCACCACGGTCTGGTCGTACATGGGCGCTGAGGGCGTGACGAATTACTACCGGCCGCTGATGACGCTCGGCTATGCCATCTGCTATCGCATCTTCGGCCCGCTAGCCTACGGCTTCCACCTGGTCAGCCTCTTATTGCACGTCGTCGCGGTGCTGCTCGTCTTCGCCGTCGCTGAGCGCGTCACGCGGGATCGGACCTGGGCTTTCGCCGCCGGCGCGCTGTTCGCCATCGAACCCGTACACACCGAGTCCGTCGCCTGGATCGCGGCGGTGACCGACGTGGAGCTGACCGTTTTCGCGCTGCTGACGTTCTACTTCTATGTGAGCTTGGAGGACGGTGTTCGCAAGAGTTCCACGCTCGTGCTGGTAGCCAGAATGGCAGCCATGCTGGCGGCGTTCGTCCTGGCGCTGCTCTCGAAGGAGCAGGCCCTGATGTTGCCCGCGCTCGCAACGCTCTACGAGCACCTCCGCCCCGAGACCGATCGCGAGGCGCCGTTACAGGAGCGAGCCGCGCACAGGCTCGCGCGCTACGGACCCCTTTGGCTGGTGGCTGCCGCTTACGTTTTCTGGCGCCTTCATTTCATTGGCGCATTTGCTCCCGTGCATCAGATGCGCGCGCTTACGGCAAAGCAGGTCGTGCTGTCGGCCCTGGCCCTGATTGGCGCCTACGCAGGAAAGTTGGTCTGGCCGGCGCGGCTGTGCGCCTTCTACGTATTCCATCCCGATACCCGCCTCGCGGACCCGCGGGTTCTTGCCGGTACGGCGGTTCTGGGTGCGCTCGCCGTGCTCTTTGTCGTCCTGACACGACGGCCTGAGCCGAATCTGCGTTTCACCGCTTTCGGAATTGCCTGGTTCCTCGTGACCCTTGCGCCGGTGCTCAACGCGCATTGGATGGCCGCCAACGTTTTTGCCGAGCGATACCTTTACCTGCCGTCGGTAGGATTCTGCTGGGTCGCAGGGTGCGCATTTTCGGAGGTTTGGCGCCGCACCGCCGGCCGAACCCGGTGGCGGCGCTCGGTTCTGGCCGGCGGACTGGCGCTGGTCGCGCTCGGTGCGCTGCGCATCTGGACGCGCAATCGCGACTGGCGCGACGACATCAGACTCTACACCCGGACGCTCGAGCAATCGCCCGGAGCTTATCCCATCCTCAACAATCTCGGGACCGTCTACTGGCAGGATGGCCTCGTGAATCAGGCCGAAGCCGTCTGGCGGCAGGCGATCGCCGTAACTCCACAGAGCGCGATTGTGCTGAACAATCTTGGCCTGGTCGCGAGCAACCGCAAACAATACTCAGCAGCGGTCGATCTGTTCATCCGCGCGGCAGCCCTGAAGCCCGCATACACCGATCCGCATCTCAACCTGGGAATCGCAGAGCGCGCACTCGGACGGCGCGAACCGGCCGAGGCTGAACTTCGCCGCGCGATCGCACTGTCGCCGCTGAATAATCGGGCACACACGGAACTGGGTGAGCTTTTGCTCGAAGAAGGGCGCCTCTCGGAAGCCGCCGACGAATTTCAGGCGTCCTTGCGCGCGGCACCTACAGCTTTGGCTTACGACGGCCTCGGTGAAGGCGAGTTCCGCCAGGGAAAGAGTCCAGTTGCTGAGCGCGATTGGCGAGCTGCGCTCGCACTGGACCATCTTGACAGCCGCGCTCATTTCGATCTCGGCGCCCTTCTCGTGGCGGAACGTCGCCGGAGCGAGGCGCTCGACGAATATCGCGCCGGCCTTTTCAGCGATCCCCACAACGCCCAGGCGCTGGCGGCCGTCCGATCCTTGGCGGCCGGAATTACCAGCCAAGACTCGGCACCCTCACGTGCTAACCTGAAGAACTAGGAAGAAGTGACAAGTGGCAAGCAGTCGTCAGTTGTCAGTCCTCAATTCTCAGTTGTTCCGCCGAACTACTCAGGACTGTGAACTGGAACCGAAAACTGATGACTGAAAACTGCCGCTGAACACTCGGAGAAGGGTCAAAGGCGGTGGAGATCCATCCCGATTCTGGCAGCCGGCGGCGCCGTAGGCTCACGATTCCAGCGCTCCTGCTGGTGGCGGCGCTCCCCTATCTGAATGCCCTCGGCAACGGCTTCGTCTACGACGATCACCAGCAGATCCTGACCAATCCCTATCTGCGGAACTCCCACTATCTGGGCGCCATCTTCACCACCTCCGTGTGGTCTTTCCTCGGCGGCGCCGCCGGCGTGACGAACTATTACCGCCCCCTGATGATGTTCGGCTACTTCTTGTGCTTCCAACTCTTCGGAGCCGACGCACTCGTATTCCATCTGGTGAGTCTGTCGATGCACCTCGCGGTCGTGCTGCTGGTCTGTGCGGTGACCACGCGACTCTTTGGCGACCGGGATATTGCCCTGCTGACGGCGCTGATCTTCGCGCTTCATCCGGTGCACAGCGAGTCGGTGGACTGGATCGCCGCTGTCACCGACATCGAGCTGGCCCTGTTTTTTCTCGCCGGATTCTGGTTCTATCTGCGCATTCCGCGACTCTCAGGCTTTCGACCATCCCGGCAGTGGGTGGGCGCTCAGTGCGGGCTGCTCGCTTGTCTGGCGCTGGCTATGCTTTCGAAGGAACTGGCCCTGACCCTGCCGCTGCTCTGCACGATATTCGAGCACCTTTACCGTGACGATCGCGCCGAGACTACATTGCTGGAAAAAAGCGCGCGATACACGCCAGCCTGGCTGCTGATACCCGTCTATCTGATGGTGAGAATACATTTCCTCGGCGAATTTGCACCCGCGCACGTGGTCCGTCCTGGTGTGTCGCAGGAGGCTGCCGTGCTTGACGCGGGCGCATTGCTCTTTCAATACGTCGGCACGATGCTGTGGCCGGCGCGCTTGTGCGCTTATTACGTCTTTCCGGCCTCCTGGACCGTGCTGCTGCCCGAGGTGCTCGGTGGAATTCTGGTGGTGCTGCTCGGTGCGGCTCTATTTGCCTACTTGTGGCGCCGCGCGCGCCTGGTTTCCTTCGGCTTGGTCTGGTTCGTGATCACGCTGCTGCCCGTCCTGAACGTCCGCTTGATGCCCATCGCCGCTTTTGCCGAGCGATACGTGTACCTTCCGTCGGTTGGCTTCTGCTGGATGCTTGCCTGGGCTGCGCTTCAACTATGGAGATTGGGAGATGCTCGCGGACGCGCCTGGCGCCTTGGCCTCGCGTCGACGGCCGCGGCCCTCGCGGTCATGGCGGTGGTGCACACGGTCATCCGCAACCGGGACTGGCATGACGATGTCCGGTTCTATCGCAGCACGCTTGCAGTGTCGCCGGATGCCTACGTCATGCATACGGATCTCGGAAAGGTGTATTGGGAGACGGGGCGAAGGCAGCTTGCGGAGCAGGAATGGCGCGCCGCCGCCGCCATCCAGCCCGAAGATCCCATAGTGCTGTCGAATATGGGCGTGCTGCTCACCGCGGAGCATCGTTACGACGAGGCCGTCGCGGACTTAAAGCATGCCCTACAGAACACACCGAACGACAGCGGAGCGTACGTTGATCTTGGGATAGCCTACGATCAGATGGGCCGCCCGGACGATGCCGAGCGCGAGTTTCAAACCGCCATTCGGCTTTCGCCGTTGAGCATCTTCGCGCACAATCAACTGGGACAGCTTTACTTTGATAAGGAACGCTTTGCGGAAGCCGACGCGCAGTTTCAGGCATCGCTTGCCCTGGGACCGAATGTCGGGGCTTGGTTCGGCCTCGGGCTTTCGCGCTGGCGCCAGGGCGACGCTGCGCGAGCCGAGCGCGATTTCAAGAACGCCGAAGCGATCGATGCCCGCGACAGCCGCGTTCATTTCATGCTCGCCTTGCTTTACGGCGCCGACCATCGTTATCCCGAAGCGTTTTCCGAGTACCAGAAAGGCTTCGAGATCGATCCGGACAACCAGACTGCGCTCGACGCCTTTCATAAACTACAGGAGGAGGCTTCGAATGCAGGATCTGCCGGGCCCGGTGCGGGAGCGGCCCATGTGGGGCCTTAACAGAATGTTTCAGAACACTTTCGATCCTCGTCATTCCGAGCGAAGCGACGAATCGCGCTTTGCAAGAAAAGGGACGTACGAGATTCCTCGCTTCACTCGGAATGACGAGAATCAGGTTTTCCAAAACCCCCCTGGACGAAACGGAGCGTGGTGGATGTGGTCCACGGCACTCGTGCTGCTCCTCGCACCGCTCAGCCGGCCCGCGTGCGCTGCAACGGCGTCCACGGGCCCATGTGCGTCGCTGGAGGCATGCATTCAGGGATTCGAGACGAGCTATCGCGGCGTGCGCACGCTTCACGCGGCCTTCACGCAGGACTACTCGGCCTGGGGCCGGACGCGGGTTGAATCCGGCGAGGTCACGCTGGCGCGCGGCGGCAAAATGCGCTGGGACTATGAAAAACCCGAGTCGAAGCTCTTTCTTTCCGACGGGAAAGAAGTGCTCCTCTGGGTTCCGGCGGAGAAGCAACTCACCCGCACGCCCCTGAAAGAGAGCGCGGACGTGCGCGTCCCGCTTGATCTGCTGGTTTCACACGTGAACCTGCGCCGCGCCTTCTCCAAGATCGAATTTGCGGATTCGGCGGGCACAACAGATCCCGGAGATCGCGTCTTGCGCGCCTATCCCAGGCGCGGCTACGACCAGGAGTACAGCGATGTGCTGGTAGAGTTGACCCCGTCGTTCGACATTCGCCGCCTGGTGGTTACGTATCCGGACGAGACCCGGATGGAGTTCACATTCGAACGCATCACGCGCAACGCGGCCGTGTCGCCTGGGATGTTCACGTTTGCGCCGCCGGCGGATGCCGAAGTGATCCAGCAGTAGCGGTGCATGAATAGTGTTCTGTTCAGACGTACGGGCGGCCCTTGTGGCCCCCCACTGCAACGCATCCGTCGCGAGTGCGAGTGGTTGGGCGGCCACAAGGGCCGCTCGTACGTCTGAATTCAGGAGACCACTTGGCGCCTGTGGGATTTCATCACTCCAGAACGTACTGGCATATGGCCGCGGCCACGCCGTCTTCGTCGTTGGAGAGCGTTGTAGCCCAGCCGTCACAGCAGACTCCAGGCTCGGCGTTGCCCATCACTACGGGCCGGCCGGCGAACGCGAGCATTTCACGGTCGTTGTGGTTATCGCCCACGGCCATGACCTCGGCACGGTCGATGCCGCGGCGCGCGGCCCAGATGCGGAGCGCCTCGCCTTTGGAGCAGCCGCGATTCATCACGTCGAGCAGGACAGTGTTGCGCGCCGGATATCGCGTCCAGGTGAGATTCAGGTGAGGAGCGAGCGCCGACGCTTTGAGCAATGGAGCCGCCGGCTCGATCAGCGGCGGCGGACCGCTGAACAGCACCTGGATCACATCCGCACATTCCGGCAGCGTGGCAGCTTCAAGATCGGGGACTTCGCGCAGCGCCTCAGGAGCGTTCTTGCGATACCAGCCCAGCGGCCCATCGAGCGCGCCGTCGTGCTGCATAGTCACCTGGCCGTGGCCGGGCACGTCGTAGATCACCACGGCGTACGGGCGGAAGTCCGGCGTCGCGCGCAACACCTCGCGGGCCATGGCGGCGGGCAGAAAATTCCGATGACACGCATCACCGTCCAAGCTGCTGATGCGGGCACCGTTCGACGAGATCAGCGTAAGCGGAAACCCAAGCGGCGCGAGCAGCGTCCGCGCGGAGTGAAAACGGCGTCCGGTGACGATGGCGATTTCAACGCCGCGCTCCGACGCCGCGTGCAAAGCCTCGCGGTTGGTGGCGGAGATTTCCACCTTGGAGTTCAGCAGAGTGCCGTCCAGATCCACAGCGATCAATCGAATGGGCATTGAGGAAGATCCGTCGCTCTTATTGTAAATGCTCGCGAACGGAAAAATCGAGGGCGAGGAAGGCTGATGGCG
Organism: Terriglobia bacterium; assembly: GCA_030038235.1. Lineage (GTDB taxonomy): Bacteria > Acidobacteriota > Terriglobia > UBA7540 > UBA7540 > Gp13-AA77. The sequence goes on from JASHPE010000071.1 coordinate 21,344, forward strand.
GGACGCCCGTCGCTCCAAACACTTGACTCTCGATGGTGGTGGTGTCATATTGCACATACCAGTTCAGTAAGCGACACGCGAACCGAACCGGCCCGCTCGATTGCCGCTGTTTCGAGGTGCTGCCCTGTCTTTGCGCTGCAGTCCCGTCGCTCCCAAGTCTCTGATCGCTCGCCGGACTAGCACCCTCAAATCCATCGGACCTCGCAGCCGCCGCGGCAAAGCCCGCGTCTGCCTCAATGGCGTGAAACACGGAAGGTATGCCGTGCTGGCCGTGCGATCCGCTCGCCTGCGTGAGAAGCTCTTCGAAGCGGGTCACACGAGCCCGGAAGGCGTTTACGGTGCCATCTGGTCGCGGATCGCCCAGGCGATCCACGCACTCAGGGATCTGACGATGCGGAAAGGGGTCGATCGGCTGGCGCGGCGCATCGCATGCCTGACTTTTCGAACGCGTTCTCCCGAAACAAAGCTGGAAAGTCCTTTGATTTCAGTCGCTAAACCGCGCTGGGTGTCAACCGAGAGCGCAGTCAAGAGTTCACAGTCGACAGTCCAAGAAGCCCGACCCTGCCGGCCCGATTTTGGATTCTTGGCGTGCTGCCAATCCCCTGCCGGCTGCGAACCGCCGACTGCCCACTGTGGACTGTCAACTGTCGACGGTAAACTGTCAACTCTATGAACATCGTGTCTCACATCGAATGTTCCCGCTGCGGCAAGCAACTCCCTCCCGGCCGGCTCTACAACCTCTGTGAGTGCGGCGGACCGCTGCTCGTTCGCTACCGGCTCAGCTCGAACGCCATGCCGCGCGATGCAGTGACGGCGCGCGCCAAGACGCTATGGCGTTATCGCGAGGTTCTGCCTCTCGGCGGCGACGCGTCTCCGGTGACGCTTGGGGAAGGATTCACGCCGCTGCTGCACGCCACCCGGCTCGGTGAAAGGATGGGGCTTCCGAACCTGTATCTCAAGGACGAGGGAACGAATCCGACCGGATCGTTCAAGGCGCGCGGCCAATCGGTCGCAATTACCATGGCCCGCGAACTCGGTGTGCGCAAAGTGGCGATTCCTTCGGCCGGCAATGCCGGCGGAGCGATGGCCGCTTACGCCGCAGCGGCGGGACTCGAGGCCCTCGTCTACATGCCGGAAGGGACGCCGGTGATGAATCGGCTGGAATGCTCGATCCTGGGCGCCGGCGTCAAGCTCATTGCGGGCAGCATCAAAGATTGCGGACGCGCGCTCGCCGAACGCATCCGGTCCGAAGGCTGGTTCGATGTATCGACCCTGAAAGAGCCTTACCGGATCGAAGGCAAGAAGACAATGGCCTACGAAGTCGTGGAACAACTCGACCGCGTGCCCGAGGTGATGATCTATCCGACGGGCGGCGGCACGGGCCTGATCGGAATGTGGAAGGCCTTCGCCGAGATGGAGCAACTCGGGTGGACCAGCGGCCGTCGACCGCGCATGATCGCGGTGCAAGCCACGGGTTGCGCACCCATGGTGCGAGCTTTCGAGGGCGGAGCCGAGCGCGCTGACGAGTGGGTCGATCCCGCAACCATCGCGAGCGGCTTGCGCGTTCCCTCCGCGGTCGGCGATGCCTTGATTCTGCGCGCGATCCGCGAGAGCGGCGGTACGGCCGTCGCCGTGGATGACGACACCATGCTGCGCGCGGTCCGCGAGATCGCTCAGACTGAAGGCGTGGTGACATCGCCCGAGGGCGGCGCGACGCTCGGGGCGCTCGAGCGGCTGCGGAGGCAGGGTCTTATCGCGCCGTCAGAAAGTGTGGTGCTTTTCCTGACCGGGAGTGGCTACAAATATCTGGAGGCGCTCGAGGCGGTCGCGGAAAACAGTCAACAGCGGCGAAGTGGGCTGCATAGATAGCCTATTATGAGGCTCTGCGGCGGCAAAACCCCCGAAGCTATTGGGGCGTCCAGTTCGCATGGCCCGTAAACAAGCCGTCTGCGAAACCGATGTGGTAGGCAATGAACAGGCCGAAGCACAAGCTGACCACGCCCGACGCAACTGCGAGACCTGCGTTCAGCCGCGAGAACCGCGTGGTGTAGGTATAAGGGACGGCGATCGCCGCGGTGATGATCATCATGCCGGCGATCGTCCCCACGCCGAAGACCAACAGATAAGCGACGTCCAATGCCGGTTTATGGATAGTGGCCAGTACCAGCAGCGCCACCGCCGCCGAGCCTGCCAGGCCGTGAACGAGGCCGACCACCAGCGGACGAATCGCCTGATAAGCGCCGAGCCCGCCGAACCGGCGGTCGAGCCTGGCCTGCGGCGTCGCGTCCTCAGCGTGGCCGTGGCGTCCGGGCGCATGACCGTGCATGTGCGTGTGAACGTAGTCGCCGTGTTGATGCACGTGCGAGTGTCCGCCGGCGCGCTCCGGCGTGAAGCGCTCGGTGACGGCGCGCGTGATGCCGGTGAGGTTCGAGATGCCGAGCAGCACCAGCATGATTCCCACCGCCAGTTCCATGGTCAGGCCGACGCGCGGCGGAATCACGACGTTGAAGACGATGATCGCGCTGCCCACGGCCAGAATCGTGAGGGTGTGGCCGATGCCCCAGAAAGCGCCCACCAGCGCGGCGCTGCCGAGCGAGCGTTGCCGCGCCACAATGGTAGTGACGGCAATTACATGGTCCGGGTCTGTAGCGTGGCGCATGCCCAGCACGAAACCGATCAGCGTGATGGCGATGAGGCTGTTCATGTACTCTCCGACATCCGAGCATAACCCAGCTTCTCGCCCCCGTGCATCAATAGAGCCAGGACAGCGGTAAGCTGCAAATGCGAAGCCGGATTAATCCAGGGCGCGTTCTCGCCGGCGGCGTGGGCGCGATCTTGATTGTCGTCGGTCCCTTCTATCATGGGGCGGCGTGAAGAGGCGAAGTGAATTAGAATTGCAAAATGGAGATGAGATGCCCCAGGTGATGAAGAGTCCGAAGGTATACGACGCGGTGATTGTCGGGTCGGGTGCGGGCGGGGGCATGGCCGCTTACGTCCTGACCAAGGCGGGCGCCAAATGCCTGATGCTTGAAGCGGGATCGTGGTTCGATACCGCCAAGGACTCGAAGATGCTGATGTGGCCCTACGAAGCGCCGCATCGCGGCGCGCCTGCGCCGGACAAGCCCGCGGGCTACTTCGATCCGGGATACGGCGGTTGGAATCTGCGCGGCGAGCCTTATACGAACGCCGAGGGCAGCGACTGGCAGTGGTTTCGAACGCGGGCGCTCGGCGGCAAGACCAATCACTGGGGCCGCATCTCGCTGCGCATGGGGCCGTACGATTTCAAACCCTACAGCCGCGACGGCAAAGGATTCGACTGGCCGATCGCGTACGACGATCTTGCGCCTTACTACGACAAGACCGAGGAACTGATCGGCGTTTTCGGGTCAACTGAGGGCCTGGAGAACACGCCGGACGGCAAGTTCCAGCCGCCGCCCAAACCGCGCTGCTACGAACTGGTGATCCAGAAGGCCTGCCAGAAGCTCGGCATACCCTGCGTTCCGTCGCGCCTTTCGATCATCACGCAGCCGCTCAACGGCCGGCCCGCGTGCCATTACTGCGGCCAGTGCGGACGCTCCTGCGCCACCGGTTCCAATTTCTCGTCGCCCACGGTTCTGATTCCGCCCGCGCAGGCTACGGGCAATCTCGAAATCCGCTGCGACGCCATGGCGCGCGAGGTTACACTCGGCGCCGACGGGCTCGCCGCCGGCGTTTCATACATCGATAAGAAGACGCGTCAGGAAGTGCAGGTGCGCGCCAAGATCGTGGTGCTGGCGGCGAGTTGCTGTGAAACCACGCGCATCCTGCTGAACTCCAGGGGCCGCCTTTTCCCGGACGGTCTCGCGAACTCCAGCGGACTCGTCGGAAAGTACCTCATGGACACCGTCGGCACGGACGGTACGATCGGATTCTTGCCGGTTTTGATGGACGAGCCTCCGCACAACTGCGACGGCGTGGGCGGAATGCACCTTTACATGCCGTGGTGGAATTATCAGCAGCAGCTCCGCCACGAATTGCCCTTCGCGCGCGGCTATCACATCGAATTCGGCGGCGGACGGCACATGCCCGGCGTGGGCATATTCAGTCATACCGAGCGCTTTCTGGACGGAGGCTACGGCCTGGAATTGAAACGTGGCTGCCGCAAGATATACGGCGCCACGGTGGGATTCTCAAGCCGCGGCGAGATGATTCCGAATGAACAGAGCTACTGCGAGATCGATCGTGACGTGGTGGATGAGTGGGGCATTCCGGTGCTCAAATTCCATTTCAAATTCACCGACGACGAAATCCTGCAGGCGCGGCATGCCCGCGAGACGTTTCGCGAGATCATCGTGGCCTCGGGTGGCGAGGTGATTCGGACTGCGGATGCCGATACGAAGTGGGGCATTTCAAAGGGCGGCGCCATCATCCACGAAGTCGGCACCACGCGCCTCGGCGACGATCGCCGCACGTCGGTGCTGAACCCGTACTGCCAGGCCTGGGATTGCAAGAATCTCTTCGTGGCCGACGCGGCGCCCTTTGTGAGCAACGCCGACAAGAATCCCACGCTGACGATTCTGGCGCTCGCCTGGAGAACGTCGGAATACGC
>JASHPE010000072.1 GCA_030038235.1 Terriglobia bacterium
GCAATCTCTCGGCACGCCCCGTGGAGCGTTCTACCAGATAGGTGTCCGTGCGCCCGTCTTCGTCGAGCGTATATGTAAACGTTTTCCCATCAGGTGAGAAGTCGCCGGAGACGGCATCCCACTGAGTATGGGTTACCCACGTCAGCTTCCTGGTCGCGATGTCCAGCAGCGCAACGTTATTGTAGCCGCCCTTCTCGTTTGAGGTGATGAGCAGCGTCCGGTCGTCAGGCGATAACGACGAGGCGTCGTAGAGTATTTGCCCCTGATGAGGCGTCAGACCCTCCTTATTCCCGCTCGAAGCGTCTATCTGATAGACGTCGGAGTCCGTGCCGCCGACGTTGCCGCGGTCCGCGTAAATGAACCGTCCGTCACGACTCCAGCCATCGAAGCCCCAGTTTCGGTCCTTTGCCTTTTCGTTCGTGAGGTTGGTCACCGTGCGGGTGTGCCAGTCCATGAGCGCCAGGTTCACAACCGAGGCCGTTTTGGGTCGGTAGGAAAACACCAGTCGCCTTCCATCAGGAGACCAACGTGCACCCTCCTCGGATATCTCAGGTGTGGCGGTTAGATTGACCGGCTCGCCCCCCGTGCTCCGAATCGCAAACAAATCAAAGAACGCGCCGCCACCGAAATCCTGGTCGTAGACGATCCACTTGCCGTCTGGGGACCACTGACCGCCCTCCTGGCGATCGTCAGATTGCGCGAGCTGGATCGGCCAGCCGCCCCCTGCCGGTACCTTCCAGAGGTTGAATCGCCCCGTCAAGTTCGTTGTGAAAACAATCTCCCGGCCATCCCGCGACCACGACGGTGCGATTACAGAGCGCGTGTAGTACAGGTCTTTTATGGAGATCGGCTCGGCTTCAGGGTTGGCAGGCGAGGTTATCGATCTTGGAGCGGTGATGGTGCGGTCGTCCGGAGATGTAGCACCCAATGTCGCCAGCAACGAGGCCGCAATCAGGACTGGTAGAGGGAGTTTCATAAGTCTCATGACAAGGGAAAGCATCACGCAAGCCCGCTGATTATAGCAGGCTCACCAAAGAAACGTCTCTGACCGGGCAACGGAAAAATGAGAGTTACCTAAACGTACTGCTACTCGCCTGTTTGGCTTCCGTACAGCCTGCACGGCGCGCAGCATCTATCAAAGCTGACGGACGCACTGCGGGCGGAGTGCGGATTGCCAGGTCTGATTAATCGGTCGTTACTGCTCGTGCGGCCTTCGCCGGCCAAGCGCCCGCTGGGATGGTAAGTGGCAAGACCAAACTGACTTTCCGTCTTGCCGCCATCGCGCCAACAATCCCGGCCGCGCTGGCCAAACTGGGGCTCAAACCAACAGTGGCTATGCTTCTTTCTGGGGCGGCTGGCCCGCCGCATCGGAGGCAGTACGGAGGCAGAGGAGCGCCACTGGGGACGACCAGGAGATTGGCTCGTCGATACGCTTCCGATGCAAAGAGGCTCTGCATTGAGAACCAACCTGGGTTCAGAGTCTTAGTTTATATGCGAATCCCGCTGCGAAACAGGCCGGGGTTACTCAACGCGAAAGCTCGTGTTGCTCGTCAGCGTGCCGCTGGCGGTTACCACCTCAACCCTTCCTGTAGTCGCGCCCGGCGGTACGGTTGTGCTGATTTCAGAATTCGACTTCACCATGAATGGAGCCGCCGTGCCGTTGAAGTTCACGCTGGTGGCGCCCCTTAGATTGTTTCCCAGAATGTTGACAGTCGACCCAATTTTGCCCGAGGTGGGCAGCGTTTCGACAAATGGACCCAGGCCCACCTCCAGGCTGAAGACCGTACCATCGTTGTTGGCCCCGCCGTACAGGGTTGTCCCATAGATGTTCCCGTCGGTGCCCTGGATCAACCCGGCGTAGGGACTCGTACCGTCAGTGCAGTTTGTTTGCGCGCAGAAACTGTAAAGCGTATGAAGCTCGCCCTGGGCGGTAATTCGGAATACCGTTCCAAAGCCACTAGCCCCGCCCCCGTAAGTCGTCCCGTAGAAGGCTCCATCTGTGCCTTGAACCAGGCCCGCGAGTGGCTGGAAGCCATCGGCACAGCCCGATTCGGAGCAAAAACTGTGAAGGGTGGTCAGCTTGCCTTCAGGGGTGATTTGGAAGACTGTTCCACAGCCTTCGGCACAGATGTCAGCTCCGCCGTACGCGGTGGTGCCGTAGAAGTTTCCGTTGGTCGCTTGAACCAGCGGCGCCGTGGGACCTGATCCGTCGGTACAGCCCGCTTGGGAACAAAAGCTGTAGAGCGTCGTCAGATTGCCTCCGGCGGTGATTTCGAAGACGACGCCCTGCCTGTTGGCCCCACCAAACTCGGTCGTACCATAGAAGTCTCCGTTGGTAGCCTGGACCAACCCAGCGACAGGCAGAGAGCCATCAGTGCAGTCGGTTTCGGCGCAAAAGCTGTGGATGGTGGTCAGCTTGCCTGCGGGGGTTATTTCGAACACCGTCCCGGCATGGTTAGCCCCGCCTTCGGAGGCTGTCCCGTAGAGGTTTCCGCTGGCCGCTTGCACCAGCGCTCCCTCCGGTTCCTCGCCGTCCATGCAGTCACCGTTTGTACAAAAGCCATGCAGCGTAGTCCGCACACCCGTGGGGGTGATCTTGAAGACGGTTCCCACCCCACTCGGACCACCCCACTCGGTCGTACCATAGAAGTTCCCGTCGGTGGCTTGCGCCAGCCCTGCGATGGGGCTACTGCCGTCGGTGTCGTCGAAAGTATCCAGACTGTTCAGCTTGCCGCCGGTGCTTATCTCGAGGACCGTCCCGCAACCGGCAGAACAGGCATCACTAGCCCCGCCGGCCCCGGTTGTCCCGTAGAGCTTCCCGTCTACGCCCTGGACGAGGACGCCGAAGGGATAGCTCCCGTCGGTTCCGTCGAAATTGAACAGCGTGGTAAAGGTCTGGGCAGACGAGCCAATCGCCGTCGCGATCCCGGAAACACACAGCAGAAAGATTGTTTTCCAATAGCTATGCCCGCTCATAGGATCTCCTTGGTCACTTTCCGCAGGCTTTGTGCTGACCCTGCGTCGACACAATCGTCCCGAAACACCCCCTTGATATCATGCGTTCCTTGGGAATCAAGTCGGATTCATATTTAACACGCCGACCCTACGGCAACACCCGAAACGCCACGTTGCTCGTCAGCGTGCCACCGGGCGTGACCACCTGAATCGTTCCGGTCGTGGCGCCGGCCGGCACCGTGGTCTTGATCTCTGATTTCGAGGCTCGCTCGATTGTCGCCGGGATGCCATCAAAACTGACGCTAGTGGCACCCCCCAGATGGTTTCCGAGGATCTTGACCGTCTCGCCTACTCGGCCCGTGGTGGGCAGTGTTTCCACGAACGGACCAAGCCCGACAGCCAAGCTGAAGACCGTGCCATCGCCGCTGGCCCCGCCTCCTCGGGTTGTCCCATAGAAGTTCCCGTCGGTAGCTTGAACGACCCCACTTTGGGAGTTGGCGCCGTCCGTCCAGTCAAAGCTATGCAACGTGGTCAGCACCCCCATCTGGGTGATTTTGAAGACCGTGCCGTCGCCGCTGGCCCCGCCTTCGAAGGTTGTACCGTAGAAGTTCCCGTCTGTGGCTTGAGCGAGTGCGGCGGTGCTGGGATAGATGCCGTCAGGTCCGGCGAAGCTGTGCAGTGTAGTCAGCGCGCCCGCTGGCGTGATTTGGAAGACTGTGCCATAGCCGTGGACACCGCCATAATTGGTTGTCCCGTAGAAGTTCCCGTCGGTGGCTTGAACCAGCGCGCCGTTGGGGTAGGAGCCGTCAGTCCCGTCAAAGCTGTGCAGCGTGGTCAGCACGCCCATGGGGGTGATCTCGAAGACCGTGCCATTGCCGTCGGTCCCGCCCCCTTGGGTTGTCCCGTAGAAGTTCCCGTCGATCGCTTGAATCGGCGCTACACTGGGGTTTGCGCCGTCTGTTCCGTCGAACGTGTGCAGCGTAGTCAGCATGCCAGTCGGGCCGATTTTGAACACCGTGCCGTTGTTGTTGGCCCCGCCAGCGTGGGTTGTCCCGTAGAAGTTGCCATCGGTGCCGAGGACAAGCCCGGCGTACGGGTTGGCGCCGTCTGTTCCGTCAAAGATGTGGAGCGTGGTCAGCGCGCCCGCTGGCGTGATTTCGAAGACCGTGCCACAGCCATCTTCGTAGGTGGTGCAGGTACTGCCTGCCCCACCGTACTCGGTTGTCCCGTAGAAGGTCCCGTTGCGGCCTTGGGTGAGAGGGCTCTGGCCGGGGCCGTTCCCGTCGCTCCCGTTGAAGTTTACTAGGGTCTTGAAGCTCTCCTGCGCGGTCGACACCTTCGCCGCCAGCGTCACCAGCATTGCAGCAACCAGCACTGCCGCGCATCCCCGATTACTTTGCGTCTTCATAAGTCCTCCTCCTTGGAAAATCGAGGCCATCCCGCGCCAGGGATTCCGCGTAGATTTTTTCTTGTTTGTAAAGTAACCGGGATTTCCATTTAGGAAACCCGAGACACTCGACGGAACTAAGAGGTGGAGCGTTAGCGAGCCTTGTGCCGGCACCTGAGCCAACACCGTCGGTAAAACACCTCCTTGATAGCACGCGCTCCTTGAATATCAAGTGAAATTGATATACGAATCCTGCTATTCATAGTCAAATCCTGTTACGCTCTCGGACTAGCCGGGTCTGGCAGGCAAGGAACGCCTCCCTGTCGTCAGACTCCGCTCGGATTCCACACCTATCCCGCTGGCGCCGACAAGGCTTGAATGCTCCGCAGCATAGCCCCGAAGAGCCGCCGTGTCAGATGGTTCTCCGCCAGCAGCAGCCAGTAGTAACGGGCGTGCTTCATCAACCGGCCGCCCGTCTTCACCAGCCGTTGCTGCAGGCTGGTGAGCGACCACTTGTCGATTCGCTTCGGCAGGACCAGCCGCCGCCACAGGTTCCCCAGGGTGTAGGCCATCACGCTCAGCCACAGCCGCACCTCGTTCGACCGGAACCGGTGGCAGCTCAGCCGCGTCATCTTCACTGCCTGCTTGCCTTCCTTGATCAACTGCTCCGAGGTCCCGCGCTTATTGTAGAAGCGCACCACCGCCGGCTGCGCAGGGTGAGGTTGGTCATAATGAACCCCACCCGTGGGAACAACTCTCCGGCGTGATGCTCCACCTTGGCGACCACCCGTCGTGCCGTCTTCCAAGTGGCGGCCTGATAGAGGAACCCTTTGTACTCCACCAATGGCTTCTGGCTCGGCCTTCCCACCGGGCGTGGAAGCAGTTCCGCGATGTCCCGCTCCGGGCTGTCATTGGCCGGGATGCGAATCGCATATTTCACGCCCCGCTCCTCCAGCGCCTCGTAGACCTCGGGGCCTTGCGAAGGCCGCATCGCCCCGGAAGGCGACCTCCTTCCCCATCGCTTGCTGCCGCTTAATCTCCGGTAGGAGCAATTCCTCCCAGCCCTCGGCGCTGTGAACGTTGCCGGGCCGCAGCTTGACTGCCAGACAGTCACCCGCCTCATTGAACAGCAGCAGAGGATGGAAACAGGTGGACTCGAAGTACCCGTTGTAGGCGCTCCGTTCTTGCTCGCCGTAGACAGGAACCTCGGTC
>JASHPE010000073.1 GCA_030038235.1 Terriglobia bacterium
CCCACAACCTCTTCCTGCATGGTCGAAATGGAAGCCGGCAGCGACCCGGAGCGCAGCACCAGAGCCAGGTCCGAGGCCTGTTGAACGGTGAACGAGCCGTGGATCATGCCCCGATCACGGATCTGGTTCTCAATCACAGGCGCCGAGATGACGCGATTGTCGAGGACGATCGCTAATCGTTTGTTGATGTTAGCTCCGGTCACCTGGGCGAAGGCCGAGGCGCCGTCGCGGGTGAGGGTGAAATCGATGTCGGGACGCCCTGTCTCGTCCTGGGAAGGCTGCGCGCCGGTCAGGTCACGCCCCGTAACCGCTGCAATCTGATTGACGATATACCACACGTCGCCCGTGCCGGAGTTGGCGTCGCCGGAGTCGGGCTGCCCGGGAAGTAATTGAGTCTCGGGCGGCAGCACACCTCCATGGGCCGCAAGGGCCGCCTCGCGGGAGGGGAAAGGGCCGTCCTGGACGATTTTGAGCTCGAGCAAGGCTGTCTCTTGGATGATGTCTTTAACCCGCGTTGGATCAGTCACATCGGGAAGCTCCACCACCAACTCATAGTCGCCCGGGCTTCCATAATTGGCGATTTCGGGCTCAGTCACACCGAGAGCGTTCACGCGCCGGTTGATTGTGTCGCGGGCTTGGTCGAGGGTATCGTTCTTGATCTGTACGATGGCGGTTGTCTTCAGCGAAAGCTCACGCGAGTTGGGATCGCCCGGTACCGCGTCCAGAGTCCAATCGGAAAACTGATCGTTGACCAGCCGTTGGACGTCGGCGATCCGATTCTGCGGGACGCCCTTGATGAGGATATGGGTCTCGTCGACTTTGTGAACGTCCAGATAAGGGATGTTCTTCGACTGGAAGTTCTGGCGCACGCGTTGCAGCGCCTGGTCGGACACCAGATTCACTGCGTCGTCGACGTGCACCTGCAAGACTAAGTGGGTCCCGCCCCGGAGATCGAGGCCCAGATGAATCCGGTCGCGAATATTCTGTCTCAGTTCTTGAACGTTCTTGGGCAGACCGATTATCCCGATCACGCAGGCCACAACTACCGCGAGAATCACGATCGCCCGGGTGCGAACTTTTTCCATCCGTCAATTGCCTTTCCGATTCCTGATCTCAGGACTTCTTACTGGAGGCTTCGGCCTCCGACTCATTCGGCTGCAGCCCGGCAATCGCAGACCGGGAAACGTCAATCCGCACCTGATTCGCGATCTGGAGCTGCACGACGGTGTCACGGAATCCTGTAATGGTCCCGTAGATCCCGCCCGAGGTTACGACGCGATCGCCGCTCTTCAGGTTTGCCAGCATCTCTTGGGTCTTCTTTCGCTGCCGCTGTTGCGGAACGATCAGCAGGACGTAGAAAACGCCGAAGATGAGGAGAAACGGAAGTAGCGCCACGAATCCGGAGTTGGGCGAAGCCGCGATAAGGAAACAATTCAGTTGCATGTGGCCGATCCGCCGCGTACGCGGCCAGAGAACATGATGAAAACCCACCGGGGGACCGCGCGGGATCTCGGGAGGAACTTTTGCCCTGACCTCCCCGGCTTGCTTCAGGAGTCCGGAGTCTCTGCCGACTGCGGCCCAGAACGCAACCTGGACCTGAATTTATTATACTCTCCGGACCGAATAGCGTCACGAATTTCGCGCATGGTGTCAAGATAAAAGTGCAGATTGTGGCGGGTAGCGAGCACCGGTCCCAGAAGTTCTCCGGTCGAGAAAAGGTGGCGGACGTAAGCGCGGCTGTAACGGGCGCAGACCGTGCAGGAACAGGCTGAGTCGAGTGGTCCGGTATCGCGAGCGTAGCGGGCGTTCTTCACACTGAGGCGCCCTTCCGACGTGAACACAGCGCCGTGCCGCGCCTCGCGAGTCGGCATGACGCAGTCGAACATATCCACTCCGCGCGCCACGCACTCGATCAGGTCCTGCGGCGTTCCCACGCCCATCAGGTATCGCGGGCGGTCCTCGGGCAGGTGCGCCGCCGTTGACTCCGTCACGTCATAGGTCGCAGCCTTCGGCTCACCAACCGACAGCCCGCCGATTCCATAACCTTCAAACCCAATATCGACCAGGTCCTCCGCGCTTTGGCGGCGCAGCTCGGGATCGATGCCGCCTTGGATGATGCCGAAGAGAGCCGGGGCTCGGGACTCGGGGTTCGGGACTCGGAAATCGACCGGGACTCGGGATTCCGGACTCGTGGCTCGGGCACTGCCTTGTGGCGCACCTCTGGGAGACTCAACTCCGGCGGGGACGTCGAAACCCGAATCCCGAATCCCGAACCCCGTAACCCGAGCCCCGAGAAACACCGCGCGGCATCTCCTCGCCCACCTCGTTGTCAACTGCATGGCTGCGGAGGCCACCTCCGGCGTGGATGGGTACTCGACACAGTGGTCCAGCACCATCATGATGTCGGAGCCGAGAGCCATCTGAACTTCGACCGCGCCCTCAGGCGTCAGAAAGTGCCGCGACCCGTCCAGGTGCGAGCGAAACTCATAACCATCATCGGTGGCTTTGCCGAGCCCTTCGAGGCTCATGATTTGATAGCCGCCACTGTCAGTCAGAATGGCGCGCGGCCAGCTCATAAATCGATGCAGTCCGCCCAAATCGCGAATGAGTTCATGGCCAGGTCGAAGGTAGAGATGGTAGGTGTTGCCGAGCAGGATCCGGACGCCAAGCTGCTGCAGTTCCTCCTGGCTCAGGCCCTTTACCGTGCCCGCCGTGCCGACCGGCATGAACACTGGAGTTTCGATGGTTCCGTGAGGCGTGTGAAGGATCCCGGCCCGCGCGTGTGAGCCGGGATCCCAGTGGGCGACTTCGAATTTCAAATGGGCCCTCGCTAGCGAGTCCTAGATCGATGCGAATCCGACTTTGGCAAGCACGTACAGGACCCACACGGCCAAGAACGCCATAAACACGGAGCTCGATTTCGCCTTGCGGTTCGTCGTGGCTGCGAAGCCGATCCCCAGCACCGCCATGAACCAGAACGTGAACAGGTCCAGGGAGGTGGCGAGCGCGAACAGGGGCTTGGAAGTGTGCGCCTGATCCATAAAGAAGCCCAGACTTGTTGGCACGGGGGCGTTGCTGTTGAAGTGTTCCGGATCTCCAAACAACATCATCACGATGCCCAGAAGCGTGCCAAGCACGCCGATCATATTGGCGTAGCAGGTGACGGAAAACGCCGTTGAAAACTTGGTTTTCGCGCCAAAAATCAGGTTGACGATCCCGAGCCCCACGGCAGCGATAATGAGCATGACGATCGGCACGACGACGGGGCCAATCAGATGGGTAATAATGGCGCCGACCTTGGCGCCTTGCGATACGGCCTGCTCCACCTGATCAGGCGTCATGCTGGAAAGCCTGCCGCTCTGTTCGAGTTGCGTCCGTACGATCCTCTCCATGCCGATCTTGACGAGCATCACCTCGCTGAACGCCATCGTCGCCAGGATGCCGACAATGAGCGGTGCCAGAATGTTCGGCTTACGCGCAATGTCATCGAAAGTCTCTCCGGGAGAGAAGAATACGCCAACAACTCGAGAGAGGAACGACATCGAAGGCTGTTCTTGAGGAACAGCAACTGCAGGTCCGGCCGTACCCATGCTTGTACCCCTCCGCGCCGGCTTTAGGGCCTTGGCCCGCGGCGCCGTCTCGTTGTGCTACGGATGACCGCGCCCGGAAATGACGCTCCGGACATCGGCCCGTCACGCCTAAAACTATATCCGATTCGGATGTAGGGGCGGCCCCTACATCCGAAATCACACGGTCTTCACAGAACCGCTTCACTCCAATTCTCCAGCACCGTCTTGACCTTGACCATGAACTGGTCGGCCATGGCGCCGTCAATCACCCGATGGTCAAAGGAAAGCGCAAGATAGGCCATCGGCCGGATAGCGATGGCGTCGTTGCGCACCACGGCGCGTTTTTCGATCACGCCCACACCCAGAATCGCCACCTGCGGCTGATTGATGATCGGGGTGCCGAACAGGCTCCCGAAAACACCGGGATTAGTGATGGTGAACGTTCCGCCCTGCACTTCGTCGAAATTCAGGCGCTTGGTGCGCGCGCGCTCGGCAAGATCGGCGACGGTGCGCGCAATTCCAAGAAAGTTCTTCTCGTCGGCACGCTTCACCACGGGCACAATAAGGCCGGTTTCAAGCGCCACGGCGATTCCGATGTTCAGGTCACGCTTATAAATCACATTGTCGCCATCAACCGAAGCGTTGAAAATCGGGTACTGCTTGATCGCCTCGACGGCCGCTCTGACGAAGAACGGCGTGAACGTGAGCTTCTGGCCGTTGCGCCGCTCGAATTCCGCGGCGTTCTGCGCCCGCGTCTCAAACACGCGCGTCATCTCGACCTCAAACACGGTAGTGACGTGCGCCGAGGTGCGACGGCTCAAGATCATATGCTCGGCGATCTGCTTGCGCATCGGCGTCATCGGCACCACTTGGGTTGCGCCCGTGAATGCGACGGACGGCGCCTGCATCGGCGAAGGCTCAGGCGCCGGCACCGCCGGCATCGATGACGGAGAAGCTGATGCTCGCTGCTCAGTGCCCGCCGGCGGCATGGCGCCTGGAGTTATCTGTGCCGCGGACGCCGGCGAGATCCTGGCGGACGGCGGTGCGGACGGGCCGGCAGCGATATAAGCCAGAATGTCCCTCTTGCTGATCCTTCCGCCGAGTCCGGTACCCTTGACCGACCTCAAGTCCACGTTTTTCTCCTTGGCAATACGGCGGACGAGCGGCGAAGAACGAATCTTGTGTCCATTGCCACCGATTTCCGTCCCCAACCCTCCGTTCATGCCCGCCGCCTGCGGCGGAGCTGGCGCAGGTGGCGGGGCCACCGGCTCGAAAGCTCTCGCGCGTGAGTCGCCGTCCGGCGCAGGAACCGGCGGCGGAGTAGGAATCGCGCCTCCCGAAGCTGCAGGCTGACTCGAAGGAGCAGAGGCGGCCGATCCTTCAGCGTCGATTTCCGCCACAATGGCGTTGACGGCCACCGTCTGGTTCTCAGCGACCAGAATCTTCGTCAGCACGCCGGCGGATGGCGACGGAATCTCGGCATCCACTTTGTCGGTCGAGATCTCGAAGAGCGGTTCGTCGCGCTCCACCTTGTCACCGACCTTCTTAAGCCACTTGGTGACGGTCCCTTCGGCGATACTTTCCCCCATCTGGGGCATGATCACGTTAGTCATGAGTGCTCTCCTACTCGTGCCAGTGGCAAGTGGCGAGTGTCCGCGAGTGGCAAGTGGCAAGCCGCAATAAGGAAAAGGCTCACTTTGTCACCTCGAGCTTCTGCCGGAGTGAGTCGAGCATTTTGCTCAACTCAGTAGTCAGGTTTGTGATCTTCTCTGTTTGTGCTGCGGTGCCATAGCCTAATTCGATGCTTATAATGACCTGGATCCCCAGTTCGGCCACCGAGCCTTCAGAATGCGACAAAAACTGAACGAACTCTCCACGCGCGCGGCGGCACTGACCTTCGGCAATGTTCGAAGGGATCGACACCGCTGCCCGTCGCATCTGCGACAGGAGCCCGAACTTCTCTGCGTCCGGAAAATGTTGGGTAAGCTGATAGACCATCTTCACCAATGCAATGCCTTTCTGCCAGACCAACAGATCCTTGTGGCTCTTTGTGGCTCACTTGCCAGGAGCACTTCCCTGCCATTCCGCAGTTCCTTGCCACTTGCCACTCGCCACTCCTCTTCAGTACGCCGCCAGCCGCCGCGCAGCTTCCGCCACTTTCTTCGCGTTCGGCAGGAAGTATTCCTCGAGCGGCGGCGAGAACGGCACCGGAGTATCCGGCGAGGTGACGCGCACGATGGGTCCATCCAGATCTTCGAACGCCTTCTCGGCGATCACGGCGGCGAGTTCGCCCGCGAATCCCCCAATGCGGGTATCCTCGTGCAGCAGGATCACCTTACTGCATTTTCGCACGCTTTCGAGCACGGCTTCTTCGTCGTAGGGCAGCAGGGAGCGCAAATCAATCACTTCGAGCGATACGCCTTCCTTCTCGAGTTCTTCGGCGGCCTCGAGCGCCGTCCAGACCATGGCGCCGTAAGTGATCACGCTGATGTCGGTGCCCGATCGCGCGACGCGGGCTTTGCCGATCGGCACCACGTAGTCGTCCGCCGGGATCTCATCCTTGATGCGCCGGTAGAGAAACTTGTGCTCGTAAAAGATCACCGGATTGTTGTCGCGAATCGAGGCCTTGATCAGCCCCTTGGCGTCGTAAGCGGTTGCCGGCACCACCACCTTCAAGCCGGGCGTGTGCACGAACCACATCTCGTTCGATTGCGAGTGGTAAGGGCCGCCGTGAACACCGGCGCCCGAGGGTCCGCGAATCACGATGGGCACGGCAGGACCCCAGCGGTAATGAATCTTGGCAGCCATATTGACGATCTGATCGAAGCCGCAGGCGATGAAATCCATGAACTGCATCTCGACCACGGGCCGCATGCCCATCAAGGCGGCGCCCACGGCCGCGCCGACGATGGCGGACTCCGAGATCGGCGTATCGATCACGCGATCGGCACCGAACTTCTCGAGCATCCCTTGCGTCACCTTGAAGGCTCCGCCGTAGACACCGATGTCCTCGCCGATAAGGAACACCGATGGGTCGCGTTCCATCTCCTCCCAAATACCTTGGCGGATGGCTTCGAGGTGGGTCAGAACCGGCATGAAGCCTCCCGTAAGATCGGGTGATCGGATGATCGGGTCATCGGGTCATTGCTCCCCTCTTGGCGGTTCCCTGCGAGGCTGCAAAGATCGCGAGGAGTTCGTTTGCCTCTGAAAGCAAGTCCTTCAGCTTTGGTTGAGGTACAATGCCTGTCGCTACCAGAAGATCGAGCCAGAAGACCGTCTCATCGGCTTCCTCAACCACAGTCCCCATTTTTGAAACAAACTCAGCCCGGGATCGTGCTCTTCCGACGGCGCGGTAATTCGCCGCGACCGACGTGCCAGACCGCAGAACCTGCCTTCCGATGATCCGAGCTTCCTCGGTTTTGGGCAAGGCGCGAAATAACCGAACGACACGATTCGCAAACTCTCTTGTCCGTGCCTTCATCTGCTCCTGCCGGCTTTCCATCCTTACACCAAAACGGCCGACGAGGGCCCAATGACCCGATGAACCGATCATCCGATGACCCGATTGTCCCAGTAGCATGGCTCTTCGCAATACACGCCCTCTGCCGCTTCACTTCCTCGCGGCATTGGACTCGATTCGGCGAAGGCGCCGGCATCCTGGATCTCGCGCGCAATCTGCTTTTCCATCTCGCGCAGACTCCTTGCGGAGATAACCTTGCGCGCGAGCATCAGTTTTTCGAATCGCGTCACCGGATCATTTTTGGCGGCGGCCTCGAACAATTCCTTGGGCACGTACTCGGCGGCGTCATGAGCCGAGTGGCCCGTCATGCGAAACGTCTTGCACTCGATGAACGACGGCCCCTTCCCTGCCCGCGCCCGCTCGATGGCCTCGCGGACCGATTCGTAGACCGCCAGAACGTCGTTGCCGTCGATGGTCACACCCGGCATTCCATATGCCGGCCCGCGCACCGACAGGTTCTCGACCGCGTATTGCTGGTGCGTCGGAGTGGAATACGCGTAGGCGTTGTTATTGCAGATGAAGATCAGCGGCAGTTTCCAGACCGCAGCCATGTTCATGGCCTCGTGAACGTCGCCGCGGCTGGTGGTACCCTCACCAAAATGCACCAGTGTTACTTCACCCTTTCCGCGCTGCTTCTGGACCAGCGATGTGCCACAGGCGAGCGGGCAAGTGTCGCCAAGCGGGGAAATGATGGGAATCAAGCCGCGCTTCACGTCGCCAAAGTGACCCGTATTCTCGCGCCCGCGCGACGGTCCGTTGCCACGGGCAAGCCAGTTGAGAAAGATCTCCTTCAGTGTAAAGCCGCGAATCACCCACGCGGCGAAATCGCGGTGGCTGGGAAAGCTCACATCACCGTCTCGAAGCTGAATGGTCGCCCCGACCGCGATCGCTTCCTGCCCGCGCCCCACGTATACTCCACCGACGATTTTGCCCTGGCGATAAAGCACGCGCTCGATGCGATGCTCCGCTTCGCGCGTCACCTTGAGGTAATAAAGCATCTTCGCCAGGGTGGCGGAGTGGAGAAACCGGATGATCGGGTCATCGGATGATCGGGTCATCGGGTGATCGGATGACCGGGTCATCGCCTTCACATTCCCCGCGTCTCTTGCTGTACGACGCGCCGATCGTGTCTCGACCTTTCGCATTTCTGTTATCCAAGCACCGGCCGGGCAACTAAACTGACTCCATCACCCGATGACCCGATCACTCAATGATTCACGCCCATACCGGCCGCGCCGCTTCCTCCGGCGCTGGCAGCGGACTGGCTTCGGCAAATTCGACGTCTTCGCGAATCACTTTGTCGAGACGTGCTTCAATCGCCGATTTCTCCTCTGCGGTCATCAGCTTCTTCGCCGTCAGGAACGTCTCGTAGGTCGCAATGGGATCGCGAGCGCGCCACTTCTCAATGACCTCCTTGGGCACGTAACGCGCGTCGTCGTGCTCGGCGTGGCCTTTCATGCGCATGGTCCGAGCTTCGATCAGCGTCGGACCCTCGCCCTTGTAGGCGCGTTGGCGCGCCTGGCGGGTGGCTTCGTAGACCTCGAGCACGTTGTTGCCGTCAACAGCCACGCCTGCGATTCCGTAAGCTTGGGCGCGATCAACGATATTGGTGTTTGCCATCTGGTGCTCGACCGGCGTCGAGTACGCCCAGCCGTTGTTCTCCGCAATCACGATCAGCGGCAGCTTCAAGACGGCGGCGAAGTTCAAACCTTCGTGAAATGGCGTGGTGCTGGTAGCGCCGTCGCCGACATAAGTCAATCCGACGCGCTTCTCTTTGCGGATCTTCGCCGCCAGACCGACTCCAGCCAGCAACGGCACTAATTCCCCAAGCATGCTGATGGGCGAAAGCACGCCACGCTTTATGTCGCCGAAGTGCGTGTTCGCGTCGCGGCCGCCCGTGGGACCATCGCGGCGGGCCATGTACTGCATGAAGACGTCGCGTGGCGGGAATCCGCGGACCAGCATGGCGCCTACGTTTCGAATCATGCCGCCGAGGAAGTCGTCGGGACCAAGCGCGTAAGCCGTGCCCACCGAAATCGCTTCCTGGCCGAGGCTCGAGTACACTCCACCGACCACCTTGCCCTGCCGGTAAAGATTGGTGAGTTGCTCATCCACGCGGCGATTCAGGCGCAGGTAGTAGTACAGGTCGTGATGCTGGGAACGCGTGAGTTTCGAAGCCATGATGTAAGGGTCGCCCCGATGGCCACGCAGCGGGCCGAGCAAATTAGCGATCGTACAGTCTACACGTCCGCGACTGCGCCAGACAGTTGCGGACTACGCTGGCTCATCTCCAATCCGAAGACTTCACCGAAATGATGGATAACACGCTCGGCGGCGTCGGCCATATCCGCACGTTGGCCGAGCAGCTTTTCGATCGAAACCACGCCTTTACCCCGCAGTCCGCAGGGCACAATCCAGTCGAAGTAGCGCAGGTCGGTGTTTACATTGAAAGCGAAGCCATGGGACGTAACCCAGCGCGAGACGTGGACGCCCATGGCCACCAGCTTTTCGTTGCCGACCCAGACCCCCGTGGCGCCGGGCACGCGCCCCGCTTCGAAGCCGTAGTCGGCGGCTACGCGGATGAAGACTTCTTCGAGCGACCGCATGAACCAGGCGATATCGCGCCGGTGCTCGGTCAAGTCCAGAATCGGATAGCCAACCAATTGCCCCGGACCGTGATAAGTGACATCGCCGCCGCGGTCCGTCTCGAAGACCTCCGCTCCACGCGATTTCAAAAACGCAGGCGACGCCAGCACGTTCTCGCGATGCGCGTTGCGTCCGAGCGTGTAGACGTCCGGATGTTCGAGCAGCAGCAGCGTGTCCGGAATCGCACCCGCCTTGCGCGCCGCCACCCGCTCGTGCTGCAAGGCGAGTCCGGCGGCGTAATCGATCGTGCCGAGTTGTTCCACGATGCAAAGCATGTTCAGCTTTCAGCAGTCAGCTTTCAGCCCTCAGCAGTGAGCCTTCAGCAGTCAAAGCTGACGGCTGACAGCTTATATGTGTATCGCCCAATCGTGCGCCGCGTGTGCCGCTTCGAGTAACGCCTCGGTGAGGGTCGGATGCGGATGGATAGTGTGCGCCAGGTCCTCCGCCGTCGCTTCCAGCCGCAGCGCCAGCACCGCCTCGGCGATCATCTCCGTCACCCGCGGACCGATCATGTGGACGCCCAGGATTTCGCCATAAGTTTCGTCGCTGACAATCTTCACGAAACCGGTGCGCACGCCCAGGATGTCCGCCTTGCTGTTGGCCGAGAACGGGAATTTGCCGATCTTCACTTTGAAACCCGCTTCGCGCGCCTGGGCCTCGGTCAGTCCGACGCTGGAGACTTCCGGTTCGCAGTACGTGCAATTCGGCACCTGCTGATAGTTGATCGGCTCTGCGTTCTTGCCTGCCGCGTGCGTGGCTGCGACGATGCCCTCCGCGTGTCCGACGTGGGCGAGCAGTGGGCTCGACGCTACGATGTCGCCGATCGCGTAGACCCCGGGCTCGGCCGTCCTCATGAAGGGATCGATCCGGATAAAGCCGCGCTCGGGCTGGATTTGCGTCTTGTCGAGGCCCACGTCCGAGGTATTGGGAGCGCGTCCGACGGCGACCAGCAGCGTCTTCGCCTCGATCGCAACCGTTTTACCGTCGCGGCTCGAAAAGGTGAGGGACGCCATCTTGCCCGAGCTCGCCTGCTGAACGTTGGCGCCGGTGTGAATCACGATGCCCTGCTTGCGGAAAGCCTTCTCGAGCTCGGCCGAAACCTCTTCGTCTTCAAGTGGAACAATGCGCGGCAACATCTCGATCAGGGTCACGTCAGTCCCGAGTCGATTGAAGATCGACGCAAACTCCACACCGACGGCGCCGGCGCCGATGATGGCCATTGATTTCGGAATCCTCTTGAGCCCCAGGACTTCCTTGTTGGTCAGGACGGACTTTCCGTCGGCAGTGAGACCGGGCAGCATTTTAGCCTCGGAGCCTGTGGCGAGCACGATGTTGCTGGCTTGCACCTCACGCGCCTTGCCCTTGGAGTCGCTGATGACCACCCGACCGTTGCCTGCAAGGCGTCCGTAGCCCGCGATCGTCTCCACCTTGTTCTTCTTGAGCAGGAATTCGACGCCCTTGGCGAGCTTGGTGACGATCTTGTTCTTGCGCGCCTGCACGGCATCCCAGTCCAGCGCGAATTGCTTGCAGTCGATTCCAAACTCGCGGGCGTTCTTGAAGTAGTCGTACACCTCGGCGTCAAAGAGGAGCGCCTTGGTGGGAACGCAGCCCCAATGCAGGCACGTACCGCCGAATTTGTCGTCCTTTTCGATGATCGCCGTCTTCAGTCCTAATTGCGCGGCGCGAATGGCCGCGACGTAACCTCCGGGACCGCTTCCGATGACCACAAAGTCGTACTGAGGCGTTTCCGGCACGAACATCCTCCCTGGGAGCCGATCGAGATCAACGAACGAAAGGCGCAGCCTTGATAAAGCATCGTATCATCCCGCCGGAAACGGCAACAAGGCGACCTGCGACCGAGCTTACTGTAGCGCCACAATTCGTCGAGGCGCAAACCGGCAACAGAATCCTCGCAGGGATCAGGGACCAGGGGCCGGGGGTCAGGGGCAGAATCCTCGAGCCGCGAGTCGACGTAGCGCGGGCATCCTGCCCGCTGTGGCGGGGACGTCTCGTCCGCGCCCGGCCTGAGGCGAGACGCCTCAGCGACAGCGGCCGGGACGGCCGTGCTACCTCGTAAAGCCGCCAGAATCGGGGCTTTTCTCGATGCCAGGATGGCGTCGAAGGTGGTGGCGGCCACGAGGGCCGCCCAGTTTGTGGTGCCATCTGTTTGGGCGGCCACGCGGGCCGCCCCTACGCCGTCCAGCCCGCCGCCGTCAGAGTGATATTCGAGCAACCGGATCAGCATCTCCTCCGGGGTGTCCACCAGCACCTGGAAGCCCTCGATCCGCGTGAGTCGGCCGAGGGGGCCAATCGGCAATCGTCAATCGGCAATTGGCAATCCTCCAGTCCGGCGAGCCCGCCTATAGTCCGTTGGCAGCACTCGATGTGGCGGCGCAATTCGTCGCGATCCTCGCCGGTGGGCGACGACGGCGCGAGGGAGATCGGCGCACCAGGGCTTGATCTGGCGGGTCAGGCGAGCCTCGTAGGCTACCTCGTCCTCGTGGGAGCCGCGGCGGTATCCGCTCAGCGCGCGCCGGGCCTTCTCGCGCGCCTGCAACCTTTCCGATACTCTGCGAGCATCCGGAGGACAGGGCGGGGGTATCAGGGGTCAGGGATCAGGGGCAGAGGGAGAGGCCAAGGCGAAAGTTGCGCCGCGAGTCGGCCGCCAAAACGGGATTCTCGTCTACGAGATCCATCTCGTGTTCCTGCTCCCGAAATGTGTTGTGCTTACAACCCCTCCAGGCCCCATTTTATGCGCGTGTATGCGATCTGGAACCCGTGGCGCTGGGCATTGCGCTGCGAGGAGCTGCCCGGTTCGGCGCAGAACATCGCCAGGTCGCAGCCGGATCGGACGGCGTGAGCGAGGCGGCTCGCGAGCAGCAGGTTCTGCGCGCCGCGACGCCGCCACTCCGGCATGGTGCTCGCTCCGTTGAGCAGCGCCACGCCGTGATGCATAGCGAGTCCGCCGGCCGCGATCGGCCGGCCGTGCAATTCTGCGAGGAACAGCGTATTGCCGTCGATCGCCGACGCGACGGCCATCAAATCGCGCATGTAGTCCGCAAATTCGTGGAACTCGCGCCAGCCCTCGGCGATCGTGCGGGCCCAGAGGTCTTTTTCTTCAGGGTCTTCAGGGCGTACCACGCGCGCTTGCAATGACTCCTCACCGCCCGCGCCGGCCGCTCGTGAAGCCGGCACGGTTGCAGTCGGCACCGTTGAAGCCGGCGCCACTAAAGCTTCCTCGCCGATGGGCAGGAACAACACACTGGATAATTCCACGGGCCGGTAGCCGCGTTCGTGAAGCATGGGCAGGAGCGCCTTATCGGCAAGCGGGCTCACTTCGTGCATCACGGGCGCGCCGCGATCCTTGAAGAAGGCTTCAATCCGGTCCATGTCGGCCGCGGTGGGCATCTGAAACAAGCCGAGACCGAACGTCTGCGTGCAAGGCGAGTTCGGCGCGTCGAACATCGCATAAGCGCCGGCGACTTCGATCCACTGCGCGCCGGAATCTGGCGCCACGCGGGCGCGAGCCTCGACGAATCGCGCGTTGGCGAGCGCTTCGGCGCGCTCCAGGCGGCAGGCAAGGGCGTGATCGGAGATGATCAGGCGCATCGGACCTCGAAGATATCACAAGCGAGAATGGGAACGGATCTGTAGCCTGGATCGTCGCGTATTGAAACATGGCGTCATAAGTCCGTTCGCATGCCATCCTGAGCGCAGCGAAGCATCTCTTACATCCTTTCTTGCCGGGGCGAGATTCTTCGCTGCGCCCAGAATGACATGCTTGCGACTCTTCAGTATCCACTCACGATGCTGAGTAATAGTTGCGGCACAGGTACTCGTCCGCGATACAATGACTTTCCTCGCCGGAAACGCTCCGATTCCGGCATGGCCCTATGTTTCGAAGCATCCGCAGAGCGTGTAGCGCCGCAATTGTGACCGGAATACTCTCAGGAATTATATCGTGGGCGCCGCGTGCGGCTTGGGCACAGACCCAACATCAGCCCGACGCCAGTGCGATCCAGCGCGGCGCACAGCAGTTTCAGCAAAGCTGTGCCTTCTGCCATGGACCCGATGCCACGGGCGCGCGCGGTCCGGACCTGATCCGGTCGGCGCTGGTGGCGCACGATGTGAACGGAAACCTGATCGGGCCCGTAATCCACAATGGTCGGCCTGACAAGGGCATGCCTCCGCTCCCGCTCAACGACGATCAGATCAAGGACGTCGCGGCGTTTCTGCACGATCGCGCGCAGCAGGCGCTGGCGTCCGCAAGTTTGCCGAAGATCTACGCCCTGGCGAAGCTTCTCACTGGCAACGCGGAGGTGGGCCGCGCTTATTTCGATGGCCCCGGCGGATGTACCCAGTGCCATTCCGTGTCAGGCGACCTGAAGGGCATCGCCGGGCGGTACGCGCCGCTCGACCTCGAGGCGCGCATGATGTACCCGCGGCGCGGCCGCCAGAAAACGGTGACGGTGACCCTCGCGTCAGGCGAGAAGATCAGCGGCAAGCTTGAGTATCAGGACGAATTCACGGTGGCGCTCCGCGATTCGAACGGCTGGTACCGGCCGTACGCACTGAGCAGCGTGAAAGTGGACGTTCACGATCCGCTGGCGGCGCACCGCGAATTGCTCGAGAAGATCACGCAGAATGATTTTCACAATCTCTTTGCCTATCTGGAAACGCTGAAGTGAGATTCCTCGCTGCGCTCGGAATGACAAGGGCCGGGGGTTTATTCCTCCTGCTGCTGATTCTTGCCGCGATGTTGGCCGGACACGCATCGACGATGGCCTTCGCGCAGGGACTCCCGCCTGGCATGCTGCTCAATCCGCCGGCGGACAGTTGGCCCACATTCAACGGCGACTATTCCGGGCGGCGGTTCAGCCGGCTCGATCAGATAAATGCGTCGAACGTCGGCGAACTCGCGCCGGCATGGATTTTCCGGGCGCACTCCGCCGAAATCAAGTCGTCGCCGCTGCTCGTGAACGGAATTCTCTACTTCACCACGCCCGACAACGTCTGGGCCGTAGACGCACGCTTCGGGCGCGAGGTCTGGCACTACCAGCGGCCGTCACAGGGCGATCACATCGGGCAGCGGGGAGTGGGCATGTACGGCGACTGGCTCTACATGACCACGCCCGACGCACATCTGGTGAGCCTCAACGCCAAGGACGGATCGCTGCGCTGGATCATCCAGCTCGCCGATCCCAAGCTCGGATACTTTTCCACTATGGCGCCGCTGGTGGTGGGCAATCACGTGATCACGGGAGTGTCCGGCGACGTGACGGACATTCCGGGCTTCCTCGACTCGATCGATCCCGAGACCGGCAAGGTGCAATGGCGCTGGTACGTGGAGCCCAAGCCCGGCGAGGCAGGTTCCGAAACCTGGCCGAAGAATTCCGACGCCATCACGCACGGCGGCGGCATGACCTGGATGACGGGCACGTACGATCCCGATCTCAACCTGATCTATTGGGGCACTGGCAATCCCAACCCCGTGCTGGTAGGCGATTCGCGGCCGGGCGCGAATCTCTACACCTGCTCGATCGTCGCGCTGCACGCGGATAGCGGCAAGCTCGCCTGGTACTACCAGACGTCGCCTCACGACGTGCACGATTGGGACTCCGTGGAGACGCCGGTGCTGTTCGACGCCGAGATCGAGGGCCACCCGCGCAAACTGGTCGCACAGGCCGCGCGCAACGGATATTTCTTCGTGCTCGACCGTACCACGGGCGAGCATCTGGCGACCGCGCCGTTCATCGACACGAACTGGGCGTCGGCGATCGATGCCCAGGGCCATCCGATTCCGAAGCCCGACGCCGCTCCCCGGCCCGATGGCGCGCTCGTCGAGCCCGCATCCGACGGCGCCACGAACTGGCTCGCGCCGAGCTTCGATCCGCTCACCGGGCTCTTCTACGTCAGCGCCCGGCGCGTGTTCAGCATCTTTTATCGCACTGCCACGGGCAAAGCGGAGGGTTGGGGAGGACGCGATCGCGGCCTGTGGTCCGACTCCGCACTGCGCGCGCTCGACTATCGCACAGGCAAGGTAGTCTGGAGTTATGAAATCGGCCAAGGCGAAGGCTCCGCCGGGATTCTGACCACGGCGGGCGGCCTGCTGTTCACGGCCGACAACAACGGCAACATCCTGGCGCTCGATCCCGCCAGCGGCAAGACGCTGTGGCATCTCAACGCGGGCGGCGACATGTCAAACGGGCCCATCACGTATGAACTCGACGGGCGACAGTACGTGTTGATGGCGGTGGATGATATGTTGTATGCGTTTGCGCTGCCAGTTTCGAGGTAGTCGGTTGCCGGTTGTCGGTCGAGTAGGTCGTTGCTGGTTGTCAGTAGTTGTCGAAGCCGGTCAGTTGTAGGTTGTCAACCGAGAACCGACAAC
>JASHPE010000074.1 GCA_030038235.1 Terriglobia bacterium
AAATCCAGCTTGCTGACTTTCGAGGCGTTAAGACCGGACTGATTACGCTTCCAGAGCATGGGGTTCTTCTTGGTCCAAACAATGTGGGCAAGACGGCTGTGACGGACGCCTTGGCGCTGCTCTTTGGGCGGGAGCGTATCGTCTACCAGCTTTCGGATTGGGACTTTTTCGGCGGGCGACCGAAGCCGACCTCCCGATTTACTATCATCGCCACCGTAACGAACTTTTCAGATGACAAACCGGAGGAACACCCAGATTGGTTTGCTGGGCAGTCGGCCGCACAGCCGGTCTGGTGGCATGACGACAAATCCACGGTGACATTCGAACCCGATCGACCGGAAGAGGCACATCTCGCCGCGCAGGTCGCGCTATGCGCGCGCTACGACGACGAGAACTGCGAATTTGAGGCGAAGCGGTATTTTTACCACGGTCCCGGAGATCCGTTCAGTGACGACTGCGACATTGTCACTCAACATCGGCTGCAGGAACTCGGCGTTTTTATCCTTCCCGCGAACCGTCAGTGGGACAGGCTCTTAAGCTTCGGGTCATCAAGTTTTATAAAAGCCTTGCGGCAGAGCAACGCCATGCCGGGAGACGCGATCGAGGGACTCAAGGAGGAGCTAAGCACCCCGAAGAGTCGAGTTGAGAACTCAGCAAACTTGAAGCCCGTACTTGAAGCGGCGGAGGCGGAACTCCGGCGCTTCATGATGCTGCAGGAGGGTGAGCGCCTGGTACACAGGCCTACGTCGCTGGATACTCTCGGAGTTCTACAGAGCCTGTTACCGCATGTCAAGAGACCTGATGCTACCCTTCTGCCGCTAAGCCGACAGGGTGCGGGCATGGTGTCATTGCAATCATTTCTGATTCTGCTTGCCATCGCGGAAACGAGGAAGTTGGAGGGGAAAGATTTCATATTGGTCGCAGAGGAGCCGGAACTACACTTGCACCCGTCTCTGCATAAACGCCTCGCCAATCGCATTCGGGCTGTCAGTACCCAGTCGCTCATTACAACGCATTCGCCGCTCATCGCCGCGACGTATAAGCCCTCCGAAGCAGTCTTCCTGCGTAACAGCAGCGGCCAACTTACCGCGCAGAGGCTGAGAAACGAGCCCGTTAAGGAAATCCGGTTCTGCGCAAGAATTCGTACGGAGCCGCATTTTAGGCTGCCTTCCTGATGGTGACGAATTCCGTCCGGGTGACCGCCATGCGTTGAGCCTTCAGGAGCAGGTAGCGAAGGTTCTTGTATCCTCGGCCACGCCGCAGCAGACTCTTGATGTTGCCGTTGATCGCTTCGACCACGCCCATCGCGATTCGTGTTCGGCAGTAGTTCAGAATGCCTTCGAGATGGTGGAGCAGCATCCCGGCCAGTTTCTCGAAAGGCTTCAGGCGTTGCCAGCGTAGTTGATCGATCCAGCTCTGCAGGTACCGCAGCATCGCTCCCTCGTAGCGGTATTCCCACAGTCGGCTCAAGCTTTCTTTGAGCAGGTACGCTTTCATCACTCTTCGATTCAGGCGAAAGAGTTGATTGAGCTGCCGTTTCTTCTCCGTGTTCAGATTCACCCAGCGACTCAGCAGCAACCAGCGTTTCCCCTTCACCAACTCTCGCTTTCGACCGCCCTGGCGAAAGAACTCCGCCCGCCGGACTTCATCGATAGCGGCGTTCGCATGTTGCAGCACGTGGAACTTGTCGTACACCAACCGGCAGCCCGGCACCTGACTTTCCAAGCTCAATCGATAGGGTTGCCACATGTCCAGGCAGGCGGCCTCGATCCTCCCTCGCTGTTTCCGGCTCAACTGGGTGCGGAAGAACTCATCCAACGTCTCCTTCTTCCGTTCTTCCCCGAACCATAACGGCTCCTGGCTTTCCAGATCGCTCACCACCGTCACAAATTTCTGCTTCTTCCCCAGATAAAGCTCGTCGATCCCCATCTGCCGCAGCGCCGGCTTCCGCCTCCCCGCCGCCCAACGTTCCAGGTAGCGCAGATCCATCGCTCTCACCGTGCTCGCCGGCAGATCGAACCGTCGCGCCACTTGCCGCGCCGAAGCGCTCTCGCACGCCTCGCCCACCGCCTCTTCGAAGCGCTTCGAGAACGGCGCCTTGCTCGGCAGTTGCAGTACCTTCTCCCGCTTCACCCCACATTCAGGGCACTTCACCCGGTAAATCTCGATGTACACCGTGGTCTGAAATGCACTCCAGGGCAGGTCCCGCACCGCCCGCTCGCTCACGTCATGAAACTCGCGGAACTTCCGGCCGCAGCCCGAGCACTCAATCCTCCGGTTGCCCCGCTTGCGCCGTACCCACAGCTCCAGCTTCTTGCCACGCTCATCAATCTGGTGTCGATAGACCCGGTATCCGGGCCAGTTGAGAATCCTCGTGAAGTCATTGTCGGTTGGCACCCCGCCAGTCTACTGCAACCGCATTAATCCAGGCCCTTTTACAGATTCTTGCGCAGAGCCGGAAATCCATTCAAATGCCATTCGAAAGCTCTATCTTCAGAAACGGGAGGCATTCTACGACGCAATTCTCGGGGCAGGCCTTCTAGTTCCCGAGGGGGATCACGATTATGAGTGGCTGCGGCTCCTGCAGCGAATCTCCGAAGCGTCCGATCAGATCGGCAGCCCGAGCGCGCTTCCATTGTCTGTCGTGCCTACCCAAGATGCTTCGATCATAGACACTTACAAAGAAGTCTACAAGTTGCGTCCCGATGCGGTGCCGATAGTCGATGGCGACAAAGACGGCGACCGCTACCTAGATGGCATTTCCAAGTTGCTGCTGTCCGTGGACCGGGCAATTCGCTGGGGCGACGGCGCTGCGATCGAGTGCGTCGCTGCATGGGTCCTACAACCTGCGCTGCCGACGCCGGGACTAACACTCAAGACATTGCTACCTGATAGTGCGAAACGTAATCTGGCACACTTACAGAATGCCCTAAGCGACGGAACGCACAAGAAAAACCGCGAGCTCCGGGAAGACCTCGCTTTTGAGGCTCTCGACAAGCCGGAGTGTGTCACACGTGCGTCCGACTTACTAGGTGACATTGCGGCAATCGTTGGCCGAAAGGAGCCAAGGTCCCCTGATTGGAGAAAGCTAAAGCACGGGGGCCTACAAATCTACGTCGCTAGCCACATTCGCAGAGAATCAGCATGATGCACCAGCCGTTCTTCGTCACCGGGCCGGCAGGCGCCGGCAAAACTAGGAGATTGATGGAACAAGCGGCTGCGTCAGGAAGCCAAGTTCTCGAAAAGCCCCATCAGCGCGCGCTCGCGATGGCCGTCATGCACGGCGCCCGCAGGCATCTGCGCTCTGCGCTTGACAAATTCTGTCCGAACTTGCCGGTCGAGGTCTCAACGATCCACAGCTTCGCGCTCATGGTGGTCAACCGCTGGCGCAGGAGCCTTGACCTTGCAGCATCGGTCGCGGTATGCGAGACAAGCTGCGGGCTCATCGAAAAGTATTCTCGCACCCAGGCGACCTTCGACGAAGTAATAACCCTCGCTTGTAAGCTGTTAGAGAGCCCCACGGTCTCCACCGCTGTTGCCGAGACTTACCCGCTCGTTATCGTGGACGAATTCCAAGATTGCGAAGGCGGCACTCTCAAGTTAGTCCAGACCCTCCGCGGATCATGTGAGCTCCTGCTTGCGGCCGATGACTTTCAGTTTCTGCAAGGCAATGGTGTCACGTGTCCGGCGGTCGAGTGGATCCGGGGACTCGGAGAGCGGGAACCTACCGCTTATGAAGATCTAACCAAATGCCGGAGGACAGACAACCGGGGAATTCTTCGAGCAGCGCGCGCCCTCCGCGACAACGTGACAGCCACAGAGAGGACGGTGCCCGTGTATTGGGCGCCAAAACCCGAGATGGCCGCGTGGCGTATCGTCGAGCGATTTCTCCCGTGGGATGCTGACAAGCAGATCCGATCCGGCACATGCGCGCTTATTGTCCTAAGCCCGGACGATGTACTGCTCGACAAGCTGCTCTTATCGTTCGAGAGACAACTTGCCAAGCGAAGCACGAAAAGCAAAGTCAGTTGGTCGCGGCAATTGAGCGAAGACAAGCAACAAGAGCAGATCTTGGAACTCCTTGGAGTCTCCGGCCGCGGGCCGGTCGCAGCAACATGGGATCCAAGCCAAGTCGCGAACCACAGCCAAGCCACCGCCGTGGCCCGCCAGATCATACGTTTCTCTAAGCTCCGAGGCATTGATCCGCTTCCGCAAGAACTAGCGGAACAGCTCGCGAGGGTTTCCGTCCACAACATCCGGGCTTTCGGGAGAGGTTCGCCGCGATTCCAAGTGTTGACCATCCATGGCGCTAAGAACCGAGAGTTTGACCATGTCTTCGTCTTTTGGGGATACAAGAACGCAGGTTGGTCGGTCGAGCAGCAACGCAGGCTGCTCTACAATGCGGTAACGCGAGCAAGGCGCGACTGTACCGTGCTTGTCTTGGGAGATAGAAAACGCGCGGAACAAGACCCTGTGATCAGCTTGCTTGGCCGGGCGCAGCCTGCGATTGATCCGGCCTGGAAGAACAAGGAAAGGAAACCCGCCGGCAACGGCTAACTTGGGCTATCGGGGCCGTCACCACCGAAGGCCTGCGGACACCCTTTCAGGAGAAATGACCCCAGACAACGGTAGCTGTGAACCGATTTACACCGGGCTGCGATTACGTCCCAACGGGACGCTCGGAGGCAATCAACAGACTGTTGCGCCCAGCGGCCCCTTTCGGCCAAAGCCTCTTGTCGAAAGATGCGGCTCTGTCCAGCGTGTTACATTCCCCCTGTCGGATCGGTCCAGGTCTCGACCCAGTTCGTTACTCCGCTCGCAGACCACTTCTCGGGCGTCGCGACTCCTGCCTTTCTCGCCGTGCAGATTCCGCCGCAATCTCGGCGGCGCGGTTGTAAACTTGCGCCCAACTGATCTCCAGGCCTGCCCGGCACCCCTTTTCTCTCAGTGTAAGGCCCGACGGCCAGACGTGAACAATGACTGCTCGGCCCCTTATCAGGTACGGAGTTTCGAGCACCAGTCGCCGCTTTCGGCGCACCAACTCGGTCACGGATCGCCTCCTTTCTTCCGTATTCAGGCGCCGAATACTAAGCAGTCGGCGACTCACCGGGCCCGCGACGCAATCCGACTTCTCAGATTCCGGCCTGGAGCGCGCCTCGCTCCGACACCCCGTGTCAACGTGGGCGCGACAGTTCCACTCTCGCTCAGTTCTCACATTTGCCGACCCGTGAAAAAAAGTTGGAAGGCAACGTGCTCTGCGGCTTGCCTAGAAATAACGGGAAAGATTGAATTCTAGCGGCGACGAGTCAGACACAGCGAAGGCGCAACAGCCGGCCTACGCAGGCTAGTAAGTACCACATAATCCGTAACTTACAGACTTCTTGGCCTAACCTGCGCGTTCCAGACGTGCCAGCGTCGCGAGCGCCACTCGCCCGATTACCGCCAGGCTCGCCGGACTGCATTTGTCGATCGTGTCCTGTGCGGTGTGGTGATAGGTCTTGAAGGGGGTCAGGTCGATGATATCGACGGCCGGCACGCCCTGCCGCAAGAAAGGCAAGTGATCGTCTTCGACCGGGAAGCTGCCGCCACTGAATGATCCGCTCTCTCCCAGGTCACGTGCGCTCTTGAACAACAATTCACTCAACCAAGGGGTCGAGTTCGACTCCCGGAGAATATCCAGGTGGCGGTCAGCGATCATGTCGACCAGAATCAACGCCTTAACCTTCTTCAACATGCCGTCAGCCGCCAGCCTCCTAGCCAAGTGCCGGCTGCCATACAGACTGTCGTCGGCCGACCAGTGCTTGAGAGCTTCCTCACCGTCGAAAAACACCAGCCAGTAAGTGAACCGGTTCTTTTGGCGTCTGAGCACACGTGCCATTTCAAGAAGGAATGCGGCGCTGGAGCCGCCGTCGTTTGCTCCCACGAAACGCACACCGTCGAGCTGTGCGGTGTCGTAGTGCCCGGCCAAAATGACGACGGCCGGGCTCGCACCGCGAACTACGCCGATGATGTTTGTCATCGGGATGTCGCCCACCGGCG
Source organism: Terriglobia bacterium (assembly GCA_030038235.1). Lineage (GTDB taxonomy): Bacteria > Acidobacteriota > Terriglobia > UBA7540 > UBA7540 > Gp13-AA77. Next base: position 6,040 of record JASHPE010000074.1, read on the forward strand.
TCGTGGCTACAAAGGAGTCATCCCAAATCTCCACAGCGGCCACGCGTAGCTGTCGGTCAATGTAATCTCGCGCTTGATTGTGCGCCGGCGAACCGGGGGGCCGAGGCCCAAGATCGACGAGCTGCCGTAGGTCCTCAAACGCTCGCGTCCCGCTAAATCCCGCTGTTGCCGCCACGAATTCGGCTCGAGCGCGCTGATGCGCAATCTCGACCGCGCCAGCGGCGATCAGGCCAATCAAGATCAGCACCGATGCCAGTTTGGTGCCTGCTTCCATGCCGTTCCTGGGGCGGCGGTCAGTCGCCATCTGATCGGCCTTCAACGAGCTGATTGGCCGCCAGTTGATCATGAGCATCGGCTCGTGCTCCCGCAGTTCCCACACCGATAACATGACCCGCTGC